>CAIXQV010001288.1 GCA_903921605.1 uncultured Planctomycetaceae bacterium | reverse complement strand
GCCCTGCTTCCGTATCTCGAACAGGCAGCACTCTACTCCCAGATCACAGTCCCAAATGCGACCACGACACCTCCAATCCCCGACGGTGGTTCAGCGCCATGGAGCGGCGGCGTTAGCGTCGCCAGGTACACTCAGCGATTTGCGGGTTTTCTGTGCCCGTCAGATCCTGGGATCCTTTCTGCTCGCGGTAACAACAGTTATGCGTTTTCTCGTGGCGACTATATCGGTGTAGACGCCGGTACGGGGCGCGATGCTCAGAATGTCAACGGACTGTTCTGCCTGCGTCGCTGTTTTGGGGTACGTGACATCACCGATGGCACGAGCAATACCGTGGCAATCAGTGAACGCATGATGGCGAATTTCGGAATTGGCGGTACCGGCACTCCGATGATTGGTCAGGGAGTTATCACCGGGATCGGAACAATCACGACTAATCCCGGAGCTTGCATCGCTGCAGCCGCTCCGATTCGAGCCGGAGCCCGCTATTCAACAGGCGCTGGGATTAAGGGCCGATTCAGTTCAATCTGGTGTGATGGCCAGCCAGAAATCAATTCATTCTATACAGTAACTCCTCCGAACGGACCTTCCTGCATCAATGACGCCAACGGCAATGCTGACGGAGCCGTCGGTATGTTTGCGGCCAGCAGCTATCACACCGGCGGAGCTCAGGCTCTTCTGGCAGACGGCTCTGTACGGTACATTTCCGAGAACATCGACACCGGTAACCTCGCCGTCAGCACCACTCTTGGTGCTCGCAGCCCCTATGGTATCTGGGGTGCGTTGGGGACAAAGTCCGGTGGGGAAGTGATGGGCGAATTCTAGTCAGATCAAAGTTCAACCGCTGAACTTACGATCGCCGTCCGGTCGAACAACTTGAGGGAGTACTCTGCGGACTTGTCTGCAGAGTGCTCCTTTTTTTTCGTTTGATGCCCAAAACGCATTCCGCGCATCCGCTTGGCCCAGGCTTTGCTTCCCGCGAAGGGTTTGGTTCAAAAGAGTAACCCTGAATGGTGTGCCTGCATTCGCCGGGCGAACTTGTCACACCCTACAAATTTCACCGTTTCTCGTAGGGTGTGACAAGTGAGCCTTAGCGAACGCAGGCTCACCGGTTCAGTCTCCAGTGGATTCAAGCGAGCGGTGATTTTGGAACCGCCCATGAAAGTTGAAACACTTATCAATTGAGGGCGGTCGAGAGCAAACTTTTCACCATGCAATCTGCCCGATCAAGCGATGCTTCAATGTCGTTGGTTGGCTGCGGTTGTCGGCGATCCCGAATGACTCGCGCGGGGACACCGACCGCGATGCTGTAATCAGGCACCGGCGATAAGACAAGAGCACCGGCTCCGATGATGCAATGCCGGCCGATATTCGCCGCCACGGTGGCTCGCTCACCAATCCACGAATCACAACCAATGGTCACCGGTTCGTAGACCCCGGTCTGTTCACGCACCGGAATATCCAGCCGATCTGTACCGTGCTGACGGCAGCCATTCATTATCGAAACATGCGAGGCAATCAGCACGTCGTCTTCCATGGTAACGTCTCCGATCGAGCAGTAGTTTCCGATGTAGACCGACCGGCCGAGCGAGACGCCTGGATGAGAAAACAGCGTCCCAAAAGACACACAGGCGTCCGGCCCACAGCCTTTCATTGTCCGGCGGTAGAAAGCGTGTCGCAGATAGACGCCTGTCAGGCCAGGAATAAGGCTGAACAGTTGGCTCCAGTTGCCAAAGACGCGATCCGCTCCGGAGATAGCCGCCTGCAACTGGAACAGACAGACCGCAGGAAACACGATAGCCGCAGACAACGCCGACAGAGATTGCTTCAGGAATCGTTTCATGTTGTCAAATCACGCGATGACGGTTTCGGGGGCCATGATTTCGTTAGCGACGCGGGCACGTGAAGAAACTGTTCCTGCAGAACTCTGATTTATTCGAGTCGCCTCAGACTCGGGCAATGTTGCCTCAGATGACGGAACCGGAATTTTTCGAGTCGACCACCATTCCAGACCATCACGGCCGAAAAGTGCAACGGCCCAGGCAGCACAGCAACCGACGGATGCCAGTAGTTCTGTCCATAAACCGACCGACGGAAACAGTCCGTATCGCAACACCACATAGGTGCCACAGAGGCCCGCACTGATGAGAACACTGCTCTTCCATGGATAAGGTATCCGACGGATTGATCGACACATCAGCAGCGTAGTAAACGAGAACGACGCATAAGTCAGAGCACCGACCCATGCAGCTCCCCAACTGCCATAGGCAGGAACAAGCAAAAAGTTACCAACGACGTTCACCACGACTCCGATCACGCTTCCGGGCACAAGTCGCTTTGTTTTCTTCGACAGCATCGCGGGCACTTCAAACTGAAGCTGCAGGCCAAACAGAAAGAATCCCAGCAGGATCACCGAGATCAGATCAGTCGCATCCCCGTAAGCATCCGGTGTCATCAACGGCAGAACAGGATGCACCGTCAACGCGGCCCCGAGCAACAGGATGCCCATGCCGCCAAGAAACCAGCGAAACACTCTGGCGTAGATATCATCGGCCTGGGGCATCCGATCAATGTCATAAATCGCGACGTGCCAGATCGAGGCAAACGGCAGCAAACACAGCGTGTTGACAGCGAACGCGATCTTGTGGGCGAGGGAATACACACCGACCTCATCCATGTCGATAAAGACACGAATGAAGTAACGATCGGCCTCGTGCATCAGCATGGCCATGAT
>CAIXQV010001287.1 GCA_903921605.1 uncultured Planctomycetaceae bacterium | reverse complement strand
CCGTCAGAGATAAGTTTTCCAAATCGCGAATCCTGTAAAGACTCAGAAATGTTCGTCGAAGTTGCTCGCCGTAATACAACGTTCTCATCGCTGGCGACCAGCATGAGAGCCGCAGCAGATGCAACAGGGAACTCTTCCTCCAACTCACCATTACAGGCGGCTCGCAGACGTGTGCTGCGTTCTTCCAGGTGATCAGATAACTCCGAAGAAGAAAACATCCGATCCGCAAACAATGCTCGCTCGGTTTTGAGCATCTCCAGATAAACCGGCATTGCCGCTTCAGCGTTTCCGGTGACCTTCACGAAACGATCCCAGTCCGGCATCCCAGCTAGGTCGCTCGGTTTCGGGTCTCTCTCAAGAGCTGCAACTCGATCATCGAACAAACGTTTTCGCAGCTTCGGAATCACCTGACGAAGTTGGACAGCAACTGGTTCAGTCGCGGTTTCCAGTTTTTTTTCCAGCAACGCAACCGCAGGCGCATCAAGTTGCAGCAACTGGGTAACGGCCTTTTGACGCTTCGGAAACGCCGGCGAGGCGAGATCAGTGACCAGCCCGTCCACTGTCTTTTGCAAAGCGGTGGGCTCTTGCAAAGCGTCGCCTACCGGAGCCTTCACTGCTCGCTCGGCCCCCTTCTCACCGTCCTGCGCAACCGCTGTTGCCGCAGAAGCGGCCAGCATTGCAAAACTCAGGAGGATGAAGTTTCCGGCAGGCATGGAATAAAATTCGACAGCTAAGAAGGGTGGGAGGAGGACTCAGGTTGGGAGAGATTCCGTGAAATATCGGTGTTTTCATAGTTTCACAGCAAATTGAAGACGACACGGCTCCGCGATCCTATCGCCATGTCGGCAACTTTCTTACCAGCATCCGTTTTTTGACCCGCAGATGGCCTGAAATGCCGGAAAAACCGGTAAACATTGTCACCTGACCTCCAGGAAGCAAAGCCTGGGTATGATCAAAACCACAGCACTCAGGAACGTTTCCAGCGAATCAGGGTGTAGTCGCGATTGATGTTCAAAGTAGGTCCTTTCTCAGAAAGGACTCTCGCCGCAGGGCAAACCATGTGTGCCACGGGCTGAGGATCGCAACTGGCCTGATCAATCCCATTGCACAGAGGTCGCGCCCCGCCGCGACGTCCTCCTCGGCAAGTCGACAAGGAGCACCTACCTCAATCTGTGACTCCCCCGTTTGGCGGCGAGCCCCTGCTCGGTGGCCGAAAACAGGACACATGGGTAAACTGCGCAGCATTGAAAGATTTAAAGGCGGCCTCTGTCGCCCGGAATTAACGCTTACCTGGAGTCGTGGGAACCATGAAAGACAAGAAGAAAAAGAAGTCCAAGGATGAGGTCATCTCCGCAGCTTCTACTGTTGAATCCTCTGGATCAGTCGGTTCGGTCGCTCGCGTGACAGAAATCATCGCATCGTCTCCCACCAGTTTTGAAGACGCCGTGGCGGTTGGTGTCGCTCGAGCATGTAAGACCCTGCAGAACGTGACAGGGGCCTGGGTTCAGGACCAGAAAGTGGATGTTGCCCACGGCAAGATCACGGCGTTTCGAGTCAACTTAAAGGTCACGTTTATTTTAAACGATTGAGCGGCCGGGATCTGTCACGACATCGCCCAGGATCCCTCATGAGACATCGCGTTGGCAGCTCTATTTGCTGCCAGTGCGATTTCTGGCGATCGGAAGTAATGCCTGCGCTAGCAGGAAGATGACCAGCGGAGCGATCCAAAGGATTCGTGCGGTGTGCAACACCCAGTTTGGCAATGCTGTCAACTGGGCGATGACCAGATACGCAACCATGCCAAACATCATAAAGGTCAGGACACCACACCCCATCGCCGTCATCTGACTCTTGAAGACTCCGCGCTCACTGCCGCTGTCAAAATGAACGTCGACGGTTCTTCGTCTTCGGAGCGATTTTTTGACAGCCTCGGCCAGCTCCAGACTGATCGAAAACGACTCCATCCATTTGGAGCAGGCTTCACGATTTCCAAAAAGCCAATCGATACGTGGAAGTGCGGGGGCTCGTTCTGAAACACTCATCCGCTGGACTGTCGCGGAGGATCGCTGAATCCTCAATTCCGAATCCGGAACTGGACTCAATGCTCTCGGGCGGATCATCAGCGTCGCGGGCGGAGCAGGTGTTTCGACGGTCGATTGAGAATTCAGAGTGATCAAAAGAGACAGCAGAGTTCCATCGGGAGCCAATGACTCCAACGCTGTCACCTGGGTGTAATCAAAGCCACTCGCAGACAAGATATCGAGTCCCTGCAGAATGGTGATTGTTCGCGACTCGGGAGTTGAGATCTCGATCGGTATTTCTGCCGCAATCTGCAGAATCCCGCTTCGATCAATCGGCAGGCATTTTTCAATAGCTGGCAAGTCGGCCAACTGGAATCGACCGGTTAGCGGCACGATGCAATGGCGACTTTCATCCAGAATCAAATGCAGCTCAAACGAAAATGCTGGTGAGCATTCCAGAGGTGGAATGATCACGACATGCTTTTCAGCCTGTGTCGCTGCACGACACAAACGCAGGCTCTCTTCAATATCATCGACAGCAATAATGACGGCATCAACAGCAGAGTCCAGCATCGCATCTTCAGGCGTCGACACCAGACGCATCGAAATCTGTGCCGCAGCGACTGACTGAACCAGACGATCCGAAATGGCCCCGACAACCAGAGAATGCTCGTCAGAACCTGCGAGTTCCAGCAGCAAACTCATTGTCAGAGGATTATTTCCGATCACACCGAATTTCATGGATCCGTCTCAATTCAAAAACGTCGCCGATTCATCATCTGATGGGTAGTTT
>CAIXQV010001286.1 GCA_903921605.1 uncultured Planctomycetaceae bacterium | reverse complement strand
TTTTCGTCTTTCGGCTTTCGTTCCTCCGGAAGCTCCGGTGCCTTCTGAAAATCATGTAACGGACGCAGTCGAATTGTGGCGGAATGCACACCTTCTTTGTCACGCCACGTCAAAGGCAAACGGGTTCCTTCCGGATAGATCCCCAGCACATTCTGGAAATCATTAGCCGAGCTTACCAGGCGACCAGCGAATGAAACAATCTGCGCCCGCGCACGAAGGCCGCGCCTCCACGCTTCGGATAACTCAGAAACCTGGCTGACAACAACTTCGCCTTCAACCGTTTCGACAGTAAATTCGGGAACGCCATGATCAACGATCAATCCACACTTCAGATGTTCAATGAATAACTGAACCTGATTCACACTGATCGCGTAAGCAGCCCCTGAGTTCACGCGTCCGCGCTTCTCGAAGGATGCTCGGCCATTGATCCCAATCCAGCGTCCCTGAATATCAAACAAGGGACCACCGGAGTTACCGGGATTGATTGAGGCATCGATCTGAATGCAGTCCGTATATTCCAGAAACGTATTGGCCGGATATTGGTATCTGCGGACTCCACTGACGATGCCGTATGTCACAGTCGGAGTAAAGTCAGAGGCCAGCAGGAAGGGGTTGCCTAATGCCATGACTTCGTCACCAACTCGCACCTGGTCGCTATCTCCGGGCTGAGCTGCAGAAAAATCTGTTCGCCCCTGAAGTTGAATCAGAGCGACGTCACCCGTGGGGTCGATGCCTACGATCACGGCGTCGTAAAGCTTGCTGTTATCAAGCCCGCACTTCATGAACGAGCCGGAACCAGAAGTCACGTGGAAGTTGCTGATCGCGAATCCGTCCGCCGAAATCAGGACGCCCGATCCGCCGCCTTCTCCATTCGGAGCCATGACGCAAACAACACTGGGGGAGATTCGGCCAATCGTTTCCACCCGAGCAGACTCACGCTGCACCAGCGTTTGCTGCGCGTGAACATCGGATGCGGAAGTCAACCAAAAAGAAAGAAACAGTAGCAAAGATGAATGCTGATTCAGACGCGTCATTTCTGTTTGTCCTTAGCGATCAGCAGCTTTGCATCGGCAAGATTCAGCCAATCGCAGGTACTCTCGTTATCCCCAAAATCGACGAGGATCGTGAGTGTTGATACGCCACTCAGCGGTAGCTGCAATGGCAATGGATCATCTGTCGTCGCAATATTCTTTTCGAACAGAACGTTTCCATCACCAGTGATCTTCAACGCCACGATATGCTTACCACTGTAGGCAACTTCATCATCGATTCCGACAAGGCAATCCAGTGATGTGTATTTTTCGTCCAGTGCCCACGAGATTTCTGTCCGTGAATGGATGCAAAGTCCCTTTGAGAATTCGCGACCTCTTAAACGGAGCCGTGACGTTCGTTCCATGGTTGTGTCGCGACGCGGACCAAAAAGAAGTGCTTCTTCTTCCTTGCTGATAAGTCCAGCCAGCAGACTTCCATCCGGGTCAATCCCATCAAGTCGTTCTTCCAGAGGCTCAAGGTCCGACAAATATTGCACTCGACCACTGCTGAGATCAATACTACGAATCAAAGCACTGGCAACCTGCAGAGACTGGCCCCAGGCCGCTTCAATCTCAAAAGCTCCATTCGAAAATCTTATGGTACTGGCCGCAAACTGATCGCCGTTGTGGCTGGTTACTCTGGCAGCAGACGTCACATTAACGGGCTGAGCGGATTCCGTTGAAATCATCGACGCGAATACAACTCCGTAAACCCGGGCGGCTGGAACAGGAACTGTTTCTCCATCCAGCAGGAACTCTGTCTTTTCCGATCCGATAGCACTAACGACTCCCGCCAGGAAATCCAGGCCGGAACCATCGCGTTTGGCAACGATCAATAAATCTTTGTCCGTTTCTCGCTTAAGGAATGTATTCCACTGACTTCTATAAGCAGGGTTATCTGCCTGAAGTCGAATGGAGCGAACATTTTTGTTGGCAATTTTGAGCTCGCCAAAGGTGGCGGAGGAAACCGTTAGCTCCATGGCTGTTCGATTCGAACCGGCACAATTCAGTTGGCTGCCGTCGACAAGACTGACGATCTGCGGTTGATCGGAAACGACAGACTTCGTTTCAGGAAAATCGATCAGCATGATGTCGGACATGGGCAGCTTGATGGTTGCTGCATCGACCTGCAATTCCACTTCTTCTGGCGAGATCAGGATCAGCGCCCCCTGATGAACAGTGCCATCAAGCAGAGACACTTTTGCATTCGTGTCGGTCTGGGCAACCGCTGCGACAGGCAAGGCCAGAAGTACCAGAAGTGTCAGAGCTTTCATGCGATCCCTCAATTCAACAATCGATCTATTCACTGTTCTGAACCGCCCTCAAAAACTAAGGCTTTGCAACCCGACAAAGATCTCGCTTCATGCTGTCGCAGCGACACACCTCTTGTCTTCACAGCCTACTTCTTCTGCTCCGCAATCCGCTTTGTGTACCGGCTGATTGCATCCAGAAAATTGGGAGGAAACTGCTGGCGAATCAGTTCTTTCGCCTGGGCTTCGGCTTGCTTATCCAGCATCCCCCAGTTGCCGTTTTCCGTCAGATCTTTAGGGTCAGCTTTGCCTTCGGCGCTGGAACCTTTGATCGTACTCTGAGCAATCCCCTGTTGACCGGGCTGATTCTGTTGTTGACCACCGCCCTGCCCTGATTGCTGTTGCTGCTGCTGCTGTTTTTGTTGATCTTCCATTTGCTTCAGAAGCTTGTCGAGAGCTGCAATAACTTCTTCTTCGCGTTTCTGAACAGGATCATTTGAGTTCCCCAGATCGAGCCTTCGCTGCACGTCGGACATCAACTTTGCAACCTCCGGCAGTCCGGAAGAGTTATCTCCGGCTTCAGCCTGCATCAGTTCGGCGACCGTGCGAAAACGCGTTGGGACATCGAGCGTGTTGTTCAACAGCAGGGCCAGATCATCACTGGCGTCAGACGCCTTCAGTAATCGAAGTCGGCATATGGCACGATAGAAAAAAAGACTGGCCGGATCTGCAACTGCCTCAGGAGTCAACCCTTCCAGCATCGCGATCGCTTCATCGTAGAACCGATGCTGAGTCAACCAGCGAGCATAGTAGAGCTGAACATGGTCACGATAGAATGAGTCCGACCGAACGCCTTCGAAGTTCGGAGGCTCGAATGGGGAACCAGATCGGCAGGCCTCGACAACTTTCCGAGCAGATTCATCGGCAATCGCCAACGAGTCCACGATTCGGTCAAGCGTTTCTTCGGCTGTCAGATTTTGCAGCTCAGCCTTATCTTTCCAAAGAGCACCGACTTTACGAGCCGTCGGTTCATCCGCTTTTGCCAAAGCCATCCACTGCAGTAAGCGAGCTTGAACCTGATCGATCGGCATACGTCGAAATGCGACCTTTGACTCAGGCTGCTTTGCAACCTTCCCAGCCTCTGCTTCCTCAACCCCGGGGGGTTCTGTGCCGGGCTTTTCGTCGAATATTGGTTGAAAGACTGCTCGGTCCAAACTTACTGTTTGAAACTCTCCAGAAACGGCGTCGAAACAGGCAGCCAGAATAAGCAGATATGCGAAATTCATTGGAATGGTCTCACAGAGCAGGCCCGAAAATCACGCCGGTGCAGACATCGTACTCGCCCGACCGAGTTTTCGGAACACACTAAACAGACATACTGCCTTCCGCAGCCTCTTTGCGAGACTCATTCGTTGACACTACAGATTGTCGATCTGTACAGTCTGTCAAACCTGTCTTTAAAGCCACTGCCTTCTTTGTCAGATTGCAGGCAATTCGCTAGAACCCGGCTCAAACTTCGTCGGTTTTGGGATAGTCGGTTTACCGTCATCGAGTTAATCCAGGGTCATAGGGCGATTTCATGTCCGCTGCTAATTCCACATCTGAGCGAACTCGCCGGACAGTTGCACCGCACATCAAACTGACCAAATATGACGTTGCGGTGTCGATCTTGATGACAACAGCAACGTGTGCCGGGCTGGCGTTTATGGTGATGCTGTTCATTTGGCTCTCGAATATGCTTCCCTCACCGGTTTCAAAGCAGGTCACGATGTTGCCTGCCGGAGACGGCGGATGGGAAGATGGGGACCCCAATGCAACCCCCAACGTTGATTCTCCTGAAGACGCCTCACTCGATCCTTCCATGGCGAATGAAGAAACTGACGTCACTCAACTGGAAGAAGTCACCGAGCAGGTAATTGAAGTCGCTGAGAATGCAGCCACAATGGTTGCCCCCAATGAAAACACGGACCAGAACACGTCGGGGATTCCCGGAAGTGCCGAAGGTACCGGCGGTCGGCCGTTGGGAAGCGGCGGTCCGGGGCGTGGCGGGGCAAAACGTGAACAGCGATGGTTCGTCGAATTCGGCGATAAGGGTGATCTGAAAAGCTACGCCACGCAACTGGACTTCTTCGGTATCGAATTAGGTGCAATGTTTCAGGAAGAAGGTCGCCTTGTTTACTTGAGTAACCTGAGCCAGGACGCTCCGACAACCCGTGAAGTCAAGACGGGGGATTCTGAGAAGCGTTTGTTTATGAGCTGGCAGGACGGCAGTGAGCAGCGCCGTGCCGCGGACCTGGAGATTTTCCAGAAGGCCGGGATCGATGCGGCACCGGCACTGGTCATGCATTTCTATCCAGCCGCGACTGAAGAAATGCTGGCGACGAAAGAATTCGAGTATGGCAATAAAGCCGCCACCGAAATTCGTCGTACTTATTTTCAAGTGAAGAAAGCCGGGACAGGATATGAATTTGTTGTGACGCGGCAGCAATTGAGATAACTCGTCGGCAGATATTGCGTTTTCATTTTGTTGTTGATTTTTTGGGATGTCCAATGATCAGTCTTTCAGATTCCGTTCTCTTGCCCTCGACGTTCGCAGCGGCGCAAGTTTCGACCTTCATGTGGTTAGTGGAGCAATCGATCTGGAT
>CAIXQV010001285.1 GCA_903921605.1 uncultured Planctomycetaceae bacterium | reverse complement strand
GAACTTTCTGGGCAATGCGATTGCAGAGCATCTGACAAAGCAACCTGGCTTGCGAGTCATCTCGGCGAACCTTAGCCAGCCTGATAAAGGTCTGCCCTCAACTCTGCTGGACAACACCGATGTACTGATCTGGTGGGGGCATGTGCGACACGATGAGATTTCTCCGGAAGTCTCGCGTGACATCGTTGCCAGAATCAAAGACGGACGACTGGCCCTGATCGCTCTTCACTCCGCTCACTGGGCCAATCCATTTGTTGAAGCGATGAACGAGCGAACTCGTGAGGACGCTCGGCGGCGTTATCCGGATCCTCCGTCCGGGCCGCCGGTTCAGTTTGAGTTTATCGCACCCGAGGGCCGATTTGTCCCGACGGCAGATTCCATCGTAACGCCAGCGTATTACGCAAAACGTCGAGGCAACGCGCTCACTGTTCGAGTTGATCTGCCGAATTGTGTGTTTCCCTCTTATCGGCCCGATGGCAAACCCAGCACCGTGAAGGTTTTGAAGCCCGACCATCCTGTGACGGCCGGGCTGCCTGCTTCATTTGAGATTTCTCAGACCGAAATGTATGCGGATCCTTTTCACGTGCCGGAGCCGGATGAAGTTCTTTTCGAAGAGACATGGGAAGCCGGTGAAAGTTTTCGAAGTGGTCTCATCTGGAAGATCGGCAACGGTCGAGTGTTCTATTTTCGCCCGGGCCATGAAACCTATCCCGTCTACAAACAGGAACTGCCACTTCGAATCATCACGAATGCAGCGTTGTGGCTCGGCAAGTCAAACGCGCACTAAGCTTCACACCCTCTTGGACTGCGGCAGCCTGCTGCCGCTTTGGTGCAGGCAGCCTGCTGCCAAACCATGTGCTTGAACTTGCACCGGAGATCTGAGAGTCTGCTCCACAGCAGGCTGTGGAGCGGAAAGCGGCAGCGGGCTGCCGCAGTCCAAAGAGCGGGACAGCTCTATGTGATTTGGAAGAACCTCGCGGTTCTCGTCCAGTCATCGTAATCAAGTCGTAAATCGCTGTCGTGAAATTACCGGGTGCGATTTGGCAACGGAAGAGTCGGAGATCTATGTCATGGCTTCAAACAACTCAGCGGGAGAATCGCCATCTGCCGATTGTGTCCGTGTTGATGAATCACGTTCGCGTGGATCAGTCTGGACACTCATTGCAGCGATCATTGTCTTTGTTGCGATTCTTGGCACCGTTTATCTCTATCTGTTCCCACGATTGCGGGGCGAGTATGTTGCAGCGACTTCGACGCTCGAGCTTCATGCAATAAGTTCCTCAGAAGAAACCGGCAGCCTGTCGCTGACTTTGCCAGTTGGCTCAAAGGTGATTGCGGATGATAAGGCGCTCCTAAAAGCGGCCGATTTTTCCGTATTCCGAGGAGATGAGTTTCAGCAGCCTGCACGTCTGACGCTGTATCTGTCCGAGTCTGGACGCGAACGTCTAAGAGCTCCCGAAGTGATGGCTGCGAAAGAACTGGTCGTCATTCTGAACGGCCGTGCGATAGCTCGTACTCGACCTGCGGAATGGACTGAGACAAGCATGGCTATTGAACTGCCGGGGCTATCCTCGTCAGACGCCAATGAGATTTTTGCCCGACTGACGCAATGAACGGGCGATGCTGATTGCCAGTTGACTTGAGGCTCAACGAATCTCTTCGCTGGGCGTTGCGGCGTCCTTTTCCTCTGAGCATTTCCAGAGTTTGTGCAATAGCTCGAACATCTCTGGATCGTGCTTTCTTAATTCTTCCTTGTTGAATGGGAAGAAGTCATTCGTCGAAAAGAAGGCTTCGCTGCATTCGGCGAAATATTCCATGGGGTTTGTCATCGCATACGCCTTCACTCGAGCTGACCGGCCATCTCCGAATCGTTGTTCAACCTCGTCATAGAGTCCTGCTGCGCGGGCTCTTTCGAATGCGG
>CAIXQV010001284.1 GCA_903921605.1 uncultured Planctomycetaceae bacterium | reverse complement strand
GATCCGAACGTCGACTTGCCGATGCCTTCGGTGCCGTACAGCACAAGTCGTGGGGGAAGTGGCTGTTTGCCACGCTGGATTTTGCTGAGCAATGTCATACACAGAGTTCCTCGGGTTGTTGAATTTGTGAGTCAGCAGGTCCTACACCTATTGACCTATCCGGTTTGAGAGCAAGCTGTCGAACAAAATTGGAAGAGTCAGGAAATTCCCTTTGCCTTCAATTCCGCGCGCATCGCATCGATGTGGTAGATCAGCGTCGTGCGCGGGACTCCGTATTCCCGGGCCAGTTGATTAACGCTCGTGTGCTGCAGTGCTTCAGCGATTGGTCGAAGGTGCTGGGGCAATAGTTTGATCATCGCATGAACATCGACGGTGCGTTCAATCGCATCGATTGTCGACGAGAACTCGCGGCCCCTGCGACGCATGCCGTCCTGCTCGGTCCACTCGCCCTGGGGTGCAGGCGATTCGTTGCGAGCGTCCCCAGAACATTTGGCGTCTCCCGTGGTCCGCTTCAAGGCTCGCAATTCACGCAGCATCTTTCGGGCGGCGGTTTCAACCACCACGACGGCGTAAGCATTCCAATGGACTCTGCCATCGAACTGCGGTGCGTTTTGCAGCAGGCAAAGCCAGAGTTGCTGGATAATGTCCTGCCGCTCGTAATCGCGAAACTCTGCCCGGCGTTTCAATCTCGATGCTGTGCGGCAGATGACAGTACGAGAGAAGCGGTCGGGCAGCGCTGGTTGGGTAAAGGGGTTGGCTGGAACAACAGGGGTTGAGAAGTTTTTGACTGAGGCGGACGCTGAGTGGTTCATTGCAAACTCCGATTCGGTTGGACTTTGCCATGCTCGTTGCACGGCGACAGTCCCCGGCGGGCTTGCAGCAAACGCGAAAAAAAATGAGGCCGATCGCCACAACCTGTGGATCGGCCTGAACTTGCGTCTTTGAATTTTGTGTCTTGCAGTTGCACCAAAATGCATCAACTGCAAGAACAGCGGGAATTACTAATCCTGCTCCACCTCCGCTGGCGGTCGAATTGCACCGCTCCATGACATTACGCGATCGAGATCGTCGGAAGTTTCCCAAAGCATGCGCAGCATGAGGGCCGACTCATCCTGCATTGCCCGGCTGACCGCAGACTCCGACAATTTTGTGCGTCGTGCCAGATCGGCCTGTGTAGGGCGTGGCAAAAGCTTTGCTCCACCCGTTCGCAGACGAGTTTCGACGGCATGATCTCGGGCTGCCACTAAATGACGCTGCAACTCGTGCGTGAGTTTCTCGATTGCAGCGGCACGCGCCCTGCGATGGCTGGCCGGGCGCGGAGTCTCGGGAGGCGAGTCTTCTCCCAGCAATGTGAAAATGAAATCGCGATCGAACTGAAGTCGCTCATCAACTTCAGACAATACGACCGAGAGGTCGATCAGCCGGCTCCCATCGCCAGACCAGCGGCAAACACCCACCTCGTCCGCGACGAAGACCACTGAGGCCGGACGTCGCGACATGGCTTGAGCGATCAAGTGGACGGCTCGGTGGGCTCGGCAGGCGAATACCACGTTGCGCGATTTACCGGCCCATGCCGCAGTTCCCCAGTTCCACAGGTGACCGGGAACCAGTTCACTCACCGTCCCACGAATCCCCAGAACTGCGGACAGCTGTGCCAGCAGCATCGGAACGACAATTTCCCAGCGGCGGAGCACATCGCCTGAAACAGGCGACGGCCCGCACTGGCGGCAAACAATCTGCAGCGAGTGGTCCAGCGCGACGACGCGCCCGGTATGTTCGCCGTCGCAAGCTGGACACGGTGCAGTTGTAGCCGGGGCCGCAATTCGCAGGACCGATTCGATGGGGAGTCCTGGCGGCCAGTCATTGATCTCTTCCGCCGTGAACAGCGGTGGATCACATTCAACTCTCGACAGCAGCCGGTTCAATCGATTCACTGCGGTCGATCTTCCATCGCTTGAGGTATTTCTGAATCACAGGAACCCGCTCAGGCCGCTGATTGCGGAGATTGCAGGTATTCGGCCACGTCACATCAAAACTGGCCGAACCGGGCTTTCGTCCCGGCAGCGGCAGGAACTCGAAACGCAAAGTGGCCTGCGTGATGTGGAATTGCGACTTCGGAAACTCCTTTGCATCAAGGTAGTGTTCCATCATCTCATACACGTCGTCAGATTTTCCATCGCTGCTGGCATCAAGAAGGATGCGACGGCTTGTCGTGAGTGCCGACAGTCGCAACCTGCTGATCCTTACGCGAATCGCATCCTCGGGATCAGTTGCCAGCGAAAAGCTCCTATCTTTAAGCTGATCCAATTCGTAAGCCGAATGCGTATTCCACGGTGGCAACTCCACTCCCAGAGTGACCCTGGCAAACGCCTGCTCAAGGAGAAGTTTCAGCTTCGCTGGTACCTTCGGAGCGTAAACCTCAAGTGACCCATCCGACGGATTGAAAGCGTAGACAACATGAAATGCAGGTCGCACATGTCCTGAAACCAGTTTCCCCTTTTCATCATGGAATTGCAGATCCAGCAGAAAGTCATCCAGATATACAATCACATAATCAATTCCCTTGCGGCTGACACAGAACACAGAGCCATTCTTGCCGCGTCCCTGATGCTCCATAAACACGTCGATGACCTTTTCACGCAGGTCGATCTGCTTGTTGTGATCCAGCTGAAGCGGTCGCTTCGGAAGATCAGTCCGCTTGCGCCAGAACGAGTAGCTACCAATCTCGTGGATCAGCAAAGCCTTGATAAAAACGGATTTGTGATTGATCAGGCACCACATGGCTTTGTGATACCAGCCGCCGTCGGGCAATTCCGAGGCAAAGTCGAAGTGACCGCTTTCAAAGGCCGCTTCAATCAACGCATTTGTGCCGCTCTCGCAGGCCAGATCGCAGACTTCATGCAGGCCAGCCTCCAGTGCATCGAACTGATCCTGATTCAGGTCACATTCCATCAATACCATAAGATCATCGGGATCTACTGGTGGCGAGGCATGGCAGAACTCTACAAGCCTCTCATGCCCATAGCTCTCAAAAAAATCCGCCAGCAATTCGCGTGGCACACTCTTCAACACTGTGGGGATCGAAAACCGACTCATCAATTTACTCCGACTGAACAGACCGTATGGCAACCACCTTTCCCAAAACACGAAGGTCGGCATCAGGATCCACGACGATCGGGCGATACCGCGAATTCTCTGGTCGCAGTTCGATCGCGTGTCCCTGAATAGACAATCGCTTCACAGTTGCTTCTCCGTTCAGCAGAGCCACCACAATATCGCCGTTCTCGGCCACCGGCTGTTGTCTGACGATCAACAGATCGTTCTCGACCATCCCGGCGTCTTTCATACTGTCGCCCTGAACTCGAAGTGCGAAGTGCCTTCCGGTGGGAACCAGCTTTGATTCCACCAGCACTTCTCCCAGCACATTCTCTTCCGCCAGCAAAGGAGCACCTGCAACAACAGTTCCAAGTATTGGAATGGACACCAGTTGTGCAGGGACACTTGCAGTGGCCTGACGTACCACACTCAAACTGCGAGCCTTTCTTGGTTCGCGCTTCAGGAATCCTTTCTTGACCAGTTGATTCACCTGGTCATGTGCTGACGCCGGCGATATTCCCAGCGCATCGGCCAGTTCCTGAACCGTTGGCGGCATACTGTGCCGAACAATCCAGTCCTGAATCTCCGCGAGCGTGCGACGCTGCGGATCTGTCAGTTCGAGTGATGGGCGTCGCCCTCGACGCCCGGGTTTATCGTTCACGGAAGCCGTCCTGACCTGTTCACGATTTCATTTCCTACCTTCAATGCCGGAGCGGAATATAAACCGAATACCTATCAGGTCAATAGAATTCGACAAGGAAATTCTGCCCGGATGCGGGGACACTGACGCAACATCAATTGCGGTAAGGAATTGGGACGAGCAAATGTTTTCAAGTCGCTGAATGATCAGACTTTATGCTGATTTTATTCGACAGATGGCTGCGATTCCGGATAGGTCAACTGATGGAGTCCCTGTTAACTGGAGAACGAATTTCGTCCTGATTTTTCGACCTGAAAGATATTCATGATTTCTTCCGAATCTCCGAGCCAAATGACTGCACAGCAACGTTCCCGTGAGATTTCAGCGTTGTTTGCTATGGGGCTGCTCAACCTGCATCAGCAATCGCCTTCGAAGCCTGACAATCCACCCAAACAGTCGGCAAACCGACTTGAGGCTGTCTCAGAAACGAGGCTCAATGGCCACCAGAGTGGTTTACGGCGTTTTGAGACTCTTTGAGGAGCGATTGAGATGACTGTCAATTTCCAGCGCGAGCTGGCGTTACTGGAACGCATGTCGGTGAAAGAACTGAAGACAAAGTATGCCGAAGTTTTCGGTGACGAGACTAGAACCGGAAATCGGGTCTGGCTGGTGCGGCGGATCGCATGGCGAATTCAGGCGAATACGATGGGCGGATTGTCGGAACGCGCATTGAAGAGGGCGACTGAACTCTCGAACGAGTCTGACCTGCGAACGATGCCACCCAAACTGCGTGGCGACATGGTGAAGGACTCGGTGGGCCCTCCCACGACTGTCACACAGACCGTTGTGTTCAGCGAAGACAGTCGAGTTCCGCTTCCGGGGACCGTTTTGTCGCGCCAATACAAAGGTCGCACCATCCATGTGCGAGTCCTCCAAAAGGGGTTTGAGTTCGAGGGAGAGGTTTACCGCTCACTCAGCGCGGTCGCCAAGGCCATCAGCGGAACACATTGCAACGGGTTTCGCTTCTTCCAGCTCGAGAAGGAGCCCCGGTCATGAAGAAGAACCAAACAGAATCCACGACTCGGACAATCGTCCGCTGTGCACTCTACACGCGCAAGTCGACGGAAGACGGACTGGAGCAGGAATTCAATTCTCTGGATGCTCAGCGTGAATCCGCGGAGGCCTACATCCGCAGCCAGTTGTCGGAAGGCTGGGAGGTTATTCCGACACTGTACGACGACGGGGGTTTCACTGGTGGCAACATGGACCGTCCCGGGCTGAAGAGGCTGATGACCGACATCGAAGCCGGAAAGGTCGACTGCGTCGTCGTGTACAAGGTAGACCGTCTCAGTCGATCGCTGCTTGACTTCTCCAGAATCGTCGAATCATTCGACAAGCACGGTGTGGCATTTGTTTCCGTCACGCAGCAGTTCAATACGGCAAACTCGATGGGCCGGCTGATGCTGAACGTGCTGTTGTCTTTCGCGCAATTCGAACGCGAGATCATCAGTGAACGCACACGCGATAAGATCGCAGCCACACGTCGCAAGGGGAAATGGACGGGCGGAATCCCGCTTCTCGGTTACGACATTGACCCGCGTGGATCGAAACTGGTTGTGAACGAAGGCGAGGCGGCTCGCGTGCGACAAATCTTCGAGCTCTATGTCGACCACAGGTCCTTGCTCGCCGTCGTGAAAGAACTGCAGGAACGGCAGTGGCTGACCAAGAACTGGGTGACGAAGAAAGGAATCTCCCGTGGCAGCCGCGTCTTCGACAAGACGTCGCTCTACAAACTTCTGACGAACGTCACGTATGTCGGCGATCTGAAGTACAAAGAAGAGATCCACAACGGGGAACATGATGGGATTGTCGAACGCGCACTCTGGGACGAGGTGCAAGCAATCCTGCGACGCAATGCGATGAACCGGGGTGCTGAGGTACGCAATCGTTTTGGTGCGCTGCTTGGCGGATTGTTGCGATGCGTTTGCTGTAACTCAGCGATGTCGCCCATGCACACCACGAAGAATGGCAACAAACGCTATCGCTATTACGTCTGCTGCGCGGCGCAGAAACGGGGATGGGATTCCTGTTCCACCAAATCGGTGCCCGCTGCGGAAATGGAAACTTTTGTGGTGTCTCAGATTCGCGGACTGACCAGAGACCGCCGTTTTGTCGCGGAGACCGTAGCCGCGTTCACGACGAAACAACGAGCACAGATCGCCACGCTGCAGGGAGAACGTAAGAGCCTGGAGCTGGATCTCGACCTTTGGCAAACCGAAATCAATCGCGTTCTCGAAGCAGGCGAGTCCGGCGAACTGATGGCCGAACGCCTGGCGGCCGCTGAGACACGACTTCGTCAAACCGAACGCACGCTGGCGGATCTGGCGTACCA
Source organism: uncultured Planctomycetaceae bacterium (assembly GCA_903921605.1). The sequence continues at coordinate 1,367 of CAIXQV010001284.1, read as the reverse complement.
GCAAACGTCTCTACTGGCTGGCACGGATGTCAACACGCTGGAGAAAGCACTTCATGATTTCGATCCGGTTTGGAACGCAATGCCAAGCCGACATCAGAAACGCGTCCTGCAACTCTTGATTCGGCAGATTGACTACGATGGGGCAAGCGGCAAGATCGCCGTCACCTTTCACCAACACGGGTTTGAAGCTTTGGCAGATAATTTGAGACAGCGAGACAATACACAATGACACAGGAACTGCGACTGGAATCCACCATTCAGTTTGAGCGACACCGGCGAGGAACAAAGAAAGTTGTACCGGCGCAGAATGAACCAATCGTTCGCGGGAAACTGCCGCGTGTCGCCCGGTTGATGGCGTTGGCCATTCACTTCGACCGTTTGGTCCGTGACGGCGAAATCCACGACTACGCCGAACTGGCCGAACTGGGGAACGTCACGCGAGCTCGAGTCACGCAGATCATGAACCTGACTAATCTTGCCCCCGAGATTCAGGAAGAGCTTCTGTTTCTGCCGAGGGTGAGCGAAGGCCACGATCCTTTGATTCTGCGGCAATTTCAGAAAATTGCCGCCAGACTTTCATGGCGAGAACAGAAACGCGACTGGAAGTTCCTCAAGGCGGCAGCTCAGCTTTAGCGGCCGAAACGATCAGATCTGAGGAAGATCACGTAGCCCGGATCAGTTGTCATCCCTGATGAGGACCGTCAGGTGGATTCGGATGCATTTGAGGAGCAAGTGGAACGTCCGATTCCTGGCTCCGCCATGCGGCGTATGAGAGTGCGGCTGGAATGTCTTCCGCCTCGAGATAGGGATAATCACGAAGAATGTCGTGAATGGCACTGCCACTGGCAACCAACCCGACGATTGTCCCGACCGTCACACGCGTGCCGCGAATACATGGTTTGCCACCCATGACCTGGGGATCAAAAGTGATGCGATCCAGATGATTCATGCGTTTCTCCATATTGCCCAGCATAGTGTCTCATTCCATGATCGAAAGACACCACGCTGTTAACTCCGAGATCCCTGTTAATCAGAGAGTCAGAGAGTTTTGGCACATTTTTTTCGCACGCGGAAGCGACTTGGGGAGTTTCTTCCGCGGCCCGGAACTGGACAGAGAACGAGAGACGTCGGAGAGTTTGCGGGTCTGTCGTGAATACCGCGAAAAACTGGCATCCAATGAAAAACGCCGAGAGGGACACTCTCGGCGTTTTCGGTTAACCTCGCTGTCGGCGAAAGTTCGCTGACAGAATTTAGCTCCCCCGATAGGACTCGAACCTATGACAAGGCGATTAACAGTCGCCTGCTCTACCAACTGAGCTACAGGGGAATCTTTTCGCTGGTTTCACTCGGCCTTCCACTATCGTCTG
>CAIXQV010001283.1 GCA_903921605.1 uncultured Planctomycetaceae bacterium | reverse complement strand
CCGACTATCGTAGGTTCGGGCGATCATCTCATTGTCAACATGACATTTGTGGTCCCTTAATATGCCAGCCAAAAAGATTGAGCTTCAGTGGCCGCTTAAAGGACTCGATGAGTCCATGGCCTTCCTGCGTCAAAAGGGTGGCCAGCAAGGAACCCACACAACGGCAAAGTGCAGCAATGTCGTGGGCTTCGACCCAACGACTGGACGTAATCGTGGGGCTGCTCGAGCAGGGCTGGCAAAGTATTGTCCTGATCGCGTGTCTGGGGATGATGCTGGCCAATGCTTGATTCACTCGGTTGGTAATGTCAACTTGGGAATCAGAGAAACAACGGCAGGAAGCAGTCCAGCCAGCCAGACGCGAGTGACTGCAGCTGGAATTCCTCGGGATCTTGGGGCAGGCACGGCCGGCATGGTCGGCGATCGTGTCACGACTCTGGTTGCCGTCGCAAATGGAACGGTTTGTCTGATTACTCCAAGTGGAGCAGCAACAGTTGATGGAGGAACAAATGCCCTTTCGCCCGTGCGCGGAGTGATTGCGGCAGAATCGTTCTTTCAGGATATCTACTTCTGCGATGGGGCGACGTACAAATATTATGATATCAGCGCCAACATGATGGTCCCGTGGACTGCAAGAGAAGAGACGGGCGGAACTATCCCGTCATTGGCGGCTAACACGCAGGTGATAACGGCTATTACAAATGGAACACCAAACGTCGTCACAGTTGCGGCCCATGGGCTTGCAAATGGGGATCAGGTTCAGATTACCGGGGCACTTGGCAAAACAACGGCCAATGGAACCTGGACGATTGCAGGAGTCACGACGAACACGTTCCAGCTTACAGGGCTGAACGGCGGCAGCGCTTATACTGGTGGTGGCCTTGTCTCCAGAATCAACGATACCAAGTGTACGCTGATGGCCGTTTGGGGCGGTCGAATTGTCATGAGCGGACTTCCGACTGATCCGCACAACATTTTTATGTCAGCGGTCGGCGATCCATTCGATTGGAATTACGCCCCTGATATTCAGACAATTCAGCAGGCGATCGCGGGCAACATCACATCCGGGTATGGCAAGAATCCAGACATCGTGACGGCACTGATTCCGTACACGGATGACATCATGCTAATCGGTGGCACGCACTCAATTCGGAAGTTCCTCGGCAATCCGGCCGAAGGGGGAATAAACGTCAGTGTTACAGAAATCACCGGCATAGCGTTTGGGGCTGCGTGGTGTCAGTCACCGGAAGGGATTATCTATTTCTTTGGGTCTCGCGGTGGCGTGTATCGCATAAACCCTGAAAACGGGATTCCACAGCGAATGACATCGACAACGATCGATGAACGACTGGCCGACGTCGACCTGAGTGCGAACACCGTCACGCTTACATGGGACGACAGGGCAATTGCGGTGAGGGTCTACATCAGCCCGAATGATGGCTCGGCCGGGACTCATTACACATGGGATGTTCGCAACGAAGCATGGTGGCCGTTCAGTTACTTGCAACCGCTTCACAATCCGCGTTCGGTTCACCTGTTGGCCGGAAACAGTCCGGAAGAACGTCTGATTCTGGAATACGGCCAAGACGGTTACATTCGAAAAGTCGATATCGATTCCGAATCGGATGATGGGTCGCCAATCGAAAGCTATGTTTACATCGGACCATTCAGTGGGCTGATGCTGGTCGAGATCGTGGCGATTCTCCGCGAGGGAAGCAGCAACGTTACGTGGAGCGTTTGCACAGCCTCAAGCGCCGAGAGGGCTTTAGGAGCAAAGCCAAAACATTCGGGCCGATTCCGTGCTGGGCAAAACCAGAGTCATTGGCCGCGATCGTTCATTGAGCAAGGTTACATTCGACTTGAGGGGACTGGAGCATGGGCCATTGAAAGCCTGATGGCTGTCGTTGAACAGGCCAGCGACACACTGGGACGAGTGATGCGGAGTTCTCCATAATGGCAGCTGAGCTACCAGAAAATGCTATGTCCGTCGGTCTTGGGAGAATCATCCAGGACGCTGATGGATCCACTGTTGCTCGCAAGAACTTCGGGACGTTATCAAAGCCGAATCTGATTATTACAAATCAGGGGGTTTACATCGATCGCGATGGCAAGATAGCGCTTCGGCTGAGCAACCGTGGAATTACTATCAATGAGTCAGCCCAGCTGGATCTTCTGTTGTCAGGCAGCGGGCTGGCAATCAGTGAGTCAGGCGAGCTATCGCTGCTGATTGGTGACGGGCTGAAGTACAACGCTGATGCCGCCCTCACGCTCGATGTAACTGGCGATGGAATAGAGATTGACGGCAATGGCCAGCTGGCACTGAAAATCAGTGAGGACGGATTATGGATCAACGGCAGCAATGAGCTTGCTGTGAAAGTCGCCAACATTGGGGTGACATTTGATCCGTCTGGCGACTTGACGGCCATGGTGAGTGACACGGGGATTTACTTCGACGGTGGCGGGAATATCGCGGCACGTCTGAAGGCGCTCGGTGGACTGTCGCAATCTCCAGTCACTGGCATGGAAGTACTTGTTTCCGGATTAGGAGTCGATCTGAATGGTTCTGGAGAGGTTTCCGCGAAGCTAAAAACGCTCAGCGGTCTGTCGCAATCGGGCACAGGGCTCGAAGTTCTCGTCAGTGGCACCGGAATCGAATTCAACGGTTCTGGAGAGGTTTCCGCGAAGCTGAAATCGCTTGCTGGGCTCGCTCAGTCTGGCACTGGCCTTGAAGTGATTGTCAGCGGGAACGGAATCGAACTGAACGGATCGGGGCAAGTTGCAGCGAAGCTCAAAACCAACTCTGGGCTATCACAGACCGCGTCAGGGCTGGAAGTTATCGTAAGTGGCACGGGAATCGAGTTTGACGGTTCAGGGCAGGTGTCCGCGAAGCTGAAGGCGTTGGGCGGGATAGCGCAGAGTGCTTCCGGAATGGAAGTGCTGGTAAGCGGCACAGGCATCGAGATCGACGGACTTGGCCAAATTTCGGCAAAGCTCAAGTCCGGTGGTGGGCTGACGCAGACTGCAGCTGGCCTTGAAGTTTCTGGCGACCTGTCAGGTTACTTGACAGTATCGACAGAATGGGCCGGGGCTGCGACGGCGTTGGTAACAGGGCCATCATTATCGCTCACAAACGTAACTGGATTTCACTCGCGTGATGCGACGCTTGGTGCGGGGAGTACCACAACCAACCAATTTGGATTCTACTCTGACGATTTGACGACTGGTTCAGGATTAAGAGCATCGTTCTACGGAAACGTGTCGTCTGGAACAAACAAATACAATTGCTACATGGCCGGTACTGCGGCGAATCATTTTCAGGGCAGTCTTGTCATCGGGACCACGACCACAACTGCAAAGGTCAGTGTTGTGGCCACAACGGAGCAGCTGCGGCTTGGGTATGACGCCAGCAATTACGCTTCATTCACCGTCGACGCATCCGGTAACACTTCAATCCAGACGACCGGGACAACAGCCATTCGCTTGAATACGACGGGCGGGAACGTCGGTATCGGTACATCAACGACATCGGCCAAACTTCACGTAATCAGCACAACAGAGCAATTTCGAATTGGTTACGACGCCAGCAACTATCTGGGAATTGCTGTAGGGGTTACGGGAATCACAACGGTAACTGGCGAGAGTTTAATTCTCAATCTCTCAGTCAGCTTGGTTGCATCTGCTACAGCCGCCGTTTCGATCGCTGCTGGCAGCGACATGACACTGACTGCAACGAACGATATTGACATACAAGCATCCGACAGCCTCACACTTACGTCCGGATCAACAGATCCCATCTCGCTTACGACGGGGGCATCAGGTAAAATCAACCTTAATCCGGGAACAGGTGGAATTAAGTTTGGATCAGGCGTTGATGGAACGGGTTCGGCCGAGATACTCTTCATTTCAGGTATAACGGCTACTCTTGGGTCAGCAATCAGCCTTAACGGGCAAAATCATGTTTGGAGATTTACATGGGTTGGAGTGCAAGCCGGGGATCATGTGCTTGTAACTCCGGTCGGGGAACCAGACGTCTATCTTAGTTCATGGTCTGGATTCGCAAACACGGACGAAGTTGGAATCATGTTTTCGACATTGAACAAACCGGGCTCAGAGCCAATATTAACTTGGCGTATCACCATCATCAGGTTTAAGCCGTAGTGAATTTCGGGAGATCATAAAATGGCCAACAATCAATACAGCATGTTTGGAAACCTTCCTACGCTTCCGCAATATCGGTCGCCAGCCCCTCAGTCGACCATGGGGCAGATTCCGCAGGGCGGGTACAACTTCAATTCGTTGGCTCAGGCAGCGGAGCAGGAACGACTTGCGCAGCAGCGGCGTGCGACGGATCGACAGAATTCCGTCATTGGCGGGTATGATCAGCAGATTCAGAATTCCCGTGCGATGGGAGATCAGGGATATCAGCGATTGGCAGCTGATTACGATCTCATGACGAACGATGCTCGGGATACTCGAGCCCGCAACATGGAACGAATTGACAAGTTCGGCAATTCCATGCGAAGCGATTTGAACGTGAAGTCACAGCAGCAAATGGCAGCTGCTTCACAGAACGCCATCAAGCGAGGACTTGGAAACACAACCGTCGCGAATTCCCTGCAGCGTGGAGCAGCATTCGATAACACTCGCCAACAGCTGGCCCTCGAAGATCAGTTGTTGCAGAACCGTATTTCCACGGACATGAATCTTAGTGCCGCGTACCAAGGATCGCTGAACACCAGAGCGACCGGGCTCAATCAGCAGTTCAACCAGAACATGAACAATGAGAATTCCCTCACCAGCCAGCGACTCGGCTACATCGGAGGAATTCAGGAAAGCATGGACGGGGTTGGCATGGTTGCGAATCTCTACGGCCAAGGATTGGGTATGGAGAACGACAACCGTCAGAAGGGTCTGGACCGCGATCTGACAGTGAGCCAGTCAGCACTTGATCGAACATTCAGAGCCGGTGAAAGCCAGCTTGAACGTGATTCACGAATTGCTGAATCCGAAAAGGATCGACTGTTCCAAAGCACTGAATCAGAACGTCAGCGAGCAGCAACTGAGAAACTGTCAGGGCTGGACAGGGATTCACGCGAGAAGATATCGGGGCTTGATCGTGATTTTCAGGCTAACGAAAGTAGATTGTCCAGAGAGACGACGATTAGCCAAGCGGCATTGGATCGAGCATTTCAGGGCGACCAGAGTTTGCTGCAGCGTGAAGCACAGAAGCAGGAAGCTGACATCGATCGCCGATGGAAAGAGCAGCAGGCGAAGCTGGATAAGGAATGGCAGGGCAAGGAATCTGCAGCCGAGCGGGAATCCAGAAAGCAGGAAGCCGAACTGGATCGTCAGTGGCAACAGCGTCAGGCTGAAGTCGAACGCAACGTCAAGATCCAAGAGGCTCAGAAGGAACGCGAACAGCAGACAAGGCAGTCACAGTTGGATCGTGAAAGCCAATACAGGATAGCGGCAGAGAACAATCAAACGCAGCTTCAAGCAACACGAATGACTATGCCGGTTCAGACATATACGATTGGCGGAACGGGTCCATCGTACAGAAACCCGACGGGAAGAATTGACAGGTCACGCCGGTAAAAGTAAGGGAAGATTCAATGGTGTCAGCCTACGAGAATGCCCGCGAGAACAACGCACGCTATTTAGACGCTTTGCGTTCCAGTAATGAGCGCAGGGCTAAGCGGAAAGCCGAAGAAGAAGAGGCCAAGCGAAAAGCCGAGCTTCAGGCTCAGCAGATTGCTGCGCAGGCTCAGCGCGACAAGCAGCAGCAGAAGTACGGGCAGGCTGACACGGCCCAGCGTGCGTACTATGCCGCCAATGCCGCGGCCGACGACTTCAACCGCACGAAGCAGTTGAATCGTCAGCAGCAGAAGGACGTCCGGCGCAGGGATACCCTGAATAACGATTTCACGTTGATTCGTGATCGTGAGCAGGCCCGTGATCAGCAGGACCAGGACAAACGCCGGTTCGGATTCTCAACAAAGGAGAACGAGCAGAAGTTTGGCTATCAGACAATGGAGAACGAACAGCAGTTCGGCCATCAAATGCAACGAGATCGATTCCAGCATGGAAACACGCTGGAACGTGACAACATGCAGTTCGGGTACGATGTATCTCGGGCTCAGCAGCAGCATGGCAACACTCTGGAGCGAGATCAGTTCCAGAATCAGTTCTCGACAGAGCAGGACACCCGGAGGAATCAATTCGACGTTGCCAGGGATGCTCAACAGCAGAAGTACGTTCAGCAGAACGCGGCCCAGCGAGAGACAGCTGAAATCTCTGCACGATGGCAAGAGCAGATTCAGCAGGCTCGCAACGCCGGCATGGATTTCAGCGAACGCCAGAAGCAGGAGATGAAGGAACTGGATGCGGTATTCCGGAAGACTGTCATGACCAATGACGATCTGGATGAAGGGCTGAAGCAACAGGCAATGCTGTTGCACCAGAAGAAGCTGTCAGGAATCGTTCCGGAAGAGAAGATCAGGAAGCCCGAGGAAGGAATGAATTCCTCGCTGCTATTCCATACACCAACACAGACGTGGGTCAAAGTTGGTAAGGATCCAAAAGGCTTTGAAACATATGAGCCGTGGAGCGTTGGTGATAACGGCATGGCTCAACAGCAGATGATGCAACAGAAGATGCAGCAGCAGCAGGAGCAACATCTGCAAGCCCAGCAGGAGAAGCAACGTCTTCAGCAAGAGAAAATCGCCGATGACAGGATCAAGGCCGAACACGACCGGATCAAGGACTTCAACAGTCTGGTAAACGACGTCCGGAATGAATTGGGACCGGATGAAGAACTGATGTATCCAACTCGCGAAGCAGCAATGGCAGAGGCCAAGAAGCGATTTGCCGATACGGACAATTACTATCAGAAAAGCTACGGTCTTCAGCCTCACCCGATTTACAAAGAGGAAATGAAGGACGGAACGCCGGTTCCTTTCCGGCCAACGACTGGCCAACAAAAGCCGCCAGTGGCGGATCAGTACCGGCAAAGACTTCAGGAAAGACAGGCTCAGACGCAGAGTCCGAAAATGGACTACTCGGAACAGATTAAGAGTGGTGGTGTGTATTCAAAACCACCAACATCGCCAGTACGAAATCCGGTTGCGATGTCGTCAACAAACATCGATTCGCACATGGAAAAGACGATGGCCAGTGGCGACAAGGAGGCCGCAGCGGCACTTCAGACAATCAAGCTGATTAGTGCGAAGAATAACGGCGGTCCGCCTCCGGCCGGTTCGCAAGACTTGATGGATATGGTAAAAGCCATCAAGTACTTGAGAGAAAAGGGCATCGCCATTCAACCCTCAAAGCAGCCAGTGAAGCCATTCAATGCGCCTGCTCCATATGGTGGCGATTCGGTTTACTAATCAATTTCTCGATGTCAATTCCGGGAACGCAGTTCAATGGGCAAGTCTCGAATCGGTGGCGGTTACGAACCAATCACAACAGGATCCCGCGGATTCGGGCTCGATCAGAAAAGCATCGATCGCAGAGAACTGCAGATAGATGATCAGGAAGCTAAGCGTCAGCGTGAACAGCTGCGACAGCAATTCCTGAAGAAGTACGCCAGCGATCCTGTATCGCAATCGCTCGCAGCTGCTGAATATGAGATTCAGCAGGAAGATCAGGAGCGAAGGCGCGCCCAAAAAGAGATCGACGACATTGCCAGTCAGCATGATGATCCAATCATGAAGTCTGTTGCTGTCGCTGAATACTACATGAAACAGACGGATGCCCCGGAGGCTCAGAAGGCATTTGCTGACCGCGAGAGGCTGGAGCAGATTCGCTCGCAGCAAAAGCGGACCAATCAGCTGAATAGCATTCCTGGCGGCGCACTGTTCCGGGAACCAATGGGCGCAATTGGCGGGGCTGCTGAGAGCTTCACAGCCATGGCAGCACGACTGGCCGGCGAGAAAGAGGCAGCGGACCAGCTTTACCGGGATTCGGGCAATCTCGCCCAGTCACGCGAGGAAGCTCGCCAAGATGATATGTCGCCGTATCTCAGCCGAATGGGCGGCGGGGCGTTGCAGAGTCTCATACAAACGATGGGAACGCCGGGCGGATCAGTATCAAAGATGCTTGGCGCTGGTGCAATGTCTGGAAGCGAGGCACTGACGACGGCCGAGGACGCCGGTCTCAAGGGTGCGGACAGATTGCGTTATGCTGGAACTCAAGGGGTGTTGGAAGCCGGAATAGCGTTAATTGGGCAGAAGATATTCGGCGGGGGTGTTGAGGCGAGATTAGCGGGTGAATCTGTCGCAGCCAACACATGGAAGGAGTTGGCAAAGAACGGACTGATCGAAGGCGCAAAAGAAGTTCCAGAGGAACTCGTCACGACTATTCTTCAGGATCTGTCGAGCAAATATGAAGGAGTGTCGCCGGATCTGTCATTCAGTGACTTCGTTTCAAATTCGGTCGATTCGGTAGTTCAATCGTTCATGATGGCTGGGATGACTTCAGGGACAGAAATCCCCGGGATGCTTAATCGTAAGCGTCGTGGGAATTCCGAACAGGAGACCTTGTATCCATTCCTGAATGACCAGCAGGACCAGCAGGACCAGCAGGGCGAAACGCCAACGATCGATCTCAAGAGCCTCGAAAATAACGGCTACGGGAACGGTCCTAAAGACTTGTTGCCACTGAGAGATCCTGCGACGCCAGAACAAGAAACGCCGCCAGTGGCGGGTCCAGAAGAAGCCCCGCAGCCAATTCCCCCGGAGATTCAGGCATTCACCGAAAGCCCATCTCGGAGGAAATACGAAGCCGCAGTCAAAGCTGGGATGCAGGTTAGCGAGGACGAGGCGAAACTGGCCAAGAGTGAAGAAGGCCGAAAGACTATCGCCGAAAATATCAAGCGCGGCAGTGTCGGCCGTGTGATGGATATGGCCGCGAGAAATGGAGCAAATCCAGACGGCCCAGAATCACAAGAGAACTTGCGACAGATCGAGGAAGGCTTGCAACGCTTTCGCGATCAGAAGGCGCAACAGGAAGCACAATCCGGAACGGTTCCGGATAGTGAAATGGATGATGTTGAAAATATGCTATTTGGAGGCAGTTCAGATGAAGAAGTCAATGTCGAAGGGCGGTTACAAGGAAACCAAGGAATCGCCGAAACACGAGAAGATGGAACACGCCAAGAAGGGCGGCAAGAAGGGCGGCAAGAAGGGCTGCTAAACGGAGAGATTCCTGCACGGACGCAGGACGTTGTTGCACCCGGAGAGGCGAAAGAATCGACCTCTCCGGGTGCGCTTACTCGCGAATCGTTTGAGGCCGAATACCGCGAGAACCTTCAGAAGCTGTCAGAGTTTTCGCCGACGGATCCTGAACAAGACGTGTATCTCGAAAGGATGGCAGAACTCGCTGATGCCCAGCCAGAGTGGGCT
>CAIXQV010001282.1 GCA_903921605.1 uncultured Planctomycetaceae bacterium | reverse complement strand
GGGTTGCATGGCTAAACTTGTCGTCAAATCAAATTCAAGTGCTGGGCTGTCGTTTGAGCTTGGTAAAAGCTGGATAACGATCGGGCGCGCGGCTGGAAACACGTTTCAAATCGTTGAAACCTCCATCTCCGGCCAGCACTGTGAGGTGTTGTGGCGCGGCGACGAACTCCTGGTTCGGGACATGCGTTCCACGAATGGGACGTTCATCAAAGGCGTACTCGTCACCGAAGGGGTTCTCCGGAAAGGTGAAATTCTTCGCCTCGGCGAGATCGAGCTCAAAGTCGAGGATTCCATTCCGTCGGTCTATAACACAAGTCTCCCGATCGTCTCACAGCCAGTCGCTAATTCTCCCCATCCGCTGCTACAAGCTGAGATGAGGCCGCTTCGTCAGAACAAAGTGTTGCTTGTGGATGACAGCATGGCGTTCCTCGAAACCGTCGGTGAGATGTTTGAGACGATGAGCGCGGGGTCGTGGGAGATCCATAAAGCTTCGGCAGCGGATCAGGCTCTTACAATCCTTCAGCAACATCGGATCGAGCTTGTGGTGATTGATATCAACATGCCGATGCTCGATGGCGTTCAACTTCTCGGTGTCATCAATCGCCGCCATTCGGACGTGAAGAAAGTGGTGCTCACCGGCAACTCCACGGACACGCACCGCATGATGTGTCTGAAAGGCGGAGCAGAATTGTTTTTGGAGAAGCCTATCACCACAGCAGGATTTGCCACGGTGTTCAATCTCTTGAACGACCTGTTCGTTTGGAGTCAGCGTGAAGGATTCTCCGGCACGCTGCGTCAGGTCGGTTTGACAGATGTGATCCAGATCGAATGTCTGCGCCGCAACTCTTGCATATTGGAAGTTCACAATCCGAAAACTAACGGCGCGATCTACATCGAGAACGGGGAGATCATCCACGCCATCGGCGTCGGACTCGAGGGCGAGCAGGCGTTGTATCGTCTGCTCTCGATGCAGAACGGGGAGTTTCGATTGCAGCCTTTCAAAAATTCCGACAAGCGGACGATCCACTGTTCTTGGGAGAATCTGCTTATGGAGGCCGCGCGATTCCAGGATGAGGCGAAGGTCGCACTCGCGAACGACGACACAGTTTTCTTGACCAAGGCCGCGTTGAAGCCAGTTAACACCGACACCATGCAGAGTTCTTCGGCAGCGGTAGCACTTCCACAATCAAAAGAACTCGGCGAGGAGGTCGTGGTGATTTCCACCTACGATGGTGAATGGCATCCGACGGATGGCGCGAAGAAGTAGGGCGCGATCATTCGTTCAAGCCAAAGTGCGACGGCGGTCGCGGCTCGCTGAGGATGTCATCAATCCGTTGGAAATATTCCTTCGCAGGCTGGTTGTCCGTCTTGGCATTCCAACCGTCGTCGGGAATCGCGGTGAGGTAATCGAAATTTCCACGTCGGCAGACTTCTCGAAGGAAGGTTTGGATCAATGTGAGTTCCTCTCCCGATCCAAGAGTGCTGGTCAGATCAACCAACGCACCTTCACGATCACGCCGCTCAGTCACCCAGCCTTCAAACCAGGATTCCAACGCTGGTGAAATTTCTCGATGTGACTCCAGACACACGATCAGAAAATCTGACGCCACGGCATTTGCCGATGCAACCGTTGCGAGATTTTTGTCACGCAGGAAATCCGCGCGCCACCAATGGAACTCCAGTTCCACATCCTGCCAGAATTGCTTCACCAAAAAATCACAGGCCGAGAGAGCGCGGGTGCGAGACTCATCGCCGTCATAAAGCACCACGATGGTGCAGACGTCATTGGACTCCGGGGTGAGTTGTTCTTCGATCACAGTGTTCATTGTCACTGCGTCCGAAGGGTAGGGCGTCCTGCCTGGAACGACTTGGAAGAACGCCGGGATCGGGCGCGTGTTCAATTTCGGACGATGGCCAGCAGATGCAAGTAAAAGTTTTTCACCAGTCTGCCTCGCTGGTTGTCACGGCGAAAGTCGGTCCAACCTCCAACTCCCATCCGATTGCTTCGAATAGCTGAACCGGTCGTGCAAACGGCTGGGACGCCCCTGCCAGAACTCGATTCGCGTCGGTCGCAAAACAAAACCTCCCCAGTTCGGCGGAATGGGGATTTCGTTTGGAAACTTCGCAGCGATGGTCTGCCAAATGGGCCAGATGGCTGATCTCGTGGTCGGTGAGCAGGCGATCCACCAGGGCCCGATCGCCGATATTTCCCTCCACAAAAGTGACCT
>CAIXQV010001281.1 GCA_903921605.1 uncultured Planctomycetaceae bacterium | reverse complement strand
GGAATTCAAAGTCTGAGTCTTGCTCAACTTCCTCGCATCCTGCCGCTTCATTTCTTCGCGGCTTTGCGTGAGAAAAGAACATGTTTCACGCAAAGTCGCTAAGTCGCAAAGAGTAATGCAATGCAAAGTCTGAGTCTTGCTCAACTTCCTCACATCCTGCCGCTTCATTTCTTCGCGGCTTTGCGCCTTCGCGTGAGAAAAAACATGTTTCACGCAAAGTCGCTAAGTCGCAAAGAGTAATGCGACGTCTGAGTCTTGCCCGACTTCCCCGCATGCTGCTTCTTCATTCCTTTGCGTCTTGGCGTCTTTGCGTGAGAAAGAACATGTTTCACGCAAAGTCGCAAGGAGTAGTGCGACGTCTAAGTCTTGCCAGGCTCCCCCGCATGCTGCTTCTTCATTTCTTCGCGGCTTTGCGTCTTTGCGTGAGGAAGAACATGTTTCACGCAAAGTCGCAAAGAGTAATACGACGTCTGAGTCTTGCCCGACTTCCCCGCATGCTGCCGCTTCATTCCTTTGCGGCGTGGCGTCTTCGCGTGAAAAACATTTCGCGTAATCCCTTGAACCTGCCGCCTACTTGGCAAACAGGGCGTCGACGAATCCTTCCGGATCAAACAGCTCCAGGTCGTCCACCTGTTCACCAACGCCGATGTATTTGACTGGGAATCCCATCTCCTGCCGAATCGCCACCACCACGCCACCGCGAGCTGTCCCGTCGAGTTTGGACAGAATCAGGCCCGTACATCCGATCGCCTGTGAAAAGCTCTTGGCCTGGCTGAGCCCGTTCTGACCGGTTGTTGCGTCAAGAACAAGCAGGCTCTCGTGAGGAGCATCGGGAATAATCTTCCGCATGACTCGGCGAATTTTTTCCAGCTCGTCCATCAGGTTCTTCTGAGTCTGCAATCGGCCGGCCGTATCAACGATTAAATAGTCCGCGCCGGTTTCGACGGCCTTCTGAACGCCTTCAAACGCCACGGCGGCCGGATCAGAATTGCTCTCCTTGCGAACAATCGGACATCCCAGACGTTCGCTCCACATCGTCAACTGTTCTACCGCCGCCGCACGAAAGGTGTCGCCGGCCGCGAGCACCACTTTGTGACCGTTCTTCATGAGCAGATTGGTGAGTTTGGCGATGGACGTTGTCTTGCCCACACCGTTAACACCGGCGACCAAAATCACAGTGGGTCCCGAAGCGGCTTTCATGATCGGAGAAAGTGGATTGCTGAGATCCCAGCGAATCCCATCCGTGCCTTTCAGCAGATCGATCATTTCGTCGCGTACAGTTTTCCAGACGGCATCAACGTCGACCGTTCGCCCGCCATGATCAGCCTTCAGTCGTGCGGTAATGCGACCAGCGGCCGTCACACCCATGTCAGTGCGGATCAGTCGTGCTTCGAAATCCTGCAGCAGGCTGTCGTCCAGAATCTGCCCGGAACGAAACAGGTCGCGAACATCGGTTCGCAGAATCTGTTTTGTTTTTTCGAGCCCACGTTTTAGTTTGTCAAAAAGTCCCATGATCCTGCCCGATGCCGCAGAGGCACCATCCTGCTTGTCGCGGCGTCCCGTCGGCGGAGCGACGGGTGTTCGGTACGCCCGTCGCTCCGCCGACGGGATTTTTTAACTTATATCAGAGTCAGCCGTCTGGCGATCAAGTCAATCGCTTAACGGCGAGGCGACTGCGGCTCTGATCACCGTCGCCTTTGGCTTGCCGTTAAACAAACAGGCGATTTGCCCATCAGCGAATTGCGGCCCTGCTCCCACTATACCTCACAAATCCGGCGGAATCGCTCCCAGGCGTCGTCCCAGCCGTCATTGTTCTTCGGATGAAACTCGGTAATCGATTCAGACCGACGCACCACCTCGCGAATTTCATGCAAGGAGGAAATGTCTCCGGCTGACATGGCCTGAACCAGCACATTCCCCAAAGCTGTCGCTTCAACCGGACCTGCGATGACCGGAACGCCGCAGGCATCTGCCGCGAACTGATTCAGCAGAGCATTCTGAGCACCCCCGCCGACGACGTGAATCACCTTCACTTTGACACCGGTCAGCTCTTCCAGCCATCCCAGCACCATTCGATATTTCAACGCGAGGCTTTCCAATGCACATCGCACGAACTCACCTTCGTTCTCCGGAACAGGCTGCCCCGTGCGGCGACATTCTGAAGCAATCGCTTCGGTCATATCGGTCGGTCGCAAGAATTCGGGTCGATCCGGATCAACCAGCGAACGAAACGGAGTTGCCCCGGCGGCTTTGCGAGTCAGCTCCGCATAATCCACCTTGAGGCCTCGCTCTTCAAACGCGACCTTGCAACGTTGCACGAGCCACAGGCCCATGATGTTTTTCAGCAGCCGATAAGTGCCGCCGATGCCGCCTTCGTTGGTCACATTACGCTGCAGAGCTTTTTCGCTCAGCACCGCATTGTTCACTTCAACGCCCATCAATGACCACGTGCCGCTGCTGATGTAAGCCCAGTCCGGGTTACCCGTGTGCAATGTCGGAACTGCCGCAACCGCGGATCCCGTATCATGCGTCGCCGGAGCCACCACATTCACTTTGTTCAAGCCGGTAAACTCACTGACGTCTTTTCGCAGGCCACCAAGCTGAGCTCCCGGATTGACAATCTCCGGAAACATCTGAGTCGGGATGTCCAGGCGTCGCAGAATGTCGTCAGCCCACGTGCGAGTCGTCGCGTTGAGCATCTGCGTGGTCGTCGCATTTGTGAACTCGACAACTCGACTGCCGCACAGGCACCAGTTGAAGAAGTCCGGAATCATCAAAAAACGAGTCGCCTGCGAGACCAGTTCCGGATCGCGTTCACACATCGCCAGCAATTGGTACAGTGAATTGATCTGCATAAACTGCAAACCGGTCTGGCTGAAAATCTCAGCCCGAGGAACACGCTGCAGAGCTTTCGCGAGCATGCCATCGGTGCGCGAATCGCGATAGTTCCAGGCTTGACCGAGCATCTCGTCGTTGCGGTTCATCAGGACGAAGTCAACGCCCCACGTATCGACACCGATGGAGGAAATCGACGAGCCGTACCGTGAAGCTGCTTCGCGGAGGCCGTTCTGGATTTCTGTCCAGAGACCGACCAGATTCCAACGCAGAGTTCCGCCCAGTCGGATCGGGCCGTTGCCGAAGCGGTGGATCTCATGCAGCGAGACATGCTTTCCGTCGAACCGTCCCGCCATGACGCGTCCGCTCTCCGCGCCCAGATCTACCGCCAGATAGGTTTTTTCCGCCATAAATGCAAAACAAGGGCCCCGCCCCCGCTCCAGTTTCGTTGTCGCCGACGTCAATGATTCCCGGCAGTCCGCCCGAATTCAGCTCAACCGCACATCGGCCAGAGGAGAATGAGACTGCTCTACAGCCGCGAACACTAGCAAACGAGGCCGATTTCTTCGAGCAAGCTCCGAGCCGGATTCTGCCATTCCTTAAACCGCTACGTCAAACTCCCTGCAATCGTACGGTTGTTCTGGCAGCAGTTACCTTACCCCCGCGGATTTTCACGGGAACGCAGAAGGGAGCCAGTGACGAAAATTTCAAACTGAAATCTCAAATCTGCTGCTTCAGTTCGTCGTACCACTTGGCGCCAATATTGCCGCTTTGGCTTTCAGATCTTCGTCCGAAGCGGGAACGCTGACATAGTAGAGTCGTTTGCGGTCCGGTGACATCGAGGCACCATAAGAACTTCGGTCCGTGAACTGCCCCTGAAGATGACTAGCATCTGCATCGGTAGACGGCACTTTCTTCAGGCCGTCAAATGAATGCAACTGGACTGTTCCGAAAGTCTTCGATCGAAATGGAACGATGATGCGGCCGTCGAAAGCGATCCCGATATTCGCGTAAGTTGGCCGCTGAATATGAATAACTAAGTCACCGTCATCCGACACTGACCGCGAACAAATCGCGAATGTACCGTCTTGTTGCTGAGCTTTGAAGTACACTCTCGTGCTGTCTGCGGACCATGCTGGATTGAAGTAGGCCCGACGAAATAAGTCTTTCTGCGCACCGAGCAGCGGTCGACGGGAATGCTTCTGAACATCATAAAGCATCAAGTCTCGTCCTTTCAGATAGACGATCGTATGGCCGTCCGGCGACCATTGGCCACTCCAGCCAGTTTCGTCGACAGGCACAGCATCGGTGCAATCCGCCTTCAGGTTCCAGACGCCATGATCAGATTCGCCGTACTGGCTGATCAGAAGCCGATCACCGTCCGGTGACCACGATGGCATGGCCGCTTGTCCAAGACTGTGAACGTCTGAGCCATCAATTGAAGACAGAAAAAGCTTCGCGTCTGAAGTGCTGTTCATCCCGGGCAGCGATCCGTCAAAGGCAATCCGCGTCTCATCCGGAGACACGCATGGGGATCCAGCAAGAGCCACATCCGGTACTGCAAACAATCGACGAGACTTGCTTGTTTCCAGATCGAGGACGCAGATCCAGACCTGACTTTCCAAGTTGCCTTCATCTTCCGGCTGCACCTCCGAAGCACCCTGACCATAAGCCAGGACTGGACAGAGGATAATGATCATCGCCGCCAGGAAGCCCATGAATACTGAGCCGCCTTGTAACAGAATCTTTAGCACAGAAATTCTCCCGTTCTGTGGGCGAGGCTTCTCAGGCGAGTTACCCTCATTTGTCCAGACGACTCGACCGAGCAGGGAGTCATCAAGCGAAAAACTCAATTCACTTCAGCTCAAATTTAAGTTCGCTTGTTCCCGCTTCAGGGACTTCTGCGGTTAGTTCTGAAGTCTCAGGATTCGAAAACGTCTCTGGAATCACGACAGAGGGTTTCGGCATTTTCGAGGGATCGTCAATCGCTGATTGGTCGACCGCATCGACAGTTGTTTCGGGCCCGGCCCAAACGATGGCAACCTTACTTTTTCCCGGTGGGGCACCATCGCCGGGGGCGTTTGTCCCAAGCACAAATTTGCCTTCAGCGTCTGTTACTCCCATAGCTGGCCGCCGATCTCCTTCAGGCATCAGCACTACCTGATATCCTGCCAGCGGTTGCCCCTTGAACGTGACGATTCCGGACGCAGCCACACTCGGTTCATCTGTTGCGACGGGGCCTGGATCTGAACTACAGCCGATACAGTTCAGCAAGAGCGGCAGGAAAAGCATTTTCGCAAAACGAGTCATCGAAGAAAGCATCCTCGCGAATGGCAGGAAAGAGGAGAGAACAGAGGAACGAACGTCTGTCAGGTTTTCTAAGGCTCGATCCACAGCGGCAAGTTCTGAAACCGACCTGTGAATGCTGAACTTGGCCCCGGAACGCCCACGGAGGTTACGGTTGGAAACACCAACCGCAATCGAATCTACTGTGACAGACAGGAGTCGCCAATCATCGAAAAGATTGGTGTCTCCAGGAGCGATTTAGACAAGTTTTTTTTCGAAGCTTTTTTGAGTCCATCACGCATTTGAACATGCGTGACGGAAGAGAGTCAACATTATCAGAAATCTGCCAGGCTAGAACTCGCCAAGCACCTCACCACGCCCCATGGTTCCAACAGCACGCCAGATGTTGCTGTCAATATTGTCGCTTACAAAGCGGACAGCACCATCACCCAAAACAGCCTGAATTCCACCGACGTGATAACTGCGAGCGGCCAAATGTCCTCGATCAAGACCAACAGATCGAATGCAGTCGCGACTCTTCGAGTTCGGAGTCAAAGTATGAGAGTAGAACGTGGTGTAAACACCGCCGCGGTAATACTGTTTCCCGCGATACAGGAATGCTGACAACGCTCGGTTGTCGCAGCCTGAGTTCCAATAGGTATCGCCATTTCCTAAAGAGCTTCCGGCATCGAACGTCGCAAATGCCAGTTGAGTTGCCACGTTATAATCGTTGGGGTCGCCTGCCGCGACAATGCCAGTGGTTGGCGAACCAGCTGCGGGGCCGAGGCGAATTTCAGAAAACAGTGCTGTGTTGCTCAGGCCGTCGGTAAAGTCACGCATTTTTGTGTTGGATCTGCGGCTGAATGGTCCATTCACAACACCGTAGTTGGAGTTGTTTCCAAGGCTTTGAACATAGTTCGTTGTGCCGCATCCATTGGGACACTGTGTCCCCGCCAATACAAATGCCGGAGAGCTTGGCTGGGAAGGACACTGAAGCATCGGCAATTTGAATTCTCGTGCTGCCAAATTACTGGCGTGGGTGTTGATGGAAACATTGAAGTTGAAGGCACTGTAAGCAGCGGCCTGCTCGAAGAACGGAAGAATAAAAGCATGCGGCGACGCTTCGCTGGTCACGCCAACTCCGCCAGACGCAATAATGGACCCCGGGGGCAAACAGCTATGTGTTGACTCATAGTTGTGCAATGCGAGTCCAATCTGCTTCAGATTGTTTTTGCATTGTGTTCGGCGAGCGGCTTCACGAGCTTGTTGCACGGCAGGCAACAGCAGAGCAATCAGGATCGCGATAATGGCGATCACAACCAGCAACTCGATCAGAGTAAAACCACGATTCTTGGTACGCATTGCAGGAAACTCCCCGACAAGAAAAACAACGAATATCCAACCCCTCACCAACTGCTTTAAGCAATCCCTTTTCTCGCAAATGCTGTTCCGGCCTGCCAAAGCATTCTCACGCGATGGAGACTGATGACGTGAATCAACCTTTCAGGTCCTGAACGTGCGTTCGCTTGATTATCAGCGATGCCCATGATCTCATTTTCAGCGATAAACTCAAATCGAAGCTGCCTTAATTCCCGGCAATGTGTTGGCCCTTACTACAGAAATTCCAGGCAGGCGAGCAGTGCGAAGTAGTCCACTGATCGGCTTAGGGGCGACTAGAGCCGTGAGCGGTTCCACTATTGAGGCCGCACATCGAAAGCTGCGACTTTCAGCGGCTCGAAAATCAAGCGTCACGGGTCGCCGGGAGTTCATCAGTTCTGACCGACGTAAGTGCGCGAAATTCCTCAGGACTTGGGAGTTATCGCTGTTCGGTTCGGCCCGCAAAAAAACGATCCCGCGCGTCATGGTTGGACGAGCTTTAATAGTAAACCGGTATGAAGACTGTATTTCGTGCTCTCTCGGCGACGCGATCTTCCCTTAGTCGAAAGTACATGTCGGCCGCGATGCAAAGCTGTTCTTCATGGCTCAGATCCGGGGAGATCTCAACCGCCTCTTCAGGAGGACGCAAGCGTTTCGCAACAACGCGGCCTTCGAGTTCATAGTCATGCCAGATCGACCGATTCCGTCCGTTAAAGAACACCGACACGGCTCCCTGTTCGCCGATGTGCCGACATTTTGAAACGACGCTGAATTGTCTGGGGCCAACCTTCACACTGCCGATCGAAACTTGTTCTCCATCGGCCAATGCAACAGGGCGAGCATACGTGATGTCGGACAAACCAACCACCGGCTCGAGAATGGTGCATTCACCGACCGTCTCACAGTCGATCTGGACAAGCGCTTTGCTGTGGCCCGAGTTCTTGATCTTCACAGCCCCCGCGCCGATGCCATCATCTTTGAGTTCTGTAAAGTAGAACACGCTGGCCATCGTGCCGCTGAGATGTCTAAATGTTCTCTCTTCGACCGAGCCGCGCAATTCATATCCAGCTCCCTGAACTCGCTGTTTCGCTGCGTGTCTGAACTTTGGCAACAACGGCCGCCCTCGCTTGAGAACGGCAACCGGCCCTAGCTCGTCCACCACCGCCGATTTATCTTCCGACATTGTGCCGGTATCGGTCAGAGAGCTTGAGTGCAAGTCCTGACCAATCTGGCAGCCCGTGAAAATACAACCGATCGCCAAAACTACCAATAACGGGTTCCTTGTTGCTGATCCCATTCTTGATTCCACACTCTGAGGGGGAGTTGTCATGAAGTCCATGGGGCGGACTATACGAGCACTGAGCTCTTCAGAGAATCGCAGTTTCTCTGTGCTGTGCAGTGCCGTACCGGGAGCTGCGTTTCCGCGTGTGGAGTCTCGGCAGTTTTCTGCGGAGTTGGGTTATCTCGATGACGTCTCACTTGATCCGACGCGAATCATCAAGTCAGCGGGCACGGTATTCTGCTTTCTTCAGTCTTGCGTATGTCGGCCCGATCTATGCGATTTCCCGCAAAATCAGGGCCTTCAATACGAGGAGGGAATCGACTTCCAGGCTGGTCGATTTCTTTCATGGATCATCACTGGACCAGCGCGGGTTCGGTTTGGTCGCCGATGTAGGCTTTTTCGCTATCTGGAAACGGAACCAGTTGATACTCGAACCCTGATCGAATCATTTCATTTTTCAGCGATTCAAAATTCGCGAATGAATCCTTGTAGACCAGAATTGAAAGGTAATTTTTTTCTTTCTCAAAGGAGCTCAGTTTCTCCCCAATCTGTTCGGCGTTCGATCCATCGGGGGCGATCGGCAGTCCAGCATTCTCGATCGGTTCCACGTACTTACCACCGGCCGGGTCATCCACGAATCTGACTTCGTCATCGTTCGGCACCGCAGCACCATTTTCATCTTTCTTCGCAACCGCACAAAGTCGACCGCCCTTCAGAAAGTAGGCGACCGGAGTCTTTTGAGTCGCCCGCTGCTTTGGTGTCTGGGAAGTCCGACTTCGCAATGCTGTTTCGTTCTGCAAAACCTGCTTCTTCCGCTCCAGCCGTAACTGAGCTTCGGCCAGCATCTGTGTCAGTCGCTCTAGTTCCCGAGCCGATTCAATCAGGGACGCCTGCGACTCAGCGACGTTCGCAAGCTTCTCGTTACGATCCATGATCATCGACGTTGTATCGTCATCCAGTTCATGCAACGTGGTCAGCAGCTCGCGGCTGTCGGGATCTGCAAACTGGCGTTCAAGGTCTTCCTTTTGTCGCACAGCCTGACGCAGTTTCGTTAGCGTTGCATCAGACTCCGATAACTGACCTCGCATGGTCCGCAAAGCTCGGCTGTTCTGTGCTGTTGGTTCTGTCGGCGATGCTTCACGGCTCATCTGATTCGTCAAAATTACAACCAGCATCGCGATAAACAGGATACCGCCAAACGTGTTGCAGATCGTATCCAGCAACAGATCCAGACTGTCTCCGCTCGGGGCTCCTCTGCGACTCATGGTGCTCCGGCTCCTGTGTTTGGATCAATCGCCGTCTGATCGGCCCGCAGCAGATCGTAGCCGACTTCAAACTGACGATCCTGAAGTTCCTGACGCAGGGAAGCAAAGGTTTCAATGCTGTCTGGTTTGACGAGAATCACGAAATAGATGGCTCCATTGTTCTGACTGCCTACCCACGCAAGAAACTCTGCCGCACTGGCAAATGCCTGTGGAGGACGATTAGCACCCATCTCCGCGGCAAGGATCCTGTCTGAATTCAGCTCCACTAACCATGGCGATTTGGCAGCTCCTTGCGGACGATTGAAGATAACTCGGTTCGCCTGTCGCATGGCTTCAATCTGCTGAGCGATCTCACGCTGTTCCTGAGCGAGTTCCTCAATGGACTCCGGCGTCAGATCCTTCGACTGCTTAGCCAGTTCCGCCTTGCGTTGTTCGATGTCCTTCTGAGTCACCTCGATCCGTGTCGTTTGCTTCTCCAGTTCCGCAGTGGCTGCACTCAGGTTCGCCAGTCGTCTCCGCAGGGCATCCCCATCGAAGCGGATGGTGGTGGTTTCTTCCAGCAATCGCTCCAGACGCACGATTTCCTGAGTATTATCTTCAATCGCGCCGCGCAGAGTTCCCTCAATGGCTGGCGATTTCTGTTCCTGCGGCGCGGAGGCGGCGCGCTGCATGTTCTGCACAAGTTCCACGGCCATCATCATCGTGATCAGCAAAATAATGCCGGTCACGGACGTAATGATGTCCTGAAACGCGAACAGCGAGAAGGGAACAGAGTTGCCTTTACGTCGGCTCATGAAAACCAGTTTCTGAAAATCGTCTCGATTACATTTGCCAGAGAATCACTCCACCTCAAATTCATTCACCATCTGCAGAGGATCACCATCTTTTACTGAACCGTTGTATTTCTTTGCTACGCCTTTCACCTTGACTGTGATCTGATACCGAGTCGGATCGGGACCACCGTGTTTCGCGTAGTGATGCACCAGAACACGATATCGCCCTTTCGGTGAACCATCCGCTGGCCAGAAGACATTTTCGACCGGCGTATTCGATTCTGCTCCTGCGGCATTCATGTCGACATCCAGTTCGCCACCACAGGACGATTCACGCTGATTGAAAAAGATCTTTTCGCCACCCGGCGTTTCAACATGCAAATCAAGATCATTGCCGTTGTTCCAGGCGAGTGAAATCTGGACATCGCCGGTCTGTGCTCCGGCACGACGCAGTCGTTCTTCAAGGTCCGAGAAGCCACTGCCTCCACCAGCCCCGGCTGGCTCCAGATTCGCTGCCGGCGCGGGAAAGTCGGGCATCACAAAGAGCTTCTTCCGATTCTCCGTCTGCGCGGTCATTGGAAGGCCGGCGTTTTGCGGTGGAGTCCTGGGGTTTGCAGGAGGAGCGGACGCTGTTCGGTCGGATTCCGCCGCGTCAACAGGCTGAGCCACAGAGACTGCATCACCGGCGGCGTTAGCATTGGTCTGCGAACCACTGCCGGTTGCGGCCACCGCGAACTCGCCCTGACCATCCTGTCCGGAACTTCCATTTCCACTGCCGCCGCCATCATTGCCGCCATCACCGGGCCGTGCAGAAATCATCAGCAGCAACAGCATGATGAGTGTCAGCACAGAAGTCATCTGAACAGCGATCGATGCCACCATCGGAACAAGAAACCGCGGACGCGACCTCTGGATCCCTGGCGATTGTTTTGTCGCCGAACGATCGGTCGCCTGAGTCTTCGCGGTGATGTCCGGAGCGTTCAAGTTGTTACTCCGCGCCTGCTTCGTAAACCATGATTCGCAGTTTATTCACCACATTGCGCGTGCAGTATTCAGTACACTCGTCGAGAAATTCTTCTTCGCTTTTCTTCAGGAATGTCAGCCACAGTTGAATCAGAAGTGCCGCGACGAGAGCTTCCAGAGTCGTCTCAAAGGCTGTCGCCAGCCCCGCTGTCACACCCTGCAGTGATTGTTTGATCGCATCCATTTCGCCCGCGCCCTGCAGCACACCTCCGAACTGACTGATGGCCTGAGATAATCCGAGGACAGTTCCGATAAATCCCAGGACCGGAATTGCCCAGACAAAACTGTTCAAGACCGAGTAGCTGGTGTCCAAAGACGATTCGTCGTGTCCTCCCTGAGCCCGCAGGATGTCCTCGACGTCACCGACTCGCCCGAGGTTCCGAAGATTCGACAGAGCAATCTGAATGCGATTGAACAGCACAAAATGCCGAGGGTCATCGACCGTGCGATGGATGTTGTTCATGACAACGTCGACCGTGGTGGCCGCCAGAATGAAATTGGCTGCCGACGGGACGACTCGATACTCTTCTTGCAGAGCTTTTCTTTGCAGGATGAGTTTTCGCCATTTGATCAGCAGTGCGACGCTGGCCCAGGCAGACAGAAAGACGATCGCATAGGGTGTTGAGCCGCGTTCAAGAAACATCTGAGATAACGTCAGCTTGGGAAAGGCAATCAGCGGCAGATAAAACAGAACTGTCAACAACAATCCTATGATTGAAGTCCGCAGCATATTGACTCGCGTAAACCGCCCGCCACCACCGTAAAGTCGCTGCTCGATATCCATGCGATTCCAGCAAAGTGGCGGTAATGGATCTGACGAACTCATGAGGTTATCCGAAGGAAATGACACGAACCAACATCACGTCAAAGAGCTGACCAACAACACGAGCGAGTACATTACAGACAGGATTACGATCGTGTAGCCGCAACTGAGTCCAATCACAATCAGATTGCGTTCTTTTAATGAT
>CAIXQV010001280.1 GCA_903921605.1 uncultured Planctomycetaceae bacterium | reverse complement strand
TTTGCCGTCCGTGCCATCATACTTGATGTCATTTGTAAAGACCGGGATTCCAGCGTCGTTCGCCTTCTTAATCGCTGCACCAATGGCCTTTGAATCGCAGGGGTTGAGCACAATGGCCGAGACCTGCTTGACGATAAAATCCTCGACCTGTGATGTCTGGCGATTCACATCCTGATCGGCGGAAACGACGACGACTTCATAACCATGTTTCTTTCCCTCGGCCGTCATTTCATCAGCGATGATCTTGAAGAAGGGATTAGTCAATGTCAGCGCAGAAAAGCCAATTGTCAGTTTCTTTTCGCCTCCGCTGCCGGGTGAAGAATCTTCCGGACTGCCGGCCGACTTCGACGCCAGATCATTCGCGATGGTTGCGGCAGATGTCTCACCAGAAGCAGTCGCGTTGGGTGTGGTTTTTTCGCCGCTGCACCCTGCGATAAGCATCAATCCCAGACAACCAAGCCAGTAGGTACCAGTCGATTTCATAACAGCTCCTGTGAACATTCAATCCCGGGGTGGGCCCGGAGACGCTCTTGCCATGCGTTTGCGGCGTCGTGTTCTTTCAGTTTCCACAAAGCTGAAGTCAATTGCCAGTCAACGCAGTTGATTGAGCAACGAGGTTACAACGCGTCCTTCGCAGGCCAGAACAAGTCCCTAACCTTCGAACTTTCACGGCTTCGTTCGCTGATAACGATGAACTCGCCGACCTGTCAGAGTAAAACCTACATAGATCTTCGAAGCATCTTCATTGACTGCCAATCCATGCGGCCATTCAAAGTGCTCTTTCGAGTCAGCCGGTTTCGTCATGAATGAGCTGAGGACTTCGCCTTGCCGATTGAGCTGCCGGACAATCCCTTTGTCCGCGTCCAGATTGGAGAGCACAAAAAGCGAACCTGCGGCATAGCGGACAGTCAGAGGACGCTCCAGGTGAGTCCAGATGGCCTGAACTTTCCCTTCCCGATTCAGGATCTGAACTCGATGATTTTCTCGATCCGCCACATAGAGAAGATCGTTCTCGTCTCTGGCTATGCTGTGTGGTGTCTGAAATTCGAGCGGACGTTTTCCTTTCTGGCCCCAGGCGTGAATCATCCGGCCCTTCGGATCAAACACGACCACTCGAGCATTCGTGTAGCCGTCTGAGACGACGAAGCAGCCGTCACGGAGTACAACGACATCGGTCGGTTTGCGAAAACCAATTTCAGCACTGCCGACCTCCAGCAACAGCGATCCGGTCGAGTCGAACTGGAACACTTTGTCCTGCCCGCAGTCCACGATCCAGATGTTTCCTGCCGCATCGACGCTGATCTGATGCGGCATCACAAACAGACCTTCGCCCCACGAATCCACAAGACGGCCTTCGAGTTCATCAAAGACCAACACCGCTGGTTTTTGAATTCGTTCCTGACGATACCCCGTGGAAGGCATCCAGTGATTCTCACCCCGGTTCAGCACGAGGATTCTGCCATCCTTTGCGATGGCAACCCCCGCCACCTGGCAGGGTTCCTGACCGGAGCCGGGAAATTCGGCGGGCCATGTCGGATCCAGTTCAAAGTTCGGAACCGCAGCCTCAACCGACTGCAGTTGTTGGCCCAGAACCGCTAGTGATCCGGCCGCCCATGACAACTGCCCGAGAAAGGATCGCCTGTTCATTGTCATGTTGTCTACCAATCTTATATCGCCGTAAATCGACGATGCCGCGGTCGACACACACCGCTCGATCAGAAAACCGGTGCCGCAAGCTGCCCCGCCTTCACAAGCCCGCCCTGCATGACAGCAATAAACCGACTGCGATCTTCCAGAACTCGAATATCCTGTAGCGGATCTCCATCGACAATTAGCAGGTCTGCCAGCTTTCCGACTTCGACGGTTCCGATCTCATGCAGTCGTCCCAGAATCTTGGCACCGTTTTTGGTCGCGCAGGTCAAAACTTCAAGAGGAGAAAAACCTACGAAGTTTACGAAGAAGGAAAGTTCGCGAGCATAGTCGCCGTGAGGATTCCAGGCGAAGCCATAATCGCCACCCATACCCAGAGTTCCGCCGGCCTTCAGAATTCTGCGAGCACTCTCGGCACCACCGTCGAGCGTTTCCTGATGACCGTCGATCACTTGCTGCGACATTCCAAACTCCGGCCCGCGCTGGATGCTGGCGTATTCGAAGTACAGAGCCGGAACGCACGGGACATCACGCTGCAGAATCAGGTCGAGGCATTCATCGTCGATAAACGTGCCATGCTCGATGGCGTCGTAACCGGCTTTCAACGCATTCTTGATCCCTTCAGTGGCTCGACAATGTCCGGTGACTTTCATGCCGTGATTATGAGCAGTCTCGACAACCGCGTGCATCTCCTCAAAGGTCATGCATAGCGTGTGATGATCATTGGTGTCAGGAGCAGCGGCATCTCCTGTCGGATAGGTCTTCACCCATTCGATGCCATCCTTCACCAGCTTCCTCACGGCCGAACGAGCTTCGACGGGACCGTTGATGAGAAGGACAAGACCTTCCATGCCGATTTTTCGGAAGTCGGGATTCCAGTCCATCAGTCCTCCGACGCCGCAGATTTCTCGCCCACTGGTTGCAAGACGCGGGCCGATGTTGATATCAGATTCGATCGCCTTTTTGAGCCAGACGTCAATATTAAACAGACTGCCGCCGCTGCGAGCTGACGTGTAACCGCATTCAACGGCCAGCTTCGCGTTAGCAGCGGCCAGCAGAGTCACGTATTCGACGGGGTACTTGATGTCGAGATCTTCCAGGGCTGCGACATTGAAATAGGTCGGATGAAAGTGAGCTTCGACGAGCCCCGGAAGAATCGAGCCGCCTTTGGCATCAATGACTCTCGCCTCCGGACCTTGAGCAGGAGCCTCATTCGCCGGCCCTGCCCAGTCGATTTTTCCATCCTTCAGAATGACGACCGAATTCGGGACCGGCTTTCCGCCAGTCCCGTCAATAAGCTGTCCATTTCGAACAATCGTGGTGCCAACGTGTGTCTTCATACAGGAATCTTTGTCAGGAGAATACAAAGGGCAGGATTTGCAGGTGATTCAACAGGCTGCTGCGTAACGCTCTCGTCACCGCACCGGCGTCGTCGTGGAGCCTGCATTGTGGCTGAACAAGGTTTACTCCGTCTACTGATCCGTTCAGGGAATTCCGGCGCCTTAACTGTGCGACCCGGCTTCCGGTCGTTAAGATCCCTCCAGCGGATGTCTCTTCATTTCTGTATGCAAAGCTGTTGTAAGAATCTGATCATGGCGAAGAAATCAATTGCTGACGTGGATGTTGCTGGTAAGACCGTTCTGATGCGAGTGGACTTCAATGTGCCACTGGACGATCAGTGCAATGTGACGGACGATCGTCGTGTTCGCATGGCCGTGCCTTCCATTAAGTCTGTCATTGACCGCGGTGGGAAACTGGTACTGTGCAGCCATCTGGGCCAGCCGAAGGATGGAGAAGATCTGGCGAAGTATAGCTTGAAACCAGCGGCCGCTGTGCTGGCGTCACTGCTGGGCAAGCCTGTCGCTTTCGCAACCGACACTGTTGATGCAGATGCAGTCGCGAAAGTCGGAGCCTTGAAGAACGGCGATGTTGTGTTGCTGGAGAACCTGCGATTCAACAAGGGCGAGAAGAAGGGTGATGCTGTCTTCGCCGGAAAGCTGGCTGGGTTTGCTGATATCTACTGCAACGATGCATTTGGCACATGTCACCGCACCGACGCTTCGATGGTTGCCGTTCCGCAGGCCATGGTCGGCAAACCACGCGTCGTTGGTTTTCTCGTGCAGAAGGAAGTCAAGTACCTCTCCGATGCCATCGCGAATCCTAAGCGACCATTCATTGCCATTCTTGGCGGTGCCAAAGTTTCTGACAAGATCAACGTCATCAAGAATCTGCTCACGGTCTGCGACAAAGTTCTGATCGGTGGAGCCATGGCTTACACGTTTGCGGTCGCCAAGGGTGGAAAAGTAGGCAGGAGCCGTGTTGAACTGGACCGTGTTGAACTGGCCAAAGAACTGATGGCGGCTGGCGGTGATAAGCTGGTCCTGCCATTGGATACTCATTGCGGTGACGCTTTCAACGGCAACTGCAACAAAGTTGTGGTTAAAGCCGGAGAGATTCCGGACACATTTGAAGGCTTCGATATCGGGCCGGAAACCGCAAAGCTTTACGCGGCCGAAGTTGCTAAAGCCGGCACCGTAGTCTGGAACGGGCCAATGGGGGTTTTTGAAATGTCGCCGTTCGACGCAGGGACTCGAGCCGTCGCAGAAGCGATTGCAAACAGCTCCTCGACCAGCATCATCGGTGGTGGTGACAGTGCTGCGGCAATTCAGCAATTGGGTTTTGCGGACAAAGTTTCACACGTCAGTACGGGCGGCGGAGCCAGTCTGTCCATGCTTGAAGGTGAGAAATTCGCCGCGGTTGAATTGCTCGACGAAGCGTAATTACGCCCTGTTTTCCGGGGATGTGGAGGGATTTAGTTGCTGAGCAGCGGAGCCTTCAGGGTTTCTGAAAGTGCTGTTTGACAAACGTCCCTCCGCCACTGTAAAACGGGTGGCCTGCGGAACATGTAACTCGTGTTCAGGCGGTAGTGAATTCGGTGACCTTGATCAGGATGTCGATCAGGGAATTTTTTCCGGCACGGCGCACATGAAGGCCGGGTGATCGCGGAAGACCTCGATCGAGGGTTGCCTCAATCCTGGCCGCGTTCGGAAGTAGTCGTTTTTTGTGGCAGTGTTCCGCTGCGAGGCGTATCCCAAATGAAGCGATTGATTGCGACAATATTGACAATTGGTGTTTTTGTGGCCTCATCCGGCTCAGCCAGCGCTTGCTGCCTTTGGCCTTTTGGCGGATGGTGGGGAGCTGGTTACGGTGGCTATTACAGCGCCGGGTACGCTCCTTATGTTCCACAGATGGGCTATTACTCAGCCGGTTATGCTCCCTCGGACTGCTGTGCTCCGGCCTGCTGTGATCCTTGTGGTGCTGGCGGTTGTAGTTCAGGCTCATGCGTAGGGACCAACCCTTCCGGAAGTCTGAAGCCGGAAACGGATACGAACTTCGAAAAGGGCACGAAGGAAAACGACACCTACGACGAATTTGACCGAGCACCATTGCGACGTCGCCAGGATGATCCGGATCGGACGCTTGATCCCGCCGATTCGCAGGCTCGGAAACGTCCGGTTGATCCGGATCCTGTTGATGATTTCCGCTCGCGTCCCATGGGCGGTACCGCGGCTGATGATCCTTCCTTCGAATTGGATCCCGCTGGAGAACAGATCAAGAATAAGCCTCCAATGGATGATCCGGCGGTTGATATCCCGCCAGTGGATTCTGCAGATCCAGCGGCCCCAATGATCGATCCAGCACCGGGCACAGGTAACACAGATTCGTTCCTGGATCTCGACAAAAAGGCGAATGGTTCAACTAAGGTTGAGGAGCCTGAAAATTCTTTGCAGACGTTCTCCAGCACGTTCAATGAAGTTGTCGCTCCAAAGCGATTGGCGTCTCGATCACTTCCAGCCACTGGCTCCAAAGCGAAGATTTCTTTCGCGGGCAAGTCGTCAGACGATAAGTCGCAGACGAATGTTCCAGTGCGATGGATCTCTATTCCGATGCCGGAAGGCAACGTTCGGCTGTAATCAGTCAATTTGTTCTTGAAG
>CAIXQV010001279.1 GCA_903921605.1 uncultured Planctomycetaceae bacterium | reverse complement strand
CTCATTACGGAGACCCTGAAGGCCAAAGGCATCGACGTTTTAGTTCCACTTCCGGAAATTCTTCATGCGCTGTCTCTCGCACCCTTTGGAGTTCGCGAAGGACTCCAGCCGTTCATCCTCGCTATCTATCTTGCCACGCACCACCAGCGTGTTGCGCTCTACGAAGACGGCACATATCTTCATGAGGTCGGGGGTGATGTCTTCCTGCGAATCGCCAAGGAACCAGAGTTTTTCTCCCTTCAATACTGCGAACTCAGCGGCGTCCGTGCTGAGGTTTTTTCTAAACTGCTCCGCCTGTTGCAAATCGATGCTCGTGATGGCAACAAAATGGATTTGATCGATCTCGTGCGGCCTTTGTCTGTATTCATTGGCAGGGAAATTCCCGAATACTGTCGCAAGACAAACAACCTTCCTGCCACTGCCGTGGCCGTCCGTCGGGCGCTACTCGATGGTCGAGAACCAGTGAAGTTAGTCTTCACCACATTGCCCGAAGCCTGTGGCCTCCTGCCCATCGATGGAGACGGACTCAAGTCACCCGACGAACTGGCCACCCGCCTACGCACCGCACTGCACGAGATTCGCACGGCCTATCCGAACCTTATCGAGCGCCTGAGAAATGCGATTTGCGCGGCCTTCGACGTGGAGACACCATCCCCAGAGGCAAGACGTAGCATAGCAGACCGGGCCACCCAGTTAGCCGTTGCGGTTACCGAACCAACAATCAAAGCTTTTGCCCTCCGACTGGCTGATATCGGGCTGGATGACCGAGCTTGGGTTGAATCTGTTGCCAACCTCCTTGCGCGTAAGTCTCCAGAGCGCTGGCTAGATAATGACGAGACAGAGTTCCACCACCAACTCGAAATCGCCGCTGGTCGTTTCAAACGCACCGAGATGGCCCTCATCGGCACGAGCAGAAAGCTCAATGGTCATGCCTGTCGCATTGCCATCACCAAAAGCGATGGCAGCGAGGTTGGCGACCTCGTAGATTGGAATGGAATGGACGAAAGTCGCATCGGCCCAGTCGAAAAGGAAATCCAACAAATTCTTTCAAAGCACGGCCGCCACGGTCTCGCCGCTGCTATGCGCGCCATCTGGACGCAACTCAATGCAGAAGAAAAACTAAGAAGCACCAACCCATGACTACTCAATCGCCAGTTCGAGACGATAAATGGCCCGAAGACCCGACCTTGGTTCGGCACGTCCTAAGTCTCTCCGGGGGCAAGGATAGCGCGGCACTCGCCGTGCATCTCCGCGATCGGGTGCCAAATATGGAATACATTTTCCACGACACTGACAAAGAACTGCCCGACACTTACGAGTATCTGGAGCGCTTGGAAGGTTATCTGGGACAAAAAATCGTGCGAACGACCTTCGGCACCACATTTGATCACATTCTGCGAATGAAAGGCGGGATGCTTCCCTCGAATCACCGGAGATGGTGCACAGATCTGATGAAGCTTAAGCCTTTCGAAGACTACATTGGGAAGGATTTTTGTGTGAATTACGTCGGCATTCGGGCGGACGAGGAGCGAGTTGGATACATTAGCCACAAGCCAAACATCCGAGCTGTGTTCCCTT
>CAIXQV010001278.1 GCA_903921605.1 uncultured Planctomycetaceae bacterium | reverse complement strand
GATCATCAATTGTTCCGATGCTCAATCGCAAGCCATCAGGAATTTCGTCACATGATTCCTCAATTCGTTCACGATCAAGCCAGACGTTGTGTCAGTGTGATGGATTGAGTCAAACCTGAAGAGCAGGGCCGTTCGTGCAGCTCGCGAGAATCAAAACGGTCATCGCAGCATTGGAGTAGGGTGGGCTTTCAGTGTCTGCTGCGTCTTGATGGGGGCAGACGCGATTGAAGATGAGATTGTGCGGTCTAAAGTGCAAGTAGTTTTGGACGATCAGTTGACATCGATACTGTATTACTACAGGTGTAGGGGACCATTCATGATTTTATCGTCATCGAGCTAGTCAGAATTCTAATAGGCTCGTGATGCAGATGGGGGGCGTTCGCTAAAATCAGTCTGTTGATTTAGCCATGCACTATTTTTTACGGCGAGGCGGGGGCGAAACGTGGCGACGGCGTCTGAGGCTTGTCGTTAGGCGATTAATTCAACACGCCACTTTTCGATGCTTATGGACATATCAGCCAGCAACCCCAGTCGAAACTGTGACCAACATTGCACACATTGCTCATCTGTCGGTGAAAGTGCCGTGCTGCAACAGGGCCGTTCTATCACAACGATCCGCAGAGAGGCCCTTGGGTATGTCTGTCTCACTGCTGATCCGGAGAAGCTTAGCTCGTTAGAAGGGTGCGATACCTGATTTTGTGATCACGGCTGGGGGAGTAAGCGGAGGTTGGTCTCAAACTTCTATGAAGTCTGGGACCTGCGATCTGGGAGCGTGATCGACAGTGCGTGGTATTAATGAATTTCAGCGGGTCGTCCTGGGGGCGGTTTTGATGCTGGTTTTGTGAATTGTTCATGTTTTGTGGCAATTTATTTATGGGATTTATTGAATCCTTAATCGTTTGAGTCATAGATTTAATCTTTTTGTCTGAAGTCTCCGAACGCGGCGGCTTCAATCCCTGTCATTTTTGGAGGTGTTTTGTGAAGAGTCCGTCCCTTCGTTCCCTTCGATCGCGTGGTTTCACTTTGATCGAACTTTTGGTCGTAATCGCGATTATCGCGATTCTGATCGCACTTCTGCTTCCGGCGGTTCAGCAGGCTCGTGAAGCCGCCCGTCGTACTCAGTGCAAAAACAATCTCAAGCAGATTGGACTGGCCTTTCATAACTACCATGACATCTACAATACGCTGCCTCCGGCTTACGTGACATTCGCCTCAAACGGGAACACCACATCCGAGGTTGGGGTTTATTCGTGGAGTTCATTTATTCTTCCTCAATTGGAGCAGGCTAACGCCTACCAGAGCTTGAACGTCGGAAACGTACCTTTGGAGGTGAATGCTGCTAACGTCAACAATCTGAGGATTCTGCAGACTCCCCAGCCAGCATTCCGGTGCCCGACCGACGTCGGACCAGCGTTGAATAACTTCGTCAACGCGTCGGGGCTTGGTGCCGACAATTGGTACAACATGAACATTTCAAACGGGTCTGCGCAGGTTCCGATTGCGACCTCAAACTATGTAATGGTTACTGGTACGGGCGTCAGCACAACTCCAGCGGCGAATCCCACAAATCGGGCAGCTTCTGCTTGTGAGCCAATGGGTGTCGGTTTCCGAAATTCGAAAATCAACTTCCGTGACATCACGGACGGCACGAGCAACACATTGCTGGTTGGTGAGCGTGCCTGGAAATATGGTCCGGTGAATGTTGGGGCCGCAACAGTCTTCGGCTTTAGCGCGTCAATTAACAACCCGTCAGGCAGTGCGAACGTCAAGGCTGCGGCTCTGGCTTGTATCGGACAGGGCTATAATGGAATCAACTGGTCAGCCAACAATCTGGTGCATCAAACCCGCGGGTTCAGCAGTGGTCACACTGGTGGTGTCCAGTTCGTGCTGTGTGACGGATCAGTGAAGTTCATCAGCGAGAATATTGACTACAAAACAACGGATAATGCGGCACTTACTGATATGACGTTACACGCGTCGTCGACGTTCGCTCGGCTGCTTGTGCGTGCAGACGGTCAAGTCATTGGCGAATTCTGAACGAGTGGAAAGAGTAAAGTATCATGTTGAATTCTAGAAATGGTCGTCGTTCAGTTCTTTTTGCAGCGATCTTGTTACCAATCTGCCTGTTGGGGTGTTCCAGTAGTGAGGTGCCAGAACTTGGAGACGTGTATGGCAAAGTCACGCTTGATGGCAAGCCCGTGGCTGGTTTGAATATTCTGTTCACACCGGAGACCGGGCGTGCGGCCGGTGGTATTACGGACCCCGAAGGGTCTTACGAGCTAAAGTATCTGGAAGGATACGGTGGCTGCAAAATTGGCCCGGCCAAGGTCACATTCGAGTGGTCACCGGGTGTTGAAGCAAGCGTGTCGATACCTGCAAAGTATATGCAGGAAGGGTCTGACGTCGTGGTGAAGGCAGGTTCAAACGAGCTGAATTTCCCCTTGGAGTCGAAGTAGAGTAGCAGGTCATCTTGCGATGTTTCAACCTTCGTGTTCGATTGCGTTGGCTGGAAATAAGCATCCGGCCTTATGAATGCCTCACGGTGGCAAGATGTGATGGTGTGAACTCGCAAGCGAATCTTGAAAGCTCGTCAGAACCACACTGACGAGCTTTTCCTGTATATGATCATCGCGTTTAATACCTTGACTGCGCGAATCCCATATCCCGCTTGCTGGAGTCGAAGAACCTTTGAAACCGCCGGGGACGACGTCGCGAGGCCCGGTCTACACAAACCCATCAGCGAATGTTCGGGCCGTCGAACAGAAATCGGATTTGAGGCGTGAGTCTCAAACGAAATGTCGTGGGCAGAGAAACTTTGCCTTCAAATACGCCGATCGCATATCTGGCATTCGTGCACGGTAGCAATCATGCGTACCTCCAAAGGTCCGGCAAATGGAAGCTGAGTCGATCGCGAGGCTCGTGATCACGCCACAGAAGTCAGCAGGGGTAATGCTTTGGGGCGGTGGGACCGAGAATGAAACACTCGTTCGAATAGAAAAAACGGTATGGTCTCTGGAGTCCGACATAGCTGGGACGTCCTAAATCGTCCCAACAGAGTTTGAATCGAACGGTCAGCACGATCCCGATTTCCTGAACGACAGTCAATAGCACATCCGGTTGTCCGAGGTGTTTGTTGAAAGGGACAGAGCGCACCTCCGGTACCTACCGAAGATAGGGCCGAATTTTTTTGGTAACGAGGCGTTCCGAGCTTGCTCGTTGCCTCAGCATTTCAATTCCATAAACATAATGATCGACCTTGTGTACGGTCCGCTAATAACGTTAGCGCGGGAGTGACGCCCCGGCTAGGCATACCACAATCCCGAACCCCGATCTGTTCATCGCGATTACTCCAAACAATTACACCGCTTTTTCTGAGTTATGCTGAGGTATCCCAGTGCGCAGCTTTGTCTTACTGTTTCTGTGTCTCGATACATTGACAGGTTTCGGAGAAGAATTTCGAGTTCTGCCCTACGTACAGAACCCAACCCCGGATGGAATAACCATTCGATGGCTCAGCAATTCTGAAGAGCCTGGCACGGTGCGTTTGCCTGGGACAGAACATGATGCGATCAAGTCGACGCCGACATTGGCTTCGACGCTAAGCTATAATCCATTGAAGGAAGAACCCCACGGACCTCATCCAGCACTGCCGTGGATTCATTCGGTTCGAATT
>CAIXQV010001277.1 GCA_903921605.1 uncultured Planctomycetaceae bacterium | reverse complement strand
CAGCACTTTTAGCGCGGTGCTGCAGTGACTGCGTCAGATCAGCAATCGCATCCGGCCAGCGTTCCATGGCCACATAAACTTCGCCGCGAGTCGACAACGCATCGGGATGATCGGGAAGCAGCGTCAAAGTTTCATTGGCCAGCTGCAACGCTCGATCTTTCGAATCTCCACCGCCGCGAACAATCGCCGTAGCAAGGTTATTGAGAACCATCGGGTCGCGGCCGCGAGTCTGCAGATTGGCTTGTTCCAGCCATACTTTGGCTTTGTCGCAACGGTTCATCATCAACGCATGCATGCCAAGAAGATTCAGCACGGTCGCTCCGTGAGTTCCCTCGAGCCGCAACTGCCGCAACATTTCATCCGCACCGGAAGCTGCCGGGTGATTTGACAGGCTAAGCCGTGAAAGTCGATCGATCGCCTGGTTCGCCGTCGCGGCACAGGCATAGGCATCGTCGAGCAGTTCGAGAAGTTTCTGCGGTTCCGCGGCACTACCCTCTGCAGAGATGGGCGCGATCAGGTCTCCTGAAATTGGATTCCTCTTATAGCCGGTTAATAGGTCAAACTCCGCGATTGAGGCTTGCCCGTACAACGCTGCAAGTTCGGCGGGTTCAGGGATGGCACTGGTCTCGGGGGAAACAGCAAACCGGGCCAGCTGAGTCTTCACTTCAGAAGATCGCCCTGCCACAAGCAACGCGCGGGCGAGCCTTGCATTTGCGGCCACGTCATCTGGTTGCTCTGCCAGCTTTACCTTGGCTTCGGACACCAGAGTTTCCACAAGTTGATTACCTTCTTCGATCTGTCCGTTACGAAGTTTGAGTCGAGCCAAATCTAAACGGAGCTCAGGCTTCTGCGTCGCTGCTGGAGTGAAAACATCAATGGCTCCAGCCTCATCGCCGGCCGCCATGAGGAGTTCTCCCAGAAGAATTCGCTTTCCCCAATCGTCCGGTGTCTCTTTAAGTGATTTCTCCCACTGCTGAATAGGCTCCCGCAGAGACTCAGGCGGAAAAGTGGCCCCAAGCGCCTGAAGTTTGGCGAGCATTTGCACCGCTGAAACCTGTAAAGGGTCTCGCTGAAGGGACTGTAGCACAACCGGAATTCCAGCGTCTCGATTCAAGACCGACGCACCAAGTCGACGTTCAAGCTGCATCAGTTCGAAATCATTCAATGCTCGACTTAGCTGCGGATCATTTTTTTGCTGCAGCCCTGCCAACAGCAGTTCGCGAGCCTGTTGCTCCTGATTGGCAACAATCAGAGTTTCCGCCAAAGCAATACGAGTCGTCGCATTGGAACGATCGGAGGACAGTTGCTTTGTCAAATGCTCCAGTGCCAGTTGGGTCGCCTTTGCAATCTCCTGAGGATCGCGATTTAGCTGTTTCCGCAGTTTTGCGAGAGCCAGATAGTTTTCGGGATCAATGGCCGCTGCCTCAGACAGGGACTGCTCTGCTAATCTCCATTCTCTGCGACCGGCATAGATCTGAGCAAGCATCAGATGCGCCTTAAGATTTCGGGGGGATTGACCCAGGACATGCTTTAAATGTCGCTCAACCTGCTCGCTCGAGAGTGGCAGGATTGGTTTCGGCTGAATCGCTTGATTGGCCAGCCACAAATGGGCCTCCAGATGTCCCGGTCGATTTTCCGGGGCCATCCCGGCGATCTCGCTTAATCCCTCCGCCGTTTTCCCATGGCTCAGCATGAATTGTGCAAGTCGATACCGATAGGCCAATTCTGTTGGTCGAAGGCTTGCAAGCGCTCGCAGATAAGTTTCTTGTCTGGCGACATCTTTGGCCGCTACCGCCGTGTTGAATGCGTCTTCGTATTGGGCGAGAATTGCATCGACTGAAGAATGCCGTTGCCATGAAATCATGATCGTTCCCGCCACCAACAGCAGAAGAAACGGGAATCCGGCCACCAGCTTACTTTTACCTCGAGAGAACAACCACGATTCCAGCCAGCCAACACCAAACTGAAACCAAAGCACCGGGCTGATCAGCGCGCTCCATGGTGCGTATTCACGACGCTCGGCTTCAGTGACTCGGCTATCCAGAATCTTTGGTGTCTGTATTGCAGCAAATTTGTTGTCGCTTGTCGGGAGCACCGCAAAAAGTTTGTTCCATCCTGCGATCAGCGGGTTGAAGTACAGACTCCCTCCACCGTGACGTCGTACGTCGAGGACCGGAGCAAACAGAAACTCCAGCAGCCGGTCAGCGCTCATCAGGAAAACAGCAGCCAGCGCTAAACACAAATATCCCAGTGCATCATGAGACCAGCCCGTGGAGAGATCGGCTGCGTTGCGATTCCATGCCACAGCAATTGTGACGACTCGCAGGATGTTCATCATGCCAGAGAGAATCAGGCCGACTGCCAGCAAGAGTCCCCCGTGAATCAATGAGCGTCGCTTGAGGCAGAAGACCAGAGCGGCGAGGAACAGAATTGTGAACAGAGACTGTACGCCGCTGCAGGCTTCTTCAACCAGGAAACTCTTTCCTGGAAAACTCAGGACATTGCCTTCCCGATAATGCAACATCCCGGTTCGGTGTAAAACTCCGCTGGCCACAGAAGTCGTGACTCGCTGAAGCCACATGATGACGGGTTCGTCATAGTTGAGGGGCAGTCGAATGGTAACCAGCGGCAGAGTCGCAAGATAAAGCAACGAACGCTGATAGCCCTCATCAAGGCTCGCCAGGCACCATGCAGTCAACAGGCAGACAAGCCCTGCTGCGAAGAACCATGGAGACATGAGATAACTACCGGCAGCGAGGCAGCAGACATCAGCCGCAAGCAACGCTGATGAGATCCAATTCCAGCGTTCCGGTTGCGGACTTTTCCGAGTCGTAAAAAGCGAAATGAATGCGATAATCGCGAACGGAAAGAACTGGTAGTGCTGCCTCGGCCATAACTCGACGTAATAACGCGCAACGATTGGCAGGTGGACTACGATCAGTAACGATATTCGCCAGTGTGAGAATACGAACTGTTGAATGTCTTTTAATATTCGATAAGGCACGGAGCACCCTGAGGCGAGGAAAGTCAAATTATTCTGTACGCGGCCACGATTGAGTTAATGATCTGAATAATGTACCCCGCGAACACCCAGCCTCAATTTATGCCGCCTGAAGAATAAGTTCCGTGTTCACTCTGAAATCATCTCGTTTCGACCCCCAGCCTCGCAATCATAAATGTCGTAATTCCTTTCAGCCAAACGAATAACCTGCGGATCGTGACGCAGAAAACACTCATTTTCCCCGACCTGGCTCCCTGTTGATGAGACGGCGACGTGGCTCGTTGACTTTTGCTCACTAGACTGCCACCCTCTCGCCATGTTCCTTGCGCAAGAAAGTCCTCGCGCGAGACCGGTTATTGGCCGATTCCTGCAATTCAGCGGGATCATTCGCTTTTACCCGGGAAGACCTTGTCTCGATGGGAAGACCTTGTCTCGAACTGCATCCGGGTAAGATTCCTGGCCTGACGCTGGGAATTTGCCTGGTAACACACAAAACACGGCCATGGTGGTGCAACGCCATGCCGAACTCCGATGACGCTTTCAGTCTTACTGTTCTCTCAGAATTGATGTACGTATGCTCCTGAGAATTACAAATCTCAGAACTCCTGTTGAACTGCCCGAGCACGAATTGCCCGGTGAAGTTGCAAACCGTCTGGATGTTCCGCTGGCTGATCTTCAGGGACTGAAGATTCT
>CAIXQV010001276.1 GCA_903921605.1 uncultured Planctomycetaceae bacterium | reverse complement strand
GTCCGTCTGAGGCACATTCTCCGGAGCGACTTCGACAGCATTCTCTGTCTGGACCGGAGCTGACGCCTTCAACTGAACGCTGCTGTCCACAGACTGCTCACTCACAACAACCACAGGCTGCTGAGAACCAGAGACGAACGCGGGCAACATGCTGATGGTGGATTCGGAAACCAAATCGTCCATATTGACCGGGAACAACGCCATCGTGTATGAGCCAGACACTTTCTGCGACTGGGTACCAGACGCGTCTGTGATCGTAAAGATGATCGATGGAGCCTCTGTCAGAGCCGGTCCGCTCAACTGCCCGTTGGATGCATTCACCGCTCGCACCCAGACTCGGTACTTGCCCTTGGCCAAAGGTACCGCTGGTGTGTACGACAGAGATCCAATTCCCAACTGCTGGACCACAGGAACGGTCGGATTGGAATCAAGGGCAATGAAGATCTGGTAACCAGAAGCACCGTCGACGGATCTCCAGGAGATTGTCGGTGTGGTATCTGTTGTGGATCCGATCGCATTCACAACAGGATTACCGCCTACGTAGAACTCGACAATGTTACTGTAGTTGCTCGTCGTATCCGAGGTTCGAGCCAACACCATCGCTCGATACCGACCGACTGGCAAAGCCGTCGGAAGAGTATACGAGGGCGATGTCAGGCCCGATGCTGTTCGGAAATTCGCCTGAACCACATTGTTGGGCAGAATGACGTCCAGACGGAAATCGTAAACCGGAACGACTGATTCTGTGCCACCGACGGTCCCACTCATGTTCGTCCACGAGAAGCTCGGTCTCGTGTTAAACGTTGATGACGCAGGGCCAAGCAATGTCGGACCACCCACGATCTGGAAGTCCATCGTGTCGCTCCAGCTGCTCAACTCTCCGAATGCAGAACGAGCCTGCACGCGGAACTGGTAGCGACCGATCGGGAGACTGCTCGGAACAGTGTAGTTCAGGGCATTCAGACCGCTTTCACCAGCCGCGACCACGTTCCCTGGCAGTCGAATGACTTCGACCTGATAAGTCTGCCCGCCGGTAACACCGGCCCAGTTCAACGTCGGAGTTGAATCAGTAACGGATCCGGTTGGCCCAATTGGTTTAGGAGCCACAGTAACGCGGAACGTTTTCTCAATACTCCAGTCTGAGCCCGTCGCTGGGTCTGCAGAGGACGTCGTTCGAACCCTGACGACATAGGTGCCCAATCCAAGAGTCGGCATCACCATAGAAGTGCCAACAATGTTTGATTGACTAAACAGGAGCACCTTATTGGGTCCGTCCATGCGGAACAACTGCAACTGACTTGTCGCGGCTGAAGTCGACTCCGGTGGATTCGTCCACAACACGGTTGGACGTGTCAGGAACGTTGTGAGCACGGGCCCACTTGTTCCCTGCACACCCAGCACTATTGGTGGAGTGACAACCGAGAATGTCGTTTCAAGACTTCGGCTGGAAATGGCGTCCGCCTGGCCTGACCCGGCTGCCGCAGTGTTAACTGCAACGACAGAGAAGGTATAGCGTCCCAGCGGAAGCGAAAACGGCAGGGTATGAACCGTCCCGGTCAGCGAGTTCTGGCGGTAAACTTCCAGGAAGTTTCCGAAGTCCTGTCGGACGACCAACCGGTACAAGTTCGCGGACGGAACCGCCTCCCAACCAAAGGTCGGAGTGGAATCCGGCAATCGCCCGCCCGGAGC
>CAIXQV010001275.1 GCA_903921605.1 uncultured Planctomycetaceae bacterium | reverse complement strand
GGTTTTGGTTGGATGGTGTCCATTCTGCCACTCATTGAGCAGTCTGCCCTGTATCAGAGAATTAATCCCCAGGGACAGCCTGGAATCTTCAACGCGGCGATGATTGCCCAGTTTTATCCCTGAAACACAATCATCCCCGGGGGCGACACCATCATTCCGGGCTATTTGTGTCCTTCATCCGCAATGCCTCAAATTGTCCCTGCAACCTGGAATGTTCCAGGTGGGCCTGGAAGCCTTGTCTCTGACAAAGTTGAGGCGGTCGGCTATGCGACATCAAGCTATAAAGCCGCGGGAGGTTCCAACTCCGGTGACTACGGCATGATGCACAAGGCTTGTGAAGGGGGCGGTGTGCGTTTTCGAGATGTAACCGACGGTCTGAGCAATACCATTATGGCTGCCGAATCAACCTACGCCAGCACAGATGCCAGCGGAGCTAATCGTCTGCTTGGCACAGGTGCTACTGAGTTCCGTGACTGGCCGATTTGGATTGGCTCGGGAAATCAGAGCGATGAAGCCATCCGAATCAATGGACGCTTCAACAGCCCGATCAATGCTCGAACCAACTTCAACAAAATGTTCCAGGCAATCAACGACGACAATGCCTTCAGCTACCACGTTGGTGGAGCTCAGTTCGTTCTCGGCGACGGATCGGTTCGCTTTATCAGTGAGAACATCAATACCAACACTTACGACTGGCTACACGATAAGCGTGATGGTCAGGTCCTGGGAGAATTCTGATTCTGTTCTGAGTCCTCAGAACAGCCTGCGGTGAGTTACGTTGCTCCTCCTCAACAGTGAGCGAGGAGGAGCTCTTTTGGTTGAATTTCTCCGGGAAACATTTGGATTCGGGATTCGCGATGAAAACAAGTCGTTCACTATCATTCCTTCTTTTCGCTACCGGACTCGCCGGATGTGCGGAAGGACTTAAAGAGTTCCCCTGTGCTGAAACGTTCGGGGTGGTGTTGTGTCAAGGAAAACCTGTTCAGGGTGCTCAGGTCTACTTCTCGCCGAAGATGACTGGAAAAACTGCCGAAGTCGGTAAGCCA
Organism: uncultured Planctomycetaceae bacterium; assembly: GCA_903921605.1. The sequence continues at coordinate 10,324 of CAIXQV010001275.1, read as the reverse complement.
GGTTTCGCGTTCACCGATGAAGCCGGTCGCTTTGTTCTTTCAACGTACGGGTCAGGTGACGGGGCTGTCGTTGGTCCGCATATCGTTCGCGTTACGACCAGCAATGAGTTTCCCTGCGACTGCGTCGGCGAAGAAACGCGGGACCTGATGGATGTCGAGATCGTGGCGGACAAAGAAAACGATTTCAAAGTCGAACTGCCGAAACGAATCGCCCCGGTTCAGAAGAACCCGTTTGACGATGTCGAGGAGAAGAAGTAGACCGAACCGCGCGGAGCAAGTTCCGGCAACTTCGCTCTGACATCCTTTTGTGTTCAGACAGTAAACGACGGGCAGGAATGCCCACCCCACGTGGTAGTCGACAGTATGTCTTTAGAATCACACTCAACTGCGGCAATGACTGCTGATCCGCAAAATCGCTTCAAGGCATTGCGAGGCTGGCTGTCAGAACAGGTCTCGGCGTCCAGTCTTGTCGTCTTCCGAATCAGCTTTGGCCTGATGGTAGCGTTCTGGGTCCTTGACTATCTGCAAACAGATCGAGTTCGCTTGTTGTGCGCACCGGACATGTTTCATTTCACGTATTCGGGGTTCTCGTGGGTTCGGCCTTGGCCCGGTTATGGCATGTTCGTTGAGTTTGTTGTCATGCTCTTTGCGGCACTGATGATTGCTACCGGTGCGATGTATCGAGTCGCCACGGTGATCTTTGCGCTTGGTTTCACGCACTTCTTCCTGATCGACCGCACCAACTACCAGAACCATTACTATCTGATCATGCTGCTCAGTTGGCTGATGACATTTCTGCCAGCGAATCGACTGCATTCTGTAGATGTTTTGAATGGCTCTGTCAAAAGCTCAGGTATGATCCCGCGATGGTGCCTGCTGTTGCTGCAGTTCCATGTCGCTTTGCCTTATGTGTTTGGAGGAATTGCCAAGATCGATGGGGACTGGCTCAGCGGTGAGCCCATAAAGAATGTCCTCAGAATTCAGGGCAGGGCGGATGGTGTTGAGGGCTGGTTGAGTGAAACGTCGGTGGCACACCTTTTCACATGGGGAGGACTCATCTTTGATCTGCTGGTTGTTCCTGCAATTCTGTGGCGAAGGACCAGGATTGTCGGATTCCTGCTGGCGATCGGATTTCATCTTTCGAACAGCGTGATGTTCAACATCCACGTTTTTCCCTGGCTGATGATCGCCGCCACGACCGTGTTCTTTGCCCCGGACTGGCCGAACAAGTATTTTCGCTGGATGAAACTTGGGACGGAGAACATCGAATCCAGTTCATCAGTTTCGGAAACAGGCGGTAAACTTTCGACGCCTGCAGCGATCGTTCTGCTGGTCTACTGCAGCTTTCATATTCTCTGGCCTGTGCGACATTTTACTTACGAAGGAAACACCGGCTGGACAGAACAGGGACATTATTTTTCCTGGCGGATGATGCTTCGAGGCAAAACGGTCGGACTGCGGTACTACCTTACGGATGCAGAAACGGGAGTAACGCAACAAGCAGATATTCGACAATTCTTGCATCCCGAACAACAGATCAAGTTTGCCAAAGATCCGCTGATGATTCTTGATCTGGCTCATGGTCTGGCCACAGAATCTCTGCGGCGAACAGGAAAACAAACGGAAGTGCGAGCCCTGGTGCTGGCTTCCCTGAACGGTCGCAAACCTCAATTGTTAATTGATCCGGCCGTCAATCTGGCTGCTCAACCCAAATTCGCCTTTCATCGTCCATGGATTGTTCCGTTACATGAATCTTTGCGGAGCGAACCCTGGACAATTCCGTTGAACGAATGGGAGCAGCATGTTGATCTTCCTAAGCTACCATATCTGAATCTTCAAACGCGGATCTCCGCGAACCATCGATAACAGGATGCCACTATGTTCTTCAGATACCGAACTTCACTTCGCCGTTTTCTCGCGTGTACTGCAATTCTGCCGATAACGATGAATTCTGTGTCTGCTCAGGATGCGGCACCGGATGTCATCAAACTGGTGCCCAAAGTCGAACCCGCCGAGTTCGCTCGTCCAGGAGTTCTCCCCGACCGCATCATACTTACATGGGCGTCTGATCCCTCGACGTCTCAGGCTGTGACGTGGCGAACGTCCACAGTGGTGACCCGGGGACTCGCGGAAATCACGATTGCGAACGCGGGGCCGGATCTGGAATCAAAGAGCAAACAACTGGTCGCGCTCAGTCAGCCGCTGACGACAGATCTCAATACGGCCCACTTCCACACCGTGAAGTTCGAAGGACTTTCGCCGAAGACGAAGTACGCTTATCGAGTTGGCGATGGCGTGAACTGGAGCGAATGGTTTCAGTTCACCACGGCCAGTACGGAGCCGGAGCCGTTTTCTTTTATCTACTTCGGCGATGCTCAGAACGACCTGCGTTCAAAATGGTCGCGAGTCATTCGAGAAGCCTACCGTGACGCTCCGAAGGCGAAATTCATGATTCACGCGGGCGACCTGATCAACAGCGCTGAATCAGATGTCGAATGGCACGAATGGTTTGAAGCCGGAGCATGGATGAACGGTATGATTCCCAGCATTGCGGTGCCGGGGAACCATGAAATGGCCAAAGTGGACGAAACCACTCGTCGTCTGTCTCACCATTGGAGACCACAGTTTGCACAACCCGAAAACGGTCCAGTCGGCCAGGAAGAAGCCTGCTTTACTTTGGTCTATCAGGGAGTTCGTATCGTTGCAATGAACAGCAACGAAAAGCCAATGGAGCAAGCCGAATGGCTGGACAAGGTTCTCACTGAAAACAAAGAAAAGTGGGTTGTCTGCTCATTCCACCATCCGATGTTTTCGACGGGTAAGGACCGTGACAATGCGGGATTGCGTGCCATCTGGAAACCTGTGCTCGATAAACATCGCGTCGACCTCGTCCTGCAGGGGCACGATCATACGTATGGCCGAACAGGTCTTGATACGCCAATGGGGCACGTGAATCTGGCGACGGGAGTAAACGCATCGGATGTCTTTTCCGGGACTGTTTATGTGGTCTCGGTCAGCGGACCCAAAATGTACAACCTGCAGCGACATCCGTTCATGACTCGGCATGCCGAGGATACCCAGTTGTATCAAATCATTCATGTCGATGGAGACAAACTCCATTTCGAAGCTTTCACAGCTACCGGAGAATTATACGACGCGTTCACGCTGACTAAACAAACGGGTGCTAAAAACATCCTCACCGAACAGGCTCCTGACACGCCTGAAAGACTCCGCCCACCTGTGGTTGCTGCCCCTGTGAAGAAAGCTTCTGAGGCCTTGAAGTAGAAGCGTTGGCGAGCGGCAGGGCGTCAGCCCTCCGAGTGCGTCGCTCATCTGAGGGCTGACGCCCTGTCGCTCGCCGTTCTAGTCGCGTGCTTTTGAAATCACCTAATTCGTTCTGCGCTCCCGGTGCGCGCGTGGCTCATGTAAGACGAAGGAGAAACATGATGATTCGTAGTGTTCTCGTGGGCGGATTACTTCTGATGTCGGGCGTGAGTCTGACGTTGGGAACGGAGAAATCGCCGGGCAACGCCAAAGTGACCGCGTCGTTTCGCAACGGCGTGAATGGGTACTCCGGAACAATTGACTCCGAGATCTGGGCGCTGGCCCCGACGACAATTCTGGATGGCAATGGCAACGCATCGGCGGATGCTGACAATGATGGTGGCGAGAGTCAGGTGCTGCTGCGATTTGATGGCATCATCGGTTCAGAAAGCGGGCAGATTCCGCCAAACGCAGCCGTTCATTCAGCGCGTCTTCTCGTAAGTGCGTTCGATCAGGGCAGTACTGTGAATCTGCATCGCATGCTGGTTCCGTTTGATGAAAGCGTTACCTGGAGCAGTCTCATTTCAGGCGTGTCTGCGGATGGGCTGGAAGCATCTCGGCACAAGGATGCATTCACGTTCGGCAAGATCGCTGCGAACTCCTCGGAGATCGTCTTCGATGTGACGGATACGGTTCAGCTGTGGGTCAATGGAGAAGCCAACCACGGCTGGGCATTTCTGAACACTGGCGGCAATGGCTGGGACTTCTACGTCTCAGAGTTCGAAAACATCGAACAGCGCCCAAAGCTGGTGATTGAGTACAGCGTTGTGAAGCCCTAGCGCAGATTCATCGATTTCAAATCCAAAATCAGAACTCCAAAATCAAAAATTCACCCGAGGTCTAATCATGACAACACAACAACCAGGCACATGGCATTCAAATGCTTCCCATTTTCGTAAGCCGGCTCGGCGTGATTTTCTCTACGCGGGATGGCTGGGCGGACTTGGGCTGAGCATGGGGAATCTCTTCCGCCTGCAGGCCGCTTCGGAGACAGATGTACCAGCGAAGACGATCGAACCGAAAGCCAAGTCGGTGATTCATATCTATCTTCAGGGCGGCTTCGCTCACATGGACAGCTTCGACCCGAAGCCGGACGCGCCGCTGGAGTACCGAGGAATTCTTGACAACATCGCGACCACTGTTCCGGGCGTTCGTTTCAGCTCACACATGCAGGAGACCGCCAAAGTCGCTGACAAGCTGACGGTCGTACGCAGCATGACCCATACGGAAGTCGACCATGCTCGCGGCGAACACAGCATGTTCACCGGATACCGTCCAAGCCCGGCTCTGGTTTATCCAAGTGCCGGCAGTGTCGTTTCGCACGAACTGGGGCCTCGAGGTGCCATGCCGCCGTATGTTGTCGTGCCAACTGCCGGAAGTCAGTTTTTGGGAAGTGGTTATCTGAGCAATGCGTATGGACCCTTTGCACTGGGTGCCGATCCAGCGCGAACAGGTTTCTCTGTGCGCGACCTGAATCATCCGGCCGGCATCGATGACGCTCGATTTGAAACTCGCAAGTCGTGGAAGGAGCTGGTTGATCAGCACTTCCACAAGATGGGTCAGGATGATGCGATTGCGACGATGGATTCTTTCTATCAGCGAGCCTACCAGTTGCTGGATTCTCCCGAGTCCAAAGCCGCGTTCAGCCTGAACGGTGAATCGGATGAGACGAAAACTCTGTATGGAATGAAACCATGGGGACCGATCCTGCGACCATCGGCAGGAGCCCGCTTCCTGATGGCTCGTCGCCTGGTCGAAGCAGGCGTTCGGTTTGTCACCGTTACTTATGGCGCGTGGGATACCCATTCCTATCATTATCGCGGCATTGAGACTCAATTGCCGGATCTGGACAAGGCCTTTGCCGGACTGATTCAGGATCTGGATCAGCGCGGGCTGCTGGATTCAACGCTCGTGCTGATCACCAGCGAGTTCGGAAGAACGCCGAGAGTCAACGCAGGTGGCGGTCGAGACCATTGGCCTCGAGTCTTCAGCATCGTGATGGCGGGCGGCGGCACGAAACGCGGACATGTCTTCGGGGCCTCCGATGCACTGGCGGGTGAAGTCGCTGAACAGCCGCTGTCGATCGAGAACTATGCAACGACGATGTATCACCTGCTGGGAATCGATGCCTCAAGGTCACTGATGTCTCCCGGCGATCGGCCGCAGTCGATTGTGATGAATGGAAGCGTCGAGAACGATTTGCTGGCGTAGACGACGTGGCAGGCGAGCGGCAGGGGGTGAGCCCTCCGAGTGTCTTCGTGTTATTCGTTCCGCATACGGGATTGTTTTAGGGCAATGCACGGAGGGCTGACGCCCAGCCGCTCGCCAACGTTCAGGATTCCCCAGAGGTACTTGTAATGTTCCTTCGATACATCGTTGTTCTGATTCTGCTCTCCGCTTCACAGCTTCTGCAGGCTGCTCCGCCGTCTGTGGAACGGCTCTTTCCTGCGGCCGGGCAGCGTGGAGTTTCGTTCCCGGTCACCATCGTCGGAGCTGGCCTGCAGAATGCTGTCGAAGTAATGCTTTACAACCCAAACATCACATGCGAACGACTGGAGCCGAAGTCAGACAATGAACTGATCGTCCATCTGATCGCCTCAGAGAAATGTGCTCCCGGCATGCATCCGCTTCGGATTCGTTCTTCTGAAGGGATCTCAGAACTGCATGTGATTGGGATCTCAAAAATGCCTGTGATCCTCGAGCTGGAATCCAATGATGCTGCGGAAGATGCTCAGCCACTGGAACTCAATCAAACTGTGGTTGGCACCATTGAAGCGGGAGACGTTGACAGTTTTCGCGTGTCGCTAAAGAAAGGTGATCGACTGTCTGCCGAAGCCGAAGCCATGCGAGCCGGTGGAGCGATGCTGGATGCCGTGCTGAACGTCATGAGCCCGACCGGCGAATGGCTGGCCGCGGTCGATGATACTTCGTTGCGACGACAGGATCCGATGGTTTCGCTCATCGCTCCTGAAGACGGTGACTACATCGTGCAGTTGCATGAATCGAACTTCGAAGGCGATGAATCCAGTCGTTACGCTCTGCACATTGGAACGTTCCCCGCACCGCAATGGGGCTATCCGGCAGGCGGTCAAGCAGGGCAGACGGTTGCAGTCACGTTCGGTGGTGATGCGAGTGGCCCGATCTCTCAGGAGATCTCGCTGTTGCAGCATTCGGCCGGGCTGACGCAGGTTTTCTGTGAGAACAATGGCGTGATTTCCGCGACCGGTTTGCCTTTCCGAGTGAACTCGTTTGGCAACGCTTTGGAACAGGAGCCGAATACAACGTCGGCGGAATTGAATTCCACGGCCGTCGAACTGCCTGTTGCTCTGAATGGACTGTTGCAGGAACCTGGTGACGTGGATTGCTTCCGCATTCGTGCCGAAGCCGGTCAGAAGTTTGATGTCGAAGTGTTTGCGAGTCGACTCGGAAGTCCTGTCGATACGCTGCTGGAAATCCGAACGCTCGACGGAACAATCGTGGCCGTCGGCGATGACGGCATCAGCCATGACAGCCAGGTCTCAGTCACTTTTCCTGTTTCTTCAGAATACATCGTGCAGATTTCTGACAAGCGTGGCAACGGCGGTGACGGATTCTTCTACCGTGTTGAAATCTCACCGTTTGAACCGGGGCTCACCGCGTTTCTGTCTCGCCCAAATCGTTTGTCGCAGGAGCGTCAGTCCATCGCAGTGCCGCGAGGCAATCGAGTCGTCACGTTTCTGGCTTGCCAGCGAAGTGGTTTTTCCGGTGACGTAAGTCTGGCCCTCAGCGGACTTCCTGACGGCGTGCGTTTACCGAACACTGTGATTCCGGCGGACCGATTTTGGGTGCCAATGGTGATTGAAGCGGACTCCAGGGCAGAAACATCCGGCCGACTTGTGAATGTCGAAGCGTCGGCCATCACACCAGCCGGAAGCGTCATCGGTCAGTTTCGGCAGGTCGTGGATCTTGTCGCGGCTTCTGCGGATCAGTTGTTTCAGTCGGCGGAAGTGGATCGCGTAGCCGTCGCTGTAGTCGATGAAGTGCCTTACTCCATCAGCCTTGCGAAGCCGGTCGCCAGCCTGGCTCCGGATGGAACAGTGAATCTGCAAATCATCGCGACTCGCTCCGAGGGCTTTGATTCGCCTCTGGAAATTTCGTTTCCGTTTCTTCCTCCGTGGGTGGATGGCCCTGACAAGGTGATTATTCCGCCTGGTGAAACGCAGGTCAGCTATCCGATGCATGCGTGGCCCAAAGCAGCGTCTCGAACATGGCAGATCTGTGCCGAAGCGAGACCCGGTTTAGCACCCGATGCGGCGCCGGATCGAACGGGAATGGGGGAACGAGGGAGCCGTCGATCCAAGCCGCTCGCCCGCACGGCTGTGGCTTCGAATCTGGTGGAGCTGACAATTGCTGATGCTCCCGTGGCCGGGTCGATTGAACCGGTTGTCGCGGAACAGGGAAAGACGCTTGACGTGTCCTGCGTGCTCGAGCGACGAGGAGAGTTGCCTCAGAAGCTGACCGCGGTACTCGAAGGACTCCCTAATCGCGTCACGGCAGCAACGGTCGAAGTGGCGACTGCGGATAACGCGATTCGTTTCGTCCTGAACCCGGAGGATTCTTGTCCGATCGGAACTTTTCCAGACCTGATGGTTCGTCTGACCGGAGAAATCGATGGCGAGAACGTGTCGTGGCTGATCGGTCGTGGCAGCGTCCTGAAGATTGAACCTGCTGGAATGCTGGTCACCGATCAGGACGGAAAACCACTGAGCAAACTCGATGCCTTGCGCCGGCAGGCGAAGAAGAAATGATCATGACAAAGGCGAGCGGCAGGGCGTCAGCCCTCCGAGCGCGCTGTGTTTTCTCGGAGGGCTGACGCCCAACCGCTCGCCGAACTCATGTTGCCTCAACACAAAAGGCTTTTCTCTATGAATCTCAAACGCTCCTTCGCAATACTCACGCTCCTCATCACTCCCAAAGTCTTCGCTCAGACCGTAACGGAACCGCGTGAGCCATCCGCTGCGACCGTGAAACACCGCGTGTATCCAGCGGAAGTCTCACTCTCCGATGGCAGCGACTGGCAGCGGTTGTTGATTCTTGCCGAACGTTCGGACGGAAGTACTCAGGATTTGACAACATCAGCTTCGATCACGTCGGTTGAGACCTCCATCGTCAAACTCGAAGACGGACTCGTGCAACCCCTGGCAAACGGGGCGACGGAAATTCATGTTAGCGTTGACGGTCAGAAAGTGATCGTCCCTGTAAAGGTCGCCAATGTCGAAGTCATTCCAGAACTGAGCTTTCGAACGGACGTGCTTGCAACTCTGACCAAAGCCGGTTGCAGCACAGGAAAGTGTCATGGCTCTGCATCTGGAAAAGATGGGTTTCGACTGAGTCTCTTCGGGTACGATCCGGCCGGTGATCATTATCGTTTGACTCGCGAGATCCCCGGTCGACGCATCAATCTGCAATCACCGCAGGATAGCCTGCTGATCAACAAAGCTCTGGGAAATGTGGATCATACCGGCGGTCAGTTGATCATGGACGGCTCCCATGAGTACGAAACGCTGATCGCCTGGATGAAGAGCGGCGCCCCGGCCGATCCAGCCGACCGGCCTGTTCCGACGGGCATTCGAGTGTTCCCGGAAGAAGCTGTCTTCGCCGAAAAAGGGGAAACTCAGGGCCTGATGGTGATCGCGAGTTTCAGCGATGGCTCGGATCGAGATGTCACGGATCGCTCGGTCTTCATCAGCAACAACGACGCAGCGGCCAGCGTGACAGAAGACGGCGAAGTGTCCTCCAACGGACGCGGTTCTGCCTTCATCATGGCTCGATTCGATCAGTTCACAGAAGGCTGCTCGATTATCGTTCGGCCCGGAACACCATACACACGGCCAAACCTGGTCAGCAAGAATTACATCGATGATCTTGTTCAGGCTCGGTGGAGAGATCTTCATCTCCTGCCGTCGGAAGTCTGCTCGGACGAAGTCTTTTTGCGTCGCGCGTACATCGATCTGATCGGGCTGCTGCCGACGCCTCAGGAACGAACAGATTTCATTGCAAATACAGATCCGGAGAAACGCAGCAAGCTGATTGATGACTTGCTGTCTCGTCCCGACTTTCAGGATGTCTGGGTGATGAAGTGGGCGGAGATGCTGCAGATTCGCACGGTCAACGGAGTCAGTCCCAAAGGTTTACAGCTCTATGACCGCTGGCTTCGCGAACGCATTCATGCCGGTGCCACGATTGATCAGGTCGTGCAGGAACTCATTCCGGCCACAGGAGGCACCTTTGATAATCCGGCAACCAGCTATTATCAGACCGAAACGACTCCGCAACTACTTGCTGAGAACATGGCACAGGCCTTTCTGGGGACTCGAATTCAATGTGCGCAATGTCATAATCATCCGTTCGATCGCTGGACGATGGACGACTACTATGGCTTCGCTGCGTTCTTCAGTCAGGTCGGCTACAAGCAGGCTCAGGATCCTCGTGAGATCATGATCTTCAACGCGGCCACGGGGAATCTCAAACATCCCGTGGACGATCGACCTGTGGTCCCGACGTACCTGGGTGCTGGTGCCGCAAAGCTTCCGAAAGATGCAGACTATCGGGAGGTGCTCGCCCAGTGGCTCGCTTCGGATCAGAATCCCGCCTTCGCAAAGAATCTGTCGAACGTCGCGTGGGCTCACTTCTTCGGCGTTGGAATCGTCGATCCGGTGGACGACATTCGAGTCAGCAATCCGCCGTCCAACCCGGAACTGTTGAACAAGCTTGGCGAAAAACTGTCCGAGTACAAGTACGACATTAAGCCCCTGGTTCGTGATATCTGTAATTCCAGCACGTATCAACTGGCGACGAGTCGCAATGAATCGAACAAGCTGGACGAACGACATTTCTCACATGGTCGAGTTCGTCGTATGCGGGCCGAAGTGCTGCTGGACTGCCTGAATCAGGTGACTGAAACCACGGTAGAGTTTCGAGGTCTCCCCACTGGCAGTCGAGCGATCCAGATCGCTGACGG
>CAIXQV010001274.1 GCA_903921605.1 uncultured Planctomycetaceae bacterium | reverse complement strand
GCGGGACTGTTCCTGAGAGTAAACAGGCCTTTTCATTGTGATTTGGGTGACAAGCGTTCGTCGCTCGTTATAGAAACGAATCGCAGGTTTTCCACCGCATCCGCAAAGAATTGATGGCGCAGCCACCGAAACAACAAGTTCACCCGAGCAATCTGCTTCAGCGACCGTTCGATCGGCCGTCTGGCGATGCTTCGCCAGCCGGTTTGCCTAAGGATTCCTTCAGGCTGATAAAATCTGACAGCAGAAAGATCACGGTTACAAAGGCCAGCAGGATTTCCGTCATCGTAATGAACTTAGCCGGGACCGTCTGAGGTGTCACATCGCCATAGCCGAAAAACGTGAAATTCAGAGTGCTGTAGTAGGAAAACTCGAACACAGTTTCGAACGAGGTCGCTTCTGAAAGCTCGACGCTGAAGCTGGCCGAGTTTATGCAATGCAGGCAGTGAAAATCGAGACCAAACGAAAGGATGATCTGGGTCATGTTGATCAGCATTAACAGCATAAAGCGGTGGTAAGGCTGATTGGATCGAGTCGCCTCAAACAGCTGGCGTATGTTCTCGACACCGAAGAATGTCGTCTTAGCCAGACTTAGCAGAATCAACAACGGCAGAGCCAGGGCTGGCAACGGATTGCGGTCCAGAAGCTGCTGGAATCCAACCCAGACGGCAATAATTGCGAAAAACTCAAACACGTTCCGAACGATCATCAGCGTCATTCCAAAAACAAAAAAAGCCCGGAACGTCAACAAAGATTCCCGACGAGAACCTTCACTGGCGTTCAGAGCCTTCGATGCTATCAGAATTTCTTACTGATTGGAGCCAGGAGTCGAGGATTGCGGACGAGCAGACTCCCCGGAATCAGCGATCTCCTTGCGGAGCACTCGCACTTCCGGCGGCGCCTGAATCGACAGTCGAACTCGACCGCCCTTGACTTCTGAAACCGTGACACGAATGCCGCCGGCTATTTCAATGGACTCACCAACTTTGCGACTGAGAACAAGCATCTTGCGCGCTCCCTTGCGAGTGCAGAAAAGAATCTCCGAAGGCGAGTTGAACCGTTCTTCCTTGCGTCCGGTGGATCTGACAGTGGACATCGATCTAGTTGCCTTAGTTCGCCTTAGTCCTGCAAATCTCATGCAAAAACCGGCAAAATCGGCAGAACTGCTGTAATGACGTCTCTTATGAGACACGTCATACGTGTTTTTTCGTTGAATTTCGCGACATTTTTCTGAAATTCGCAGAATTCCCTTCCCGAGCTCACCCGCGTTGCAATCTGCGACAACAACTTCTCCGCTCAGGCATCCTGCGGCAGTTTTGTTTCCATGTGGTCAAAACTGACACAGTGAAAGTGTGCCACTGAAAGAATTCGTACGCGTACCGATGGATCGAGATCTTGACGAGCCGACCAGGACCAGGCCTGAGATAAAGGTCTGCCAAAACGACGGCAAAAGTTCGCTGCCACTCCGTTCGGAATAAATTCTGATTCCATAAGTCCATTAATAACAACACCTTGCAACCACAGTTTTCACGGCGGCACAGGGTTTGCAAACTTCGCGACCCATTCTGAATTCTCTGCCACTCTCGTCACCGGTGCCATTTTGCCCGTGCGGAAGTGAGTTTTGACTGAAGAGCTTTGATTCGTGATTGCGTTGACAAATTTGAGGAGAAGCCGTGGCTAAGTTACTAACGTTCGACGAAGAGGCTCGTAAAAGCCTGCTTTCCGGCGTTTCGAAGCTGTCGAAGGCAGTTTCCAGCACCTTGGGTCCTCGTGGACGGAATGCGGTCCTTGACAAGGGTTGGGGCGCACCAAAGGTGACGAAGGACGGTGTTACCGTCGCTGAAGACATCGAACTGGAAGATCCGTACGAGAACGTCGCAGTTCAGTTGGTGAAGGAAGCTGCTTCCAAGACCAACGATGTGGCCGGTGACGGAACGACAACAGCAACCGTACTGTCAGAAGCGATCTATCGCGCTTCTCTGAAGTATCTTGCGGCCGGTGCTGACGCGATGGCTCTGAGCCGTGGTGCGCAGAAGGCTGTTGCGGCTGTGATCGAAGCTCTTAAGAAGATGGCCAAGCCAGTCAAGGCAACTGACCGTGAGTCCATCGCAAAGGTCGCAACGATCGCCGGAAACAACAATCCGGACATCGGGGAGTTCCTGGCGGACGCTCTGATGAAGGTCGGCAAGGACGGCGTGATCACCATCGAAGAAGGTCGGCACGTTACGACGGAAGTTGACCTTGTTGAAGGTATGCAGTTCGATCGTGGCTACCTGTCTCCACACTTCATCACTGATGAAGATGAGCAGGAAGTTGTGATGGAGAACTGCCGCATTCTTCTGCACGAAGAAAAGATCAGCAGCGCAAAGCAGTTGGTTCCGTTGCTGGAAGCCATCTCCAAGGGCAATGTGCCTCTGCTGATCATTGCAGAAGATATCGAAGGCGAAGCACTGGCAACTTTGGTTGTCAACAAGATGCGCGGCATCGTGAAGGTCGCTGCGGTCAAGGCTCCGGGTTACGGCGATCGTCGCAAGGCGATGATGGAAGACCTCGCAATCCTGACTGGCGGCAAGGCCTTCTTCAAAGATCTTGGGATCAAGTTGGAAAACATCCAGCTGTCGGATCTGGGCAAGGCGAAGAAGATTCACATCGACGCTAACAAGACTGTTATCGTCGAAGGTGGCGGTAAGAAGGGCGATATCGCCGGTCGTGCTGAACAGATTCGTCGCGAAATCGAAACGACGGACAGCGAATACGATCGCGAGAAGCTCCAGGAGCGACTGGCGAAGCTGGCGGGCGGTGTGGCTCAGATCAATGTCGGAGCTGCTACTGAGACCGAGATGAAGGAACGCAAGGATCTGTTCGTTGACGCTCTGGCGGCAACTCGTGCAGCGATCGAAGAAGGCATCGTGCCTGGCGGCGGAGTGGCTCTGCTACGTTGTGCATCGGCTCTTGATGAGCTGAACACAAAGGGCGACGAAGACTTCGGCGTAGAGTTGATTCGCAGCATTCTTGAAATGCCATTGCGAACAATTGCCGAGAACGCAGGGCTTGATGGTGCGGTTGTTGCCAATCGCGTCAAGAAAGAGAAGAAAGTTAGCTACGGCTATGACGCTCTGAATGACAAGTACGGCGATATGCTGCAGTTCGGTGTGATCGACCCAACGAAGGTTGTTCGAACCTCACTGCAGAATGCTTTCAGCGTCGCGTCATTGCTGATGACTACCGACTGCATCGTTGTCAACGAGCCTAAGAAGGCCGAAGACGGTCATCATGACGACCATCACCACGACGGTGGCATGGGCGGAATGGGTGGCATGGGCGGCGGAATGCCGGGCATGGGCGGAATGGGCATGCCTGGGATGATGTAGTCCCGATTGAGTTTCGAGCGCGTCCCCGGTCGCTAAGGCCGGGGACACTGATTCGATTGATTCTTCGGTTCGACTCGCTCTTGATACCGCGCAGATTCAAATTCTTTTAATCAAACTTAATTCAATAACACTCTGAGCCGGGCTCAGACTCTCACGGAGTTGTCGCATATGAAAATTAATCCACTTGATGATCGCGTTGTTGTTCGCCCAAACGAAGCTGAAGAAACAACCGCTGGCGGGATCGTGCTGCCAGACGCTGCCAAGGAAAAGCAGCAGCGTGGGACTGTTCTTGCTGTAGGCCCAGGCCGACTTCTTGAGAGCGGTGAGCGTTCTCCGATCAGCGTTAAGATTGGCGATCAGGTTCTCTTCGGCAAGTACGGCGGGACAGAGATCGAGATCGACGGCGAAGAAGTCAAGATTCTGCGAGAGAGCGATATCCTGGCGAAGCTGGTCTAATCATTTGTTGCACGCTGTTAAATGCCCGACCTGTTTTTTCCAGGTCGGGCGGCAGTATCGAGCCCTGATAATCGAGCCCTCAGAGTGGTTCGCATCGCCTGTTTTGAACACATTTTTAATTATCGCAGCGTCTGATCGCTGAAGGAGCCTTCGAAGTGGCAAAGCAACTTTTATTTGACGATCGAGCCCGCATCAAGCTGCTGCGCGGCGTGGAAACACTGGCCAAAGCTGTTGCGGTTACGATGGGACCAACTGGTCGCAATGTGATCATCGACAAGAGCTTCGGCAATCCGGTCGTTACCAAAGACGGTGTGACCGTGAGCAAGGAAGTCGAGCTGGAAGATCCTTATGAGCACATGGGTGCCAAGCTGGTGAATGAAGTCGCCAGCAAGACCAGCGACACAGCAGGTGACGGAACCACAACCGCAACTGTTCTGGCTCGAGCGATCTACAGCGAAGGTCTTCGCAGCATTTCTCTCGGAGCAAACCCGACTGTTGTCCGCAAAGGCATCGAGATCGCTGTCGAAGCGGCTCTGAAGAGCATCGAAAAGCTGGCTCGCCCTGTCGAATCCAAGCAGCAGATTGCTCAGGTCGGCGCGATTTCTGCCAACAACGACAAAGCGATTGGTGAGATGATTGCCAATGCGATGGAACGAGTTGGCCGTGACGGCGTGATCACCGTTGAAGAAGGCAAGGGCAACAGCACGACTCTTGAGTTTTCTGAAGGCATGCAGTTCGATAAGGGTTATATCAGCCCTTACTTCGTGACTCAGGCTGAAGACATGAAGTGCGTTCTGGAAGACTGCCTGATTTTGCTGTTTGAAAAGAAGGTCTCCAGCCTTCGTGACTTCGTTCCATTGCTCGAAAAAGTCGCTCGCTCAGGCAAGCAGCTTTTGGTTGTGGCAGAAGATGTTGACGGCGAAGCTTTGACAGCTCTGGTCGTCAATAAGCTGCGTGGCATCCTGAAGATCTGTGCTGTGAAGGCTCCAGGTTTCGGCGATCGTCGTAAGTCGATGCTGGGCGACATGGCTGTTCTGACCGGCGGAACGATGATTTCCGAAGATCTCGGGATCAAGTTGGAATCTGTCGAACTGTCACACCTCGGAAGTGCTCGTCGCGTTGAAGTGACCAAGGACAACTGCACCATCATTGAAGGTGCAGGCAAGGCCTCTGTGATCAAGACTCGCGTTCAGCAGATCCGAGATCACATCGAAAAGACGGACAGCGATTACGACCGTGAAAAGTTCCAGGAACGTCTTGCGAAGCTGACCGGCGGCGTGGCTGTAATTTCTGTCGGTGCATCCACCGAAGCAGAAATGAAGCAGACCAAGGCTCGCATGGAAGACGCTCTGCACGCAACTCGCGCGGCTGTCGAAGAAGGCATTCTTCCTGGCGGTGGCGTTGCCTTGCTGCGAGCGATTGACGATGTTAACAAGGTCAAAGTCAGCGGCGACGAAGCAATCGGCGTGGGCATCGTGGCACGAGCCCTCGAAGCTCCTGCTCGCATGATCGCGACGAACTGCGGCAAAGATGGCGCTGTCATCGTTGACGAAGTGCGTCAGTTGAAGGGTCCTATGGGCTACGATGCCGCAAAGGATGCTTACGTTGATATGCTTGCGGCCGGGATCCTTGATCCAACTAAGGTCGTTCGCAACGCTCTGTCAAACGCAGCGTCAATCGCTGGTCTGATGCTGACGACTCAGGTGCTGGTTACCAAGTCAGAAGATGCTGAAGGCGGAAAGAAGCCAGCATCAGAAGGCGTGATCCGATAGTCACAAGCTGTGAGTCGCCCCGAAGACCTCGGGGCCGCTCCGGCAGTGGCGATCTCATCGCAGGATTTTTTCACGGCAGCTCGCAGGCGACTGATTCGCTGTCCCGGTTTTGTTAGGGTCTCCTCGAGTCGCCTGCGGGCTGCCGTGAAACGAAAAATCAGACCGGGGCACCAGCAATGGTGTCCCGTCTTCATTTAAACATTACTACTGGCCGGGCCTTGCGCCCTCTCTGCAAAAACCTTCTTCGGCTCATCATGATGGCGGCGCAGCGTGATTATTATGAAGTTCTCGGAGTGGCGCGGAATGCGTCGCCGGAAGAACTGAAGAAGGCCTACAAAAAACTGGCTCTCAAATATCATCCGGACCGCAATCCGGATGATGAAGAGGCTGTTGATAAGTTCAAACAAGCCTCGGAGGCGTTTGAAGTCCTGAACGATGCCGACAAGCGTGCTCGCTACGATCGCCATGGCCATGCTGGCGTCAAAGGCGCTAGCGGGGGCGGCGGTTTTAATGATGTCAACGACATCTTCAGCGCGTTCGGAGATCTGTTCGAAGGCTTTGGATTTGGCGGAAGTGGTGGCGGTGGTCGTCGCGGAGGCGGCACCCGTTCAGGAGCTTCTCGCGGTGAATCACTTCAGGCGACGGTGCGAATTGATTTGCCGGAGGCGTTTAACGGCTGCAAACGAGAACTCCGAATTTCGCGTCATGAAGGCTGTGACACCTGC
>CAIXQV010001273.1 GCA_903921605.1 uncultured Planctomycetaceae bacterium | reverse complement strand
GGCGGAAAATCCGGATGCCCCTGAATGGCTCCAATCATGGAAATATTGAGCAGCGTAAAGACATCTTCCTCGGCGGCCGGAAGAATGAACCGTGACATGTTGGGATAAGTCAGCGCGCCGGCCGTGCCGGTATCCAGCATTGACGTCACGCCAGTTCTTAAACCCGCTTCGACAGGATCAATCGAATAGAGCCCAATTCCGCTGAAAACATGGACGTGCAGATCGATCAGGCCAGGACAAACCAGCAGCCCCGTTGCGTCAACGATCGTCTCGCCTTGTGACGGCAGATCAGGCCCGATCTCCTGAATCACGCCGTTCCGAATTCGGACATCGACCCGTTGAGCCTCCGCGCCGGTGCCGTCGTAAACCCGCCCGTTCCGAATCAGAGTCGCATCGGCACTCATGAATTTGCTCCCTGCTGATGAGCCAAAACAACCTGGCGAATCGATCGCACAATTTCCTGTACGTCACCATCCTGCAGACATTGAGTAAACAAGTAAGCACGGTCCGGTGTGACCTCATCTTCCGCCAACAGAATTTTCCTCGGCAGTTTGCGCAACGCCAGTTGGAGATCCCTGGCGGTCATCGGAGAAGGCCCGGGGCCGGGTTCGATAACCAACAATGGATAGGGTTGCCCGCTCGCGGCTTGTTCAAGTCGAGTGATCCGCAGCGAAGAGAGATCCTTCAGGCCATCGTAGATTTCATTGACCGAATGAAGCCATTGGGAGTATTCGGCCCCATGATCTCGTTCACGATATCTCTGAAGAGCCACCATCAGCCCAATCATCGATTCTTTGCTGACCTTCATGGAACGCCCAAGTCCATGCCGGGGGGCTCGACTAATCCAGCCAGCATCCACCCAATGCTGCAGCGACCACGTTCCGCCGCGCACATCCATATCCACCATCTGAACCCACGCGCTGCGAATCAGATCTTTGCGCCCGCACAGTACTCCGGATGCCTGGGGTCCGCCAAGATGTTTTCCTCCACTGTACGCCACCAGATCCGCACCTCGGCGAATGAACGAAGTCAGGTTTGTTACGGGCGGCATCGCGAAAGCAGCATCAACAATCACAGGCAGACCATGCTGGTGCGCGAGCTGGACAAGATCATCAAAACCTGGCTGCTCATTCACCCCCATCCAGACAAATCCAATCGCGGCGGTGCGTGGCGTAATCAGGGAATTGATCTGAGCCAATGCGTCGGGGGCTCGATAATCCACGAAAATCGTCTTTGCACCGGACATGCGAATCGCATGATCGTAATCAAACGGACCGGGCAGGGGGTATATGATTTCATTGCGAGCACATCCGGAAACATCCGGCAGCCGATCCATGATGTCCGGGTCGCTTCCTGCCAGACACGCCGCCGCCGCGAGGGTCAAACCGCCCGCCGCGCCGCACGTGATGATTCCCGCTTCAGCGCCTGTCGCTTCCTGAATCACATGGCTCGCAGCCGTCAGCAGATCATCGATCTCGACATAGCGACTACTGGCGGATGCGATGGCGGCAATCACATCCGGATGCGGGCAACTGCCGCTCACACGAGTCGCATACCCGACGCAATTGATAACGGGCTGAATCCCGAATCGCGAATAAACATCAGACGTCATTGCGGCGAGCCCTCGAGAAGACCTCAGCAGGATTCGTGACCAGCATCTGATGAATCTGTTCGTCCGTAATTCCGCGATCCCGCAACATCGGGACGAATATCTCCAGCAGATAGCCGTAACCTTTTCCGCCCTGATACTTCAGATGTTTCAGCGTACAGATATCTTCTGACAGGAGAACTCGATGCCCGTACCCTTCCTTGACCAACGCCGCCACATTGTCAGCGCGGACGTATTCGGGCTGATAATCGATGTAGCCGATGTTATCGACTTCCAGATAAACACCCTTCTCCGCGATCGGCAGCAAATGATGAACGCCGATGCGGTCACCCAGATGACCGATAATGACCTTGTTCATGTCGGCCCCGAACTCATCCAGCATGGCGATCTGCTCCATCGCCAGAGTTCCCCAGCGAGTCGTATGCGTCGTGATCGCAACGCCTGTGCGTGCCTGAGCCAGCGCGGAGGCTCGGAACACTCGTTCCTCGCCCGGCTTGACAAAGTGTCGACCGGTCCCGATTTCACCGATGAATCCCGCCCGAATTCCGGTGTCGCGGACCCCGACTTCAATCTCTTTAACAAGCACATCGGCCAGTTCGCGGCTGGTCAGTTCTTCGACGATCTTTGGATAATTGAATTCGCGATACCAACCGCATCCCATCAAAACATTTAGCCCTGTTCGTTTTGAAAGTCGGACCAGAGCCTCGGGGTTCCGTCCAATTTCATCCAGCGTGACATCGCAAATCGTCTTGCCGCCACGACTGAGAAACTCCTGCACTTCGTTAGCGACCAGATCTTCATCATCGATCACATATTCGTAGTTGGGATAATGCCCCATGGCATCAAGGATCAGATGTTCGTGAGTCTGGGTGACTCCCATCTGATCAGGCGACATCGTGCCCAGTACGGTAATGACTTCACGCGAGTTCAGGTCGGATGACATCAGCAGCATTCTTTCGAAGGCGGGAGATTCTGGATCTACAGAAGCGGTGGATGTGACAAGTCTTAGTCGATCCGCGCGAATCCGACAAACCAAGCACCTCGGACATTCGATCGGTGAGAGAATCTCACTAGTTGGTGAGCGAGTCGTTATCCTTAAGCGACGCAGGAATAAAGTGGCGGCAGGATGCGGAAGCTCTGCACAACCGGCACACTTTAACAGCGGACCAGCGGGTAAGCCTTTACGTATGTGTTGCAAAAACTCACCATCCCGTTCTGTGTGCTAAGTTCCAATGGTTGAGCATTCAACCGTCATCCTTCTTTACGGGCCAGTTTCTGCTGCCATTCTGCAGCCGCTGCGTCCTGTTGTCATGACGCACACCCGACAGGCAGCATCACATGGATCCCAGTCACCTGCAGGAACTTGTTACTCTGGAAGACAGCTATTGGTGGCATGTTGCCAAGCGGCAGCTCGTCATCAGTCTGCTTGAAAAATACTGTCCGGCTCCGGGGCGACTGGTTGAAGGCGGAATCGGATCAGGTCGCAATCTTGTTGAATTCAATCAACTGGGCTATGACGTCACGGGCTTTGACCTGATGCCTGAATCCGTCCAGCATGTCCGCAACCGCGGCATCGAAGATGTCCGCGTACACGACCTTGGCAAGCCCTGGCCGGTTGATCCAAAATCTCTGAGAGCCGTCGTTCTACTGGACGTGCTTGAACACGTTGAAGATCCTGCATTAGTCCTGCGACACGCGCATGCGGCTCTTGAAGATGGAGGAGCCGTCATCGTTACTGTGCCGGCTCATCCGTGGCTTTTCAGTCGCTGGGATGAGCAGCTGGGGCATTATCGTCGCTACACCGTCAAGGAATTTCGGCAGCATGCCAATGCGGCCGACTTTCGAGTTTCATGGCTCAATTATTGGAACAGTTTCACCATGCCTGCAGCGGTTGCTGTCAGAGGTTGGGAGAAATTGTTTCCGAAACGTACGCAGCCTGACTTTCCACACGTTTCTGAATTCACCAATCGTGCTTTGCTGACAGCAGCAGCCGCTGAACGATGGTGTTTGAAACACCTGGGAGTACCAACGGGGCTTTCGCTGGCGGGAGTTCTGCAGAAATGATTATGCCGTTTCCCTCTGAGCAACGGGACCGACGATCAGTTGTCGTCTCCGTAGTGCTGCCGGTTTTTAATGAAGTCGCGATTTTGAGTGAACTGACGCGGCAGATCGTGGAAGTCATGCAGGATGATTTCCTGCAGTTTGAAATTGTGTACGTCAACGATGGATCCAAAGACGGCTCACGCGACCAACTGAATGCTCTGGCTGCAGCCGATGATCACATCGTCGTGGTTCACTTGTCGCGAAACTTCGGACATCAGCCGGCGGTTCAGGCCGGGCTTGAGTATTGCTCGGGCGATGTTGTCATTGTCATGGACTCTGATCTGCAGGATGATCCGAGGGCGATTCCTCGATTCCTTGATCAATGGGAAAGTGGTTACGACGTCGTCTATGCGCAGCGAGTCAATCGGAAGGAAAGCGCAGGAAAGCGTTTTCTATTCTACAGCTTCTATCGAGTCCTGAATTCGATTGCTGACAGCCCGATTCCGGCTGATGCAGGTAACTTCGGACTGATGGATCGCAAGGTTGTCGACGCATTGCTTCAGCTTCCGGAACGTGATCGATTTTTTCCGGGCCTGAGAAGCTGGGCGGGGTTCAATCAGACGGGAGTTGCTGTAGAACGAG
Organism: uncultured Planctomycetaceae bacterium; assembly: GCA_903921605.1. Next base: position 299 of record CAIXQV010001273.1, on the reverse strand, counting down.
CCGCACGGCACGACGATCAGCCACGAGTTTCCCTGCGAGGACTTTTTCGCCTTGCCAAGACGGCGATTTTCTCCTTCTCCGGATTCCCGCTGAAGTTCTTCTACGTGATCGCAGCAGTCTCGGCCAGCGTTTGCGCCGGCTCAATTGGATTTGTCCTCTGGCACAAGATGATGACCGGACTGGCGATCCCCGGCTGGACCTCAATGATCATCACCGCGTCGTTCTTCGGCGCGTTGAATGCACTGGGGATCTCCATTCTGGGTGAATACGTGATTCGGATTTATGATCAGGTTCGCAGT
>CAIXQV010001272.1 GCA_903921605.1 uncultured Planctomycetaceae bacterium | reverse complement strand
TGACAGTTTTTGGATCCTGCGTTCGAATTCAGCGACTGTGACCCGTTCCCGTGGGTTGATGTCCCTGAGCACTGACCACGGCATCACATGTCTCCGTAGAGTTCGTCGAACACGTTAGCGAGTTCCATGGACTTGGCCATCCACTGATCATCTTCCTTGGCGTATCTGTTCTGGGTTACAGCAAATCCTCCCGCTTCTCCGGAAGTGGTTGTCAGCCCGGCCGCCTTGCTGGTCTGGGGACTCGCATCCGTGGCGTCCTGCTGATCATTCAGGACCTGGCTGCCTTCTCGGCCGCTATCTCCCGTCCAACTTCCAGGCAGGCGTCCTCTGCGTCCGCCAACTCTTCCGGAGTCATGCCGGGTTCCTCCGCTTCCTGAAGAGTCGCGGGTAATGGTCGCGGAGACTGCTCTTGCTGCCGCTGTGGCGGCATTGAAGGCTGCGTCCCTTGTTCTGGTCGCTTGTTGTCGTTCATTGTCTCTTTTTACCTTCTTTTCAAGAATTTTTCTGGAAATCGAACCTTCTTTGAGATCGAACTCGGCCTCAAACGTGGTGCCATGCTCCTTCCACCACTGCTGACCGCCCGTGGTCAGCATGAGGTCAGAGACGCGTTTGGCATCCGGGAAATTTGTCCGCAGTCCTGCCGGGTCTTTAGTGCGGATTCCTTGCAGTGGAGCATCGAAGCCGAGAGTCGCCCAGGTGTAATACCCGTTCATCGTGCTTGACCGGCAAGCCTGGGTGTCCAGTTTCTTCAGACCGCGTTCCAGTCCATTCGCCACCACTCGAGCGACCATTCTAGTGCCGGTGCCGTTGCCTTGTCCTTCTGCGCGAATGAAAAAAGAATCGTTATGTTGATGTCCGTGCGGATCAATTGTTCTTGAGGCCGAGCAATAATCAGCAGTGTTTGACCAATTCACGCTGACTCCGCCATTCCAAGAATTCGAGATTGTCACGGTTGATCCGGAATGAGCTCCCGCCATTTGTGCCAACTGGTGAGCCGCCTCGGTTTCATCTTCGCTGAGGTTGTATACAGAGCGGAGTTGTCGGATTCGGGCTTTCGCGTCATGTGCAATGATCAATCGAGAGTATTCCTGCTTCTCCAGGAATGGTTCGAGACCATTTTTTGGCGTGGCGTTGGGTTCAGCTGCCTGCTGAGTCGACGGCTCGGCACCCACATGGAATGTGGCGTGGTACTTGTTATCCCGTTTGGTCACCACGATCTGAGAGCCATCTGGGGATGTATGTGTTTCCGTCGTGCCTTGTGTGGTAGTGGTCATCCCATGGGCGGCAGCGTGCTCTCGGACGGCGTTACGAAGGTGAGAAGTCCCCTGCATCTCGATGGCTGATGTCGGGTTCATACGGTTGGCGCTGGACTTTGGCCGTGAGGCGTGGAACCTTTGCTTTTTGGAGTTCACCCATGCCGGTCCCTTCGTCGCATTCCCTTCGCCGTCGATGTAGACGGGCGTGCCACGCATGGTCACCCAGTGACCGCCATCTCCGGCCGCCTTCAGCAGGTCGGCACTGTGGTCTATGTCCATGTCCGTCCCGAAGCCAC
>CAIXQV010001271.1 GCA_903921605.1 uncultured Planctomycetaceae bacterium | reverse complement strand
TGGTCAGACGCCGTCCTTCACAATGGCACAGCCTACTTCGTAGAAGTGCCTGCCGACGTTCAAGCGGACGCTCGCGGACAAATCGCTCAAACCTTGCAGTTGATTGAAGAGCGATTGGCACAGATCGGCAGCAACAAAACTCAATTGATCCAAGTCATGATCTATCTGCGAGAAATCACCGATGCATCCATCTTGAATGAACTGTGGGACGAGTGGGTTCCCGCCGGTCACGCGCCATCAAGGGCTTGCGTTCAAGCACTTCTTGGCAACCCTGCCATGCGCGTCGAGATGGTCCTCACGGCAGCATGCCCTCGATAAGCTTCGCCAATTTGCGTCCGGTCACTGATAATGGGAATGATTCAAATTGATCCGGCGCCACCCAACGTAAATCGTCAGTTTCGGCGCAGACAGATGAAGTCGCCGCAACAAGGCACTGCAATCGAATTCGATACCGAGTGACACTGTGAGTAAGTTGCGTCACAAATCGCATATCACTCGCATCGACCTGCACGCGCTCTCGCACACCGTCTATCAAACGCATTACCAATTTGCGAGGCACGACGATCTCGGCCTTTAGCTCAGCTTTCGGCATCAGCGATGCCGCAACTTCGTCTTCAAATCGCACGAAGTCCCATAACCCTGCCCAGCGCTCACCGTTGGGATTCTTTCTCAGCAAATATTTGCCACCAGATTCAACGGCAATGGAGAATGCGACTACCGAAGTGACCTCTGGTCGCTCATTCGGCACCGGAATTTTCGCCTGAGACCCACTTCTCGCTGCCGAGCATGCGAATTGAACGGGACATTCAGCACATTTGGGATCGTTCGGAGTGCAGACTAAAGCTCCCAACTCCATCAGCGCCTGGTTGAACGCGCCAGGGTTCTTATCACTCACGATCTGATTGGCAAATTCCCACAGCTTCTTTTGACCGCTACTACTGCGAGGGTTCTCAGAGAGACCAATAAGCCGCGAATACAGCCGAAGCGTATTGGCTTCGACAATGGGAGCACGCAAATCAAAAGCAAACGAGACAATTGCGCCTGCCGTGTATCGGCCAATGCCTGGTAACTCCAACAATTCATCGACCGCCCGTGGGAACACGCAGCCGTGCTGGGCCACAATGATTTGTGACGTCTTATGAATATTTCTCGCGCGGCTGTAGTAGCCCAGTCCTTCCCAATACCGAAGAACTTCGTCTTGCGACGCCGCAGCAAGTTCAGCAACGGCCGGAAATCGAGCGATGAATCGTTCAAAATACGGAACAACAGCCGTCACCGTCGTCTGTTGCAACATGATCTCGCTAATCCAAATTCGGTATGGATCTCCAGTCCGACGCCAAGGCAGATCTCGTGCGTGATGTAGATACCAATCACCTAGCTGTTCACGAAAACGGGCTAATTCGGACGAACTAAAACTCATCACACATCCTTCGAGCACAATTCATCGACGCCGAGTAACGACTGCAGTTCATCTGCCACACGAACTTTGTGATAAGAGACATCTCAACCTGAGTGTCAACGGCAGTAGCCTCAACTCGATTTGCACCTCACGACCAGCATTCACTAACTTGCCGCCCGAAACCGAAACGCAGCACTGCTGCACAAAGTGTGTTTTTCTGAGGAACTTGAATCGAATGGCTACCGAAAGAACTCTTGTGTTGTTCAAACCTGACGCAGTCCAGCGTCGCCTGGTGGGCGAACTCTACAGCCGCTTCGAACGAAAAGGCTTAAAAGTTGTTGGTCTAAAGCTCCTAAGAGTCACACCTGAGCTTTCGAAGCAGCACTACGCGGAACACGTCACCAAGGGTTTCTACCCGCTCCTCGAATCGTTCATCACGTCGGGACCCGTTGTCGCACTGGCACTCGAAGGTCCCGAGGCAGTCTCAGTCGTCCGCGCGATGATGGGCTCAACCAATGGTCGCCAAGCACCATCCGGAACAATTCGTGGTGACTACGGTGTTAGTCGGCAAATGAACCTAGTTCACGGCAGCGACAGCACCGAAGCGGCAGCGAAAGAACTCGCCGTCTATTTCCGCCCGGAAGAACTGCTGACTTACGAAACCACACTGGCAGAGTGGGTTTGTGCCAGCGACGAAAAGTAGACTGTCACGCTTGCACGCACATTTTCCGGCTGTAAATGCAAAACGACCGGCACGAAATGGTGCCGGTCGTTTCATTTTGCATGCAACCAGATCG
>CAIXQV010001270.1 GCA_903921605.1 uncultured Planctomycetaceae bacterium | reverse complement strand
GACCATGGAAACGCCACGGCAAAGCCGCATGAGAGGTTCCGTGGACGAGACGACTCCGGTTCTCAGAATCTGATCGCCGTAGTTCAGGTGATCCCAGAGATCGGTATGCCACAGAGGTCGACTGGCCATCATAATGAAGACCAGACCGATCAGAGTCGTGAAGATTACGGAGGCCGGGGTGCATCGCATCCATTCCGGCGTCTTGTCTTCCAGAACTCGGGCATCAGGAAGTTCTGGCGAGGGAAGTGGCTGCGGAGACTCTGTCATTTCCGGCTTTTCTGCAACAACGGACATACTCATTTCCTCAGCCCGAACGGCGCAAGATCACACATGATGTTGCGAAAACTCTACATCACTCCGAATCCTGCCTGAGACACCTTCTTTTTGACGACAGGAGTGCAGACAAACATCCAGTAGGAGTTTTCCGGTTGGGGCGAAATGTCTGATTGTGCGGGGCTCGGCGATTGTGCCGAGTGTTTTGCGAATAGAGGATTGACCTCTTGACCAGAATCGTTGTGCAGTCAAGATTTCCCGGCCGGTAACAGATATTGACGCCGGATCAAAATCCGAACGAACTCGATTGTTCCAGCAGGACAATGATCCACGCTGGCGGTTTGAGTTCGCCGGACAGTCACTGAGGAGAAACGATGCGAGAGATTTCCGATATGGGTTGGCGAGTATCTCCTGCGGATGTTGAACGAATTGTTCCGTTTGAGCTGCTGCTGGACCGGATGGCTGAAAGTTGTCAGGCCGACTGGATCCAGCATCGTCGCGCGCTGCATACCAAGCCTGAGCCCAGCGGGCAGGAACGCGAAACGACCGCGCATATCGTGTCGCGGCTTAAGGAGCTGGGGATTTCGGGACGAGTTCCGGATCGTGGCGTGGGAGTGATCGCCGATCTGGTTCTTGGTTCGCCGGCGGCGAATGCTCCACTGATAGCGGTTCGCGCGGATATTGATGCGCTACGAATGCAGGATCGCAAGTCGACACCGTACGCGTCGGCCTGTTCGGGCCTTGCCCATGCCTGTGGCCACGATGTTCATACGACGATTGTTTTGGCTGTTGCCGAAATGTTGTCGAATCTGACCAAACGGCTGCCGGATTCAGAAGTACCATCCGCGCGGCTGCGTTTTATTTTCCAAGCCGCCGAAGAGACGGCCGAAGGCGCGGCCTGGATGGTCGAAGACGGCGCACTGAAAGATGTGTCCGCAATCCTTGGCCTTCATGTAGACCCTACGATTCCGGTGGGCAAAGTTGGAATTCGTTACGGGGTATTGACGGCTCAGGTGGATGAAGTCGAAATCAGTGTTCGAGGCAAAGGAGGACATGCCGCGCGGCCGCAACACACGACAGATCCTCTGGCGGCCGCTGCTGCTCTGGTATCCACGTTGTACCAGACGGTGCCTCGTCGCGCCGACGCGCTCTATCCGACAGTGTTTACGATGGGCACGATTCATGGTGGATCCGCGTCAAACGTGATTCCGGATGTCGTGGAGATCACGGGAACTCTAAGATCGACCGATCGAGTCAACCGTCAGGCGGTAATGGATACCATTCAAAGAACTTGCGACGGTTTGGCGGCAGCCACGGGAAATACGATTGACGTCCGGTTTTTGTGTCCACTTGGTTCCGTCGTGAACGACGTCACTGTCACGTCAGCTTACGAAGCATCTGCCATCCAGGTTTTGGGCGGGCAGAATCTGACGATCATCGATAAGCCGAGTATGGGTGGCGAAGACTTCGCGGTTTACCTGGACCATGTGCGAGGCTCTCAGTTTCGTCTGGGATGTGCCTCCGGTGAAGGGGAGTGGCCGATGCTGCATTCGCCGATCTTTGATGTGGATGAGAGGGCGATATCGCTTGGGGCGCGAATCATTTCACGGGCCGCGCTGGTATTGTCGCTAATGGCCCCTGAGTGAGTGAACGGCTGTCTGAAGCGGCGATTTTTCCTTACCTGTTTCTCTGCTGATTTTGCCCTGTTGCAGGACGAACACTCCACAGAGCAGTCGTTGTTCAGGAAAGAGTTCTGATGACGGTGATGCGATTTACACCCAATGCCAGCCCCACGATCGGCGTGGAGATTGAACTGCAGTTGATCGATTCTCGTGAGCTGGGCCTGACCAGTTGCATCGATCAGTTGATGACCGCACTGCCTCCTCACATGCGCGAGTCCGTCAAGCCGGAACTGATGCAGTGCTATGTGGAGATCAACACACGGATCTGTCGGACCGTGAAAGAAGCGGGGGATGACCTGCGTCAGAAACTGGCGGATCTGGAAGCCATTATTCATCCGATGGGGATTCGTCTGCTGTGGGCCGCGACTCATCCGTTTTCTTCCTGGCGCAATCAGAAGATCACGGTCCATGAACGTTACCATCGTCTGGTGACGTTGATGGAAGATGTGGTTCGTCGTCTGGTGACTTTTGGTC
>CAIXQV010001269.1 GCA_903921605.1 uncultured Planctomycetaceae bacterium | reverse complement strand
GCTTGCCTATTCAAGGCACTGCCAATACTTGCCGAATGAACTCGATTGTCCTTGGTCCGTTCGGTCCCTCGGCCCGAAGTCTAATTTGATGGTCGAGGCGTGGGAAGTCCTCGTTTTAGCGTTGAAAACGCTGCTCGTACACTTTTGAAGCGACGAGTCTTCCTGCGGAACTTCAGAGACAGAAGTATTCCCTGCAAGAATCGATTCGCGATATTCGCAGGATCCACTGCCAGATAAAAACTGGCTCATCGGCTGACGACTAATGTCCGGGACGAGGTTTCCGTGTCTGAAAACGGTTATTCAGCAAATCCCAGTCGATCGTCAGACGCCCGCCGGTCGCTGCGTGTTGTCGTGACCAGTTCTGAAGCAGTTCCATACAGGCTCGGTCGATGTAGTCCATTTCGCTGACGTCTACATGTAAATCCGCTCCGGCGGGGACCTTTTCGAGTCTTGAAGCCAGCTTAGGCAACCGCAGAAACGTGGCAGCACCGACAAGCTTGATGACTGTCTTCGGGCCGTCAGTTGCCAGCGAAACATCATCCACCTCAACATCAAGCTGTGAGAAACGTGCCAGCAATTTGACAGCGGATAAAACAATCCCGGTGATGACTCCGGTCAGCAGATCGTCGACGACAATCACAATCATAGTGATCAGGAAAATCGCCGCTTCAATTCGATTCTCTTTCCACAGATGAATAAACCCTTTGAAGTCGATCAGCCGAAAACCGGTAAACACCAGAATCCCGGCGAGAGCTGCTGTGGGAATCAGCCGCAGAACCGGAGCCAGCACCACCGAAAACAGCAGCAGCCATAAGCCGTGCAGAACAGCGGACATTCGAGTTTTTCCACCAGCCTGAACATTCGCCGCACTACGTACGATCACGCCGGTCATCGGGAGAACTCCGAGACATCCGCAGACGATATTACCAACACCCTGTGCAGACAGTTCTCGGTCGTAGCGAGTTCGCGGTCCTCGGTGCATCTGATCCACAGCCGTCGCACACAGCAGCGTTTCAGCACTGGCGACAATGGCCAGCACCGCTCCGGCGATGAGAAGACTTTTGAGCGGAGATTCGGAGAACGTGTCGGCCGTGGGCATTGTGAGCCCGCTCAACAGATTTCCGGGAACATCCACATAAAGAATTGGTGCCTGCAGCAACTGACTTGCGGTCGTTGCCACGACGATGGCTAGCAGAGGTGCGGGAATCAGCTTGAGCTTCCCTCTGGCCAGGAACTGCCAGACAAAGATTACCAGCACCGCGAGCAATCCGATCTTGCCGGCCCAGTCATGGCTCTTGAGGCCCGCTGTCAATGCTTCCAAAGCCTGAGCCGCCTCTTTCTGACTATGTGAGACCGCCTCCGCGGCATCGCCTTCCAGACCTGTGGATGCGGTCTCCAGTTTTTTCCGTGCGGCAGTGAGCTGAGCGGTTAATGTCTCAGCAGCCGCTCCACCCGCTTTCACAATCGCAGACGCTTCGGCCCGCGCGGTGATGGCGTCCAGCTCAGCACCAATGGCCTTTTGCTCATCCTGAAAAGGTCTCAGTGCGGTTGTGACAAGCGTTGGATTCACGGCAGGAGCTTCAACAATGTCTTCCTGCACATCTGAAATCTTAAGCCGGTTCAAGCTGCGATCAACATTTCCTCGTAATGTGCGTTGTCGAGTTCCCAGGGCATTGGACATTCGCAGGAGTTCAATCCTGTCATGTCGGATTTTAGGGCTATCCCATGTTGGCATCGCCAGTCCAGTCGCAAGACTTTGGGGGATGGCTGCAATGTTCTTCATCGCCGTCTCGCGAGGCCGTTCGTCAACAAGGACATGCAACTGGCCACACAGAATCAGCACTCCGATTCCTGAGAGCATCCCGTGAATAACAGCAGGCGACACGGCTCGAAACCATTGGCCCAGTCGGCAGATTCCTGCCACTAATTGGAAGATCCCGGCAAACAACACAGCCAGACCAAATGCCTGCATGCCATTCTGGCGAATGATCTCGCCACAGATGACTGTGAGTCCAGCGGCCGGGCCACTGACCTGCAATGGTGATCCGGCAAATGTACCGACCAGCAGACCACCCACGATGCCGGTCACAAGCCCTGCGGCAACCGGAGCACCGCTGGCCAGAGCAATCCCCATGCAGAGGGGAAGCGCCACGAGAAACACCACCAGGGAAGCCAGCAGATCCTGTTGCCAAACAGCCTGCGAGCTTTCGGGTGTGACTTTTTGATCTGTCGAAGAATGACTCATATAAAGACCTTGTCTGACACAGTTTGCTATAAGAAGTACAACCAGATGATTCTGAAATTCAATTGATTCTTCCCGAGTTCCGGGCAATTAATTCAGATCAGCTGGCGGTTCTCGTCCTGAGCCTGAAATCCTGTCGTTGACAAGCGGTTTTTTGACGTCCGCGTTCTTGGCGGCCATCAAACGTTGGGCTGTAATGATCTTGACGGCATGTGTGGCCTGAGCCTTTTCGTCGCTTTTTTCTTCTGTTTCTTTCTCCTGGTCAGTCTCCGTCTCGGGCACAATCACGGCTTCTCGTTCATTGGCATAACGATCCCGGTGATCCATCAGTTCCATAGCCGCGTGGTGCCTTGAAGCAACTCCTGGTTGCGGCCAAAGACCTCCTCCCAGAACCAGAATGGTCAGAACGGTAACAGCAAAACGTTCCGAAGGACGCGAACGCAGCATGACAGAGGTCTCGAATTTTCGACCGGTGAAGATCCTGAAATAGGCTCGCAGAATTGCGATGCT
>CAIXQV010001268.1 GCA_903921605.1 uncultured Planctomycetaceae bacterium | reverse complement strand
ATGGGTGTTGGCCCATTGACTCGTGGCAGTGTCTACAATGGCGTAACTCTGGCGGGCAATCGAGTCAACCCGCCGTTTGAGAAGAAGGTCGCTCGACAAATCAAACCACTATCGATGGGTGACCGTCATAGTTATGTGCATCCGGCGGTGCTTGAGAAGCAGTTGGCCGACGCAAAAGACATTGAGACTCAGCAGAAAACGGTAGACCAGGTTTCTCATGAAGCTGCGACTGCAGAGCTGCCACCTGCCAGTCCAGAGGGTGCAACTCCTGAACCTGCTGCCGAGCAGAAGCCGCCTGAGGATCTGGAGACCTCCGGCAGTGCGAAGCTTGAGCCCGCTGAGGAATTCGTTCCAGCGCCTGTACCGCCGGCCGAGTAATAGTGAGGAAAGCAAGGAGTTTTGAGGCAGAAAAATGTCAGGGCAAAAAATGCCGACATTTTTTTGCCCTAACATTTTTTGCCCGCTACGAAGTCGAGAAATGATAACTCTAAAAAAGGCTGAACCTTTTTGGCTCTAAAGTTGGCGAAAGAGTTCGAGCAGGATTTGTTCGAGTCGCTTGCCGCCTTCTCCTGCGACACGCACGATCTTTTCGATGTCGGCAGGCTCAAGAGCATCCGGCAGGCACATGTCGGTGACGATTGAAAACGCCACAGTTCTCAGGCCGGCATGTGTTGCGGTGATGCATTCTGGAACGGTCGACATGCCGACGATATCCGCTCCGATGGTGCGGAGCATTCGATATTCTGCGCGAGTTTCCAGGTTAGGGCCGGGAACTGCCGCCAGAACACCTTTGTGTGCGGAGATGCCAAGTTTCAGGGCAATCAACCGCGCTTGCTCAACCAGTTTGCGGTCATAGGGCTGGCTCATATCGGGGAAGCGTGGGCCCAGTCGGTCATCATTGACGCCGCGCAGAGGATTATCGGGCATCAGGTTGATGTGGTCTTCGAGAACGACGATGTCGCCGAGCGCGTATTGAGGATTCATTCCTCCGACGGCACTGGTCAGCACTAATGTGTCTGCACCAAGAGCCTTCATGACTCGAATCGGGAATGTGACCTGCCGAAGAGAGTAGCCTTCGTAGTAATGGAATCGACCTTCCATCGCCATGACCGGGATTCCCTCGAGCGTTCCGCAGAGCAATTTGCCGGCATGCGACGGCGCTGTGGAACGAGGGAAATGCGGAATTTCAGAATAAGAGAACTCTGCATCGGTTTGGATTCGAGTGGCCAGTCCACCGAGACCGGTTCCCAGAATCAAGCCGGCGCGAGGCGTTTTGTTCCATCGAGCTGCCAGCCATGATTTGGCTTCCTGAATCTCTTCCCATAGTCCGTCCACAAGTTTTCTCCCGGCTTCGGATCCTTTGTGTCAGCAGGATCCTGAACAATGATGCTCGAAATAAATGATGTGAGTAAAAAACGACGGCTCACATGAATGACGAACTGTCCTCAAAGAATTTAACCCGAGTCCATCGGCGGGGCGTTGCACATTGGCAGCCTTGCCGTCGGAATCGGGTTAAACAGTGGGAATACTCATTAGCACCACCATCGCTTCGTGGAAAGCGATAGAGGACAGTGGCTGAGCAAAAGGCCTCCGTTAGAAGTCTTCTTCAGCCTCTTCTTCTTCAGCTTCTTCTTCATCATCGTCATCGAAGTCATCGTCTTCGTCGTCATCGAAGTCGTCGTCTTCGAAATCTTCATCGTCGTCGAAGTCGTCTTCACCTTCGTCGTCGAATTCATCATCTTCGTCGTCTTCGACTTCTTCGTCGGCGAAGCCTTCGTCGGCGAAGTCATCGTCGTCATCACCACGGAGGCGAGGACTTGCAACCGAATCAAATTGTTCGATCCCGGCGAAGACCGAAAAACTGTCTTTCTCTGTGACTTCGCCTGCTTCCAGAGTCAAAACCATGACCAGTAACCTCGTGTAAGTCCCGTGTCTTTAACGTTTACGTATTTCTGACGCCCATTTCACGCGTTTGATAATCAGACAGGGAATCCCTTGTCAACCCCGTATAATCCCCTGCATTCAATAAAATCCCCGTCTTTCCAGGGGTCGGAAATGGTCTGTCCTCTTTTCGGACGAAACGCGATCGTACTGCAGCCGTTCATCAGATCGCTGCAACCTTTTTGTTTACGCTTCTTAAAAATCGTTACATTCGGCTTGGGAGAGTACTCTGGTGTCACGTTCAGTTCCCAATGAAATCATACTGAACGAAGACAAGTTCTGGATTGTGAATCGCTTCACGCTGTTTGGGCCATTTGATTACCAATGGAGCGGAGATCTCTACGGGATTGAGTTCAACTACCAGGGCCAAAAGTTTGGCGAAGTCTGCAGCGATGAAGAATTCTTTGCAGAT
>CAIXQV010001267.1 GCA_903921605.1 uncultured Planctomycetaceae bacterium | reverse complement strand
GCCCTGGCCATGCTGGCCACCAACCGCCCAGTTGCCGGAGATCGTTGATTCACGAAGGTCCATCCAGCAGGACGAGGTATTGTGCAGCGCACCGCCAAGAGCTACGCCAGCAATTTCACTCCCCGGACTTCCACCAGAAGCGATATTTCCGAAGAACTGGCAGCGCCTTATCTCTACCTGTTTCGCGAGGCTTGAGCCCGTGCCCGCCGCGAGGACCGCGCCGCCGTATGCGCTACCTCCTATGATATCGCCACTGCCACCCTCCGCTTCATTCTCTAGCAGGGTGCTCGATGCCGTGACAAGCGTCGAATTGAAGTTGTAGATCGCTCCCCCGCCGGCATCCGCACCAGACTGTCCGGCTCCACCAATCGCACCAATGGAGAGATTGGCGATGAGGAGACAATTCTCGATCATCGTCAGGCTCCCTGAACCATCCACGGTTCCGGGTCGAGTGGCGATCGCGCCACCAAATGCCTTCTCACCGGAGTCGATCCCGCGGGCGACGTTTTCGTCAAATGTGCAGTCAATGACAGTCAACTCACTGCCTCCAAAATTGCCGATTGCCCCTCCATAACTCGTAACACCCGATGTGGCCAGGTTATCTGTAAACGTACAGTCTTTAATGATCGCCACCGATTCAGTAACGTTGCCGATAGCGCCACCAAAAGCGTAACGTTTCCCGCCAAAGGCAACGTTGTCGATGAACTGGCAGTTGATCGCGGTCAGCATTGCAAGACCCGTATTAACAATGGCGCCGCCGCCCACAACGTCTGAGTTGACGTTATCGATCGTCACATTGTTGTACATTGTTACTCGGCAGAGATTTAGTTTTCCGCCGTCGTTCAGGATAGCACCGCCACGTGTGACGAGTATGGAAATACTCTCCTGAACAATATTACGGCCATCAGCAATGGTGAGGTCCTTGATAGACACATCGACTTCAGGTCGAATCATAAAGATTCGGCTGGCATTGCTACCGCTCACGGTGAGCCGAGTCTCGCCAGGTCCCGCAATCGTCAGCGGGCCCGTAATCTCTAATTGACCGCTGGTAAGCTTGATTTTGCCCTTGAGATCCTCCCGGAAGCGAATTACATCCACCCCCGATGTTTCATTGGCACTGGCCACTGCGGCGCGCAGTGAGCCGGCCCCCGCATCCTTGAGGTTCGTCACGATGAAGATGCTCGCCGATGCGCTGGGTGCAATACATGTAATGCAGATCAGAGCGGCGAGCAGGCTGGAAGGATTCGTTGGCATGTGGTCTTTCTGGCACCAAAATAACGAAAAAATCAACAATGGATAAGGATCTTGAGAAATGGGTTTGGCTGATCATCCGCGAGTTCTCATCGGGGGGTTCTCACAATGAATGGAGAAACCTTCGAGCATGGAAGTCACTGGTGATGCACCGGTTAATGAGGCACCTGGAATCTTTGACTCGACCCCAGCGAGTCTCACCAGCTGACTTTCTGTTTTCGCGATGGTAAAGGCGGGCTGTCATTGATAATTTGCGAAACCCTTGCCGCAGGCGATCACTTGCTGCCGATGGCGTAGAGAGTTTTGCTCGATCGGATCAACAGCGTGCCGTCAGCCAAAGCAGGTTTTCATCCGCACTCTAACTCTCCGGGGTAATACTCTCATTCGTAACGCCACTGCCATTGGGCCCGCGGAACTGAAGCCTGTCGGCCGCGAAACAGACCGATGAAAAGGCTATGCAGACAGCGAAAAGGACAACACGTGAGCGATACATGCGAACTTCCTGACACAGAATCTGATTTCGATCGGAATGTGCATCGAGTCAGATGGAGATAAAAGTGCGCTTGCCGGCGAGTAGTATAGCCTGACAGGGTGAAGATTGCATGAGTCACTCACAGACATGTCGCCCTTTCAGTGCTGAGCGGCACGCCGTGGCTTGCGCCTTATATTATTCGACCCATCTTTTACAGTCGTGGGGGACGTAACAGGAAGCCAGTAAGCCGTCACGGCCAACAGACGGCCAATTGGCCTGCCAAACTAAACAAAACATAAACAACTATGCTTAAACGACTTCCATCATCAAAAACTACGCGACATTTTTCGAATGGTTCTAAAGAGAGTTCCTACCGGAAACTTTCTCAAAATCAGCGGACTACCGCTTACCGGGAAGTTTACAAAGAACGCCGAGAGCATCCCTCTCGGCGTTTTTTCGTTTCCCCCAGTCTTTCGTGCGGTTTTCGACATGCTACGCCATGCTGTCGATGTCTCTGTTTTGCTGCCGTCCCTTTCGGGGGACTGGTTTTCAGATCGCGAACTTCAGCCGCCACTCACGGAAGGGATAGCTATCTTATTCTGTCGCAAGGAACACATTGTCGGTCTTCAACACGGCGGCCGAAGGAGATTGCAGCCATTGCCTTGTGTAGTCGGGCACGAACAAGACCGGCAATACTGTTCTTGTAGCTCTTACACGGTCACACCGAAAAGAACAGCAGAAAAACCAGCAAATAACGCTACCCACTCGTCCAAACCCTGGCCGATTTTGACCCGCAAATCACTAGCCGGTTTCAACCCGCGCAATGACAGACTACCGTGATAGCACTCCACTGAAATCGTATCATTCCAAACATCTTGCGGTGTGACCGGAGTACGGTGAAACGAACCGGCATCTAACGCAAAACCGCAAGTCCTGTGTTACCCACGAAGACGAACATTTCCCAAAACTTCTACCGATTGATTAGGGTCTTCCATTCATTCGCTCGGGAAGAAACGGTTAATTGCCGGCCGTCAATATGACGACAGGTCAGGGACTTGTCGCCGAATGATTCGACACGCTGCCTGATACAATCAACTCGGGATACAGAAAATCGCGAAGACTCGAAATTGCCTATTACTTTGAGAGTTCGTTTTTCTCTTCCAGAACGGGTGGCCTCCAACCCGTGTATTCAAACGCATCAAAATTCGGTCCCTCGTTCGTCACTCGGGGGTCATTGGAATCTCTCAACTGCTTAAAGAGTTTCTCACGGAGAGTTTTCATTTGCTCCGAATAGGAAGGATTGGTCGCGACGTTCAGAATTTGCTCAGGATCGGATCGCAGATCATACAACTCCTCGGCGGGGCGTTTTCCGAATGAGAGGTCGAAGAGTTCTCTATGTCGCTGATCCAGATCGCGATTCTCATACATGTACCTCTTTGTGGACGTGTCGATGCAGTCGCTGAGGCAGGAGCCCGGGATGGCAGCTTTTGATTCGTCTGGCGTTCCCATTGGCCAGCGATCAGGCGCAAAGTTGTGAATATACAGGAAGTCTTCTGTGCGAATGGCACGAGTCGGATAGCCGCCCATATCAGTGCCTTCCTGCCCCGGCATGTTTCGTTCACGACCATGAATGACAAATGATCGATCCGTTGTGTCACCGCCATCAATGAGTGGCAGCAACGAATGACCGGAGAGTTCATTGGGTGGCGTAATTCCTGTAATGTCGTAAATGGTCGGAGCAAGATCAGCAAGGCTGACAAACTCGTCAATAACCGTTCCTGGTTTTATCCTGCCGGGCCAATAAACAATAAGAGGCACATGCGTGCCGAAGTCGTAATGGTTTCCTCGACCGCGGGGCAGCCGTGCTCCAAAAATGCTGGTCACAATGACCACAGAGTTTTCGAGCGATTCAGCTTTGCGCAGTCGCGAGAGGGTGTTGGATATACTTCGGTCAAACAAACTGATTTCCTGGTGGTAAGCCTCAATGTCGCCGCGAACCACCTTTGCGTCTGGCAAGTGCTTTGGGACCTCCAGATTGTCGCCGGTCAGTGAACCACTCTGATTTGCTCTCAAAAGTTCGGGCATGAATTCGGGGAACCAGAATAACTGTGCCTGCCGTCGGCTCGGCGTCCACTGATTGTGTCCTGTCATGTCGTAGTCACCGACTGGCTTACGTAGGCTCGGATCTTTTTGGCCGGGCGACCAATGAATTCCTTTATAGCCTGTGTAGTAGCCGGCATTGCGGAGGGTCTCTATGAATGTCGGAGCCGATTCCGGAAGCATTCCCATGTAGTTGGCTGCTCCTTCCAGACGCCACGGCCATTGGCCGGTCAGGATTGTGGCTCGGGCCGCCGTGGGAACAGTTGCCGCAACGAAGGCGTTGTTGAAGGTGACACCTTCCCGCATCAGGAACTCAATTCCTGGCAATTCGGGGTTGCTCGTGTTCCGCGCTGGCAATGGCCAATGCAGGCTTTCAGCGAGAATGACGACGATGTCAGGCTTCTCACGCTTTGCAATAAAAGGACGCTCCTTA
This sequence comes from uncultured Planctomycetaceae bacterium, assembly GCA_903921605.1. The sequence goes on along the minus strand of CAIXQV010001267.1, from coordinate 7,599 downwards.
CGAGGAGTCTTCAGATCCATTGGGGCGATGGCTTGTTTCTCCGTCGGAGGGGCCTTCTGTTCCGGCGAATTCTCAACCGCCACTTCAAATGTAACGAAGGTCTCAACATCGTCGGCGAAGGCGCGCACGACCAGACTTGCGGATTCCGGCTTGAAGTCGATCGGAACTTTCCAACGCAGTTCGCCCTGTGGGGAAAGCGACAGCCCGGCGACCGGAGACTCAAGCGTGTATTCGACATTGTCAAAACTCGTCAATGCCTGGAACTGATGAAACAGCTCGGAACCTCGCACAGCTTTCAACGGTGGAATCGATGTCACATAGAGCCACGGGTCACCCTTCTTCTTCAAAACCTCTTCAAGATCAAGCGGATAAATCGAAATTCGTTGTCGATCCCAGTTGAGGGTGACGAATAATTTCAGATCTGGCAGAAACCAGAACGATGAATCCTCATCCTCCTTCAGTCGTTTTTGTATGGACAGGTGTTCTTGCGTATTTTCGGTCAGCTCCATGTCTTCGAAATCGTTGATCGTGCAGATCGTCCGACGATCGGCCACATTGCAGATCTGACATTGCACTCTTCCGCTGTCGAACCGAACCGCGAGGAAGTACCTTGGATCGACCGTCGGCAGTAATCGATCCTTCTCGAACAACCCCATTGCAATTCTGCGCAGATTCCTGTCGCATTCCTGCTTTTCAATCAAAATCAGACTTCCATCTGCGGTCGGTCTGCCCCAATTACTGCCGTAACTGGAACTCGACCCGAACGACTGCGTCCCAGGCTCTCCGACAATCATGCGCTGCCATGAAACAGGACTGGCTCCCGTTACAATTCCGATCGCTGTCTGTCCGTCTGCAGACAGCAGAAAGTCATATCCATGCTGACCTCTCGCGCCAATCGCGTCTCCAATCCGATCCAGCGTCTGGCCGTCGATGATGCAGGCATCTGACTCACACGCAATAAAGAGTGGTGAGACGGCGTTAGTGCCAATTTTGAGTGCATAAGGAGGCGATTTGACCGGCAGGCCAGAGAGTTTCTCTCGCGTGAAAGATCCAAGTTTAATTCGTTCAAGCGTGCCCTGCGCCGGCCTTGCCACAAACAGGGCTTCCGCTCCAGCGGCAAACATGACGTCGTTGAGCACCGGTTTTACTTCATGCACCACTTTGCCGGTGGTAATGTCCAGCACAACGAGGCTTTCCGCGTTCGGCTTATCAAAGACGAAGTAACGTCCGCTCCCTCCAACTGAAAAGTGCGTCCACGGTTCGTTTAGTCGAACGATGACCGGATTCGCCAGACTTCCTTCAGGCTGAATCTTGTCAGCAGCGGGCTCAGTGACGACATTGGGAGCAGTACCAGCCATTTGGTCGCCACTCTCGGACTTTGCTTCAACGGGCGCATCAAGTGCAATGCGAAATCCAAGGTCCGAAGACCGGAAACTTGGTTCCTGATGAGACCGCTGAGGCTTCTGAGCTTTAAAAGCCGACCATCTCCAGCTACCGCCACGCACCACTCGTTCGGTGCCCAGCGGTGGACCAACGGGATCATTAATCGGCGGGCCAACTGGTCCACTAAATGGGGTGATATGATACGACTGTTCGCTGAACCAGTCAGAACACCACTCTGAGACGTTGCCGGTCATGTCAAACAGACCGAAGCCATTGGACCTATAGCGGCCTACAGGGGCCGTATAAACATAGCCGTCATTAAAACTGGCCGACGCGCCGCTGCGGTCGCCAGAAGAATCGTGGTGAAGTCGTCCCTCAAAGAATGCCCGATCGTCAGCATTGGCCTCTCCCTCCTGAGGACCTTTAAGCTCGGCATTTGCACGGCAGGCATATTCCCATTCTGCCTCTGTCGGCAATCGATATTGCCGGGATTCTTTCGCCCTTAGCCAATGCAGGTACGCCTCCACATCCATTCGTGTCAGATTCGTTACCGGGTGTTGATCACTCTGACGAAACCCGGGATTCATCCAGTTGAATGACTTGTCATAAATGCTCCTTCTCTTGTCATCGTATCCGTGTCCGCCCAGTTCATCGGTCTCTGCCGTCGTCTTGTAGCCCGTCTCAGTCACAAATCTATGAAACTGCCCAACGGTGACTTCACAGGTCCCAAGAAAAAATGGACGACTGATTTGAACAGAATGCTCGCGCTTCGTGCGGCCTTTCCCCCATCCCGTCGCAATCAAAAACTCACCGGGCGAAAGATGCGCAATGTTCATACCGACTGAATTCGTGAAGCGCTGACTGGCATCAGAAATCGGTACTGGTTTCAGCGGCAAGACGGATGTCTCCGCGATCGTTGGGAACTCTTCCCGAACGACTCTCAGGCCAAGAAAATCGGCTCGAAAATCTGGTTCAAACCGTGCGCGATTCGCGCATCGAGAGTGTCTCGCCGAACCCTGCCATCCGCTGCCTCGAAGGACCCGAAAAACGCCCTTGTCCGGACCCTGAGGATCAACAGCGGGAGATTCCAGGTAGTAATTTTCCTGAAACCAGTCACTGCACCATTCGCACACATTGCCCGTCATATCATAAAGACCAAATGCGTTCTTCGGGAAACTCCTAACGGGTGCAGTAAAGACATGGCCGTCGTCCGTCGCCGCAAAAGTGAAGCCCGGGTCCTTATTAACGTCAACTCCGGCGGTTTTCAGGCTGAGGTCTGCAACATTCGCGATTGAGGTGATTTCATCAGAACTTGACCCATTCTGAAAAGTGGCGTCCGTCCCGGCACGACATGCGTACTCCCACTCTGCTTCCGTCGGCAGCCGATACCGGACTGACTCCTCGCGACTCAGCCATTCCAGAAATGCATTGGCATCATCCCATGTAAGATTCGCCACGGGGTGCTGCTGCGTCTGCTCATATCCCGTCGATGTCCAATTGAAGAGTCGGTCATATCGCCCCCTGACAGGGCTTCGGGACAGGTCAAAACCGAAGCCGCCTTTCCTTTCATTTTGAGCAGCGGTCCGATACGTGGTGGCATTCACAAATTGCTGAAACTGTCCGACGGTGACCTCATGAATCCCCATGTAAAAAGACTTTGTGATTCCAACTCGATGCCGGTGCTCGCCTTCCCACCGACCTGACTCACTGGCTGGAGAACCCATCCAGAATTCCCCGATCGGGATCCGTATCAACTGCATCCCGATACTGTTTGTGACGATGGTTTCTGTGCTTGTTGGCAATTCAGCACCAACAGACGCAATGGCAGAGTCTGTAGCAGGTGTCGCCTTCTCATCAACTCGAAGGTTGGCTTCAGGTCTCTGAAGCAACTTCCCGCTGTCTGGCTTCGGACGTTCCATGTTGTAGAGAAAAATAGTCGTCAGCAGCAACACAGTCACCGATGCAGGCGCTGCAAAGGATCTGATTTTGGGATCGTTCATTCTTGCGTCCTATTGTTGCGATACTCTCTCAGCCCACGTACAACGCCCATTGCTCTCGCCACTCGATTACCGCCGCCACCCGCTGCAAATCCGTCAAACACACCTCACCCCGCGCCCGCTCTATCCGCGAAAAACAGCAGCTCTTCCGGAGAAGGCGAGGCCAATGTCCTTGAGTTCGTCGTTCAACTCAGCTCGGCATGGCTTCGAAGGCGAAAGAGCTGCCGTCCGGAAATATCCACGAAGTAAAGCCGATCGAACTGAGAGTCGAAACAATTGGCAAGTGCTCTCGGCCCTGGTTCCAGCCCCCCCATCCACCAAGTCGAAGCAAGGACGAGCCAACATGAATGACAGGATAAACTGTAGTGAGCAAACTTAGAATTCTTGCGGGCAATCGTTGATTGAAACGCATCCACGCAATCTTCATCAACGAAATAACTGACTGATCGCTGCCAGATTCCCGACTTTCCGATTCGGGGAAATGTGACCCGTGCTGAAATGATCGGATGCGGCAACCCATCAAGGGCATCAAGGATTGTGCATTTCGAGTCATCATCGATCGGCAAGTTGCAACATACTACCTCCGCAAGTCTTTGGGCCAGTTCCGCAACGTCTTTCTTCTTCGGATTTGCGTCTGTCGCGAAGGTAACGGTGCAGTGGAGTGGTGTCAGCCCTTTTTCTGATGTGAGTGTTTGGGCACGCGAGACGATTCGGTCACACAGAGCGGACATTCGCCGCTGCGATTCATAGGACCTGTTTCCGACATGATCTACTTCGGTCACCTCAATGCCCAGAACTCCGGACGGAGTCTCGATGCGAAAGTCCGGATTATCCTCATGGCGTTCCTGTGCGGTAGGCAGATCGGGCTCATGTTGGCGGAGCACATCGAAGGCGAGTCGCTCGAATCGCTGTTTGTCACTTATGTTCATGTGGCTCTTTAAATAGCTTCGGAATCGGATAAAAAATGAAAGAGTTTTGGGCGTGGTGCAGTGGTTGTTTCCAATCAATTACCGTAGCCAGCTTCTGCAAATCCCGCAACCGAACTTCCTGTCGCCCTCGCTCCAACCGTGGCAGAAACAGCAACTCCTCTTGAATCTCCGGAGCCAGCATCAGCAGATTCGTGATTTGAGTGACCCTGGCTCTGGTCACATTCCCCAGCCGAGCCAACTCCGCTTAGTTCGTCACCGCCCCCGACTGAGTTAAGCCGTCGAAGTGGATCGCCAGTGCCATCAGCCGCGTGATACGTGGCAGACGCCCACACGGCACTTCTGTGGTCTCGGTCTCTGGCGGTCGAACCAGACACCGCTTTCCTTTTCGGCGCGGCTCAAACCGCACACGGGCCGATACTGTGAGTCCTGTCTTCATGCTACTGCCTGCCTTTCAGAAAACTGTTCCAGGAAAACTTCAAACCCATCGGGCTCGAATGTGATCTCCACATTTCCCGATTCCCCGTTGTAGTCCACCCGCTGCACCAGAAGATTCAGGACACGTTGCTGCTCGCGAGGAGCGAGGGCGTTCCAGACGGGATCGAGGTCTCGCAGCGCCTGCCGCACCACTTCCTCGTCGGGCGGTACGCGGTCGCAATTGCGAATCTCATCTACAATGGAATACAGACGCTCGGTCGCTGCCCGTTGCCGTTCCTGAGCCGATGCCAATCGTGTTGCCTGTTCCGGGCCAGCCACTGCGTTCGTCGCCAGTCTGTGAATGTCTGCTTCACATGGCCGGACCTCGGCTATGGCAATCCGCTCTCGCTCACGGAGTTCCTCCAGTTCTGTCTGCCCCGCGCTGCCAATCTGCTCCAGCACGCCGTCGGCGAATTCAGGATCCGTGCCGAGGCGTAGCGCGATTGAAAGGGGGAGTCGAGCAGAGACGCAAAGCCGTCTGGTCCAAACGGCGATTATTGGCCATTTTTTGCGGATCGCCGTTTCTCCGGGAGGTCGTTTTGCGGTAGCTATCGTTGTATGACCGCGAAACTGACGAAAGAAGTGGCTGCCGCTTTGCATCCCACCGGGGAACGGGAACTCGAAGTCGTCGATCCCGACACGTCGCGCGTCTATTTCATTGTCGAGAGTGAAACGCACCGGCAGGCGATGGATGCGCTTCGCCGCCAGCAGGATCGGAATGCCATCGCTCAGGGGATTGCGGAAATGGAAGCGGAGCTAGGGATTCCCTTGGCGGACGCTCGCAAGCTGACGAGGGACAGGCTCCTGGCCCGCAAGCCATGACGTTTCGTGTCATCATTCTTCGGCAGGCTCACCGGACATCGATCGTAACGCGGACTGGTGGGGCCGACCATCATTCCTTCGAACAGCCTGTGCGATGGTCCGATAAGGTGTATGACCAGATTTCCACGCTGGCAAGCTTCCCGGAGAGCAATGGCCTGTCTTCAGAAAACGATGGGTTCCCATATGCAATCCGAGACAAAGTTGTCGGACTCGGTTCGCGTCCCGATTATCGGGCTGTCTTCACGATTCAAGGACAATACGGTCTATGTCCTGACCGTCCCGCAAGCCGCTCAGAATACTTGAGGCCGGACCAGGTCGACGCTCCTCCGGAGATGTAAACCGCGGGGGCAATGCGTGTAGCCAAGTGCTCACAGCAACCCAACGCGACATCGTGATTGCCTCGGGCGAATGATACACGGACGTTTCAACACCAATGATTCGAGAGGTTTCTGAACCCGATGACTTCATCGGACTCTTCTGGTCTCCCACGCGACGGACGGACTTGTTTGGCATCCCCCTCAATCGCGCGAACCTGGCACAACTTTTACGACGACTTCTTTACCTTCTCGAGTTACCACCAGCTCGACTTCCTGGCCGGCTTTGAGGGCTTCGATCGCGTAGGTGTAGTCGTAGATGTTCTCGATCTTCTTGCCGGCCAGTTTGATGATCACATCGCCGCCTTTGACTCCGGCTTTCTCCGCCGGGCCGCCCTTGGCAACTCCTGACAATTGAACGCCCTTCACATCTGTCTGAGCATAATCCGGAACGGTGCCAAGGTAGGCTCGTAACAACGCACGACGCTGGCCATCTTTCGGGCGTTCCTGAGCAACGTACTGCGGAGGCTGCTCATCGGAGATCAACTGGCGACAGACCAGCATCATCAAGTTAGCGATCTTTGAAATGCCTTCGTAGTTGAGCTTCTCCGGTGTATCGCGAGGTGTGTGGTATTCACCGTGATTCCCCGTGAACGCAGAGAGAATCGGAACACCGTGCATAAAGAACACACTGGCGTCCGTCGGGATGTAACTGTCGTCCTGCAGAGACAGCGACAGCCCCATCGGGATGTTGGCTCGTTCCACAATCTTCTGCCAACTGGCCGACGACCCCGTGCCCTGCAGGACAAGCCGCTCCTGCAATCGCCCGACCATATCCATATTCAAGCAGGCGGCAATGTAGAGATTTAATCCGCCGGTATTTGGACCGGTTAGATCTGATGCCGCTTTTTCTGATTCCTTCGCTGGCTCTTTTGTTGGGTCAGCTGGTTCTTGTTCCTTCTTTTCTTCTGCGGGATCGCTGCCGCCTACGGCCGCTGCATGCTGCGAAAACAAAGTCTCCAGAGTCTTCACGTAATGACTGGAACCCAGCAGTCCGATTTCTTCGCCTGACCACGCAGCAAACACGACGTCTCGCTGACCAGCCAGTTTTCCAGCATCCTTGGCTTGCGCCATCGCTTCGGCAATCTGCATCATCGCCGACACACCGGAAGCATTGTCGTCCGCTCCATAATGAATGTTGGACTGTTCGTCGCCACGAGCCAGGGAATTGCCGTTCGGCCCTGTGCCAAGATGATCCACATGAGCCCCGACGACAACAATCTGTCCTGCCTGCTCTTCATTGACTTGCAGACGACCAAGTACGTTGCGACCTTTTTTCTTCTCCTGACGAATATCAACGCTTGCAGCAACCTTCAGCCCCTCGAGCGGAAAGCCCATCGCAGGCTCACCAGAATCCATAGACTTCTGAATCTTCGCCAGATCCTTCTTTCGATCCGCAAACCACTTCTCTGCAACAGCATCGGTCACGCTGATCACGGGAAGACCAGAACCAGCCAGAGAACCATCAAACTGCAACGGAACCAGCTGCTCCTTCACACCGGAAGTCGGGCCGCTCACAATGATCAATCCTCGTGCTTCAAGGTCACGAGCCTGCATGGCCTTGAAACGCAGGCTGGAGAAGCGACTGAAGTGCTGCCGTTGTTCGGGTGTAAAATTCTC
>CAIXQV010001266.1 GCA_903921605.1 uncultured Planctomycetaceae bacterium | reverse complement strand
GATCCTGTCGTATTCGGCCGACGTCGTTTCGGCCATGAGGACAGGCTGATTAACATGAGAGCTACTCCTTTCGCTCTCAATCAACTTCAAATCTCATGCCATTGAAATTGCTACAAATCAGGTTTTGAAACAGCCTCTAGTCAATTGCGGCATCGCGGACACCGGAGGTCTGAGCCACAGACTGAACTTTCTTAAGTTCATTTCGACACCAGGCTGAAATAATTGACGGATGCGGCCGCACCGTCGCTAAAGCATTGTTGGAGTCTATTTCCGGAATGCGATCCTTTTCCCAGATGGTCTGGTACTTCCTTTCCCCTATCACGTAAGTCACAAGCATTGCCTTGAAGACTTCTACTTCTACTTTCCAAGCAGTTTTTCGCACGGTGCCAGGTGCTGACGCGATGCTTTTTGCAAGGAGCAGTTGAATTGTTTTATTCACTGTGGCTCCAATTCCCCTCGCGACCCCTGCGTTGGTTTCAAGCGACGCGGCTAAGACGTTGGGGTTCTCATCAGCCCAACTCAGTTTGGTGACCCGTCCCAGAGAAAACGGTTCCTGAAAAGATCGCTCAAGAAACTTTGCAGCTTGATCTCCAACCACCGTCAGTTCCCGAGAATCTGGTTCGAACGATCGCCGCAATTCAAGGTATGACACAACAGACTTCTGTCCCTTGCAATGCTCACAGACAAGATTTCCTTTCCCGGCACAAGTCGCACATTGCAATGATCGAAGTCCTCTGCAGATGTCGCACCGCACCTTTCCTTTTTGTTTACAGGCAGCACAGGCCTCATGGTATTTCTCCATTTCGAAGTAGCGTTCCTGCCCGGTTCCATTGCATTTTGAGCATCTCCTTGCGTTGGTGTAAGGATTGTTGTCAAACACCGCGAGGACATTCATCAACGCGTTTGTGCCACAACTACCACACGGACGAGACTTTTGAACTTGTTTCTCACGCGGGATCTTTCCGTGACCTTTGCAGGTCGGGCAATTGACGATCCCGGTCAACTGACAACTTTGACAGCCTACCTTTCCCGCACAATTGCAAGTGCCACAATTCAACGTGCCAACAGCTTTACACTTGGAGCATGGCTGAATTTCCTGTGAATCTCCAATGATCTTTTTTTCAATTTCCTTTGCGGGTGCTGCGTCTGGTGTCCATCCGAATTCCCAAGGTTGTGTGTTCTCTTCGCTTCGTCGAAGTTGTGGCACCTTCCATCCCTTGTACGGGACGACACAACGTTCGATATGGCGAGCCTCACTAAAGGTCGTCACCCTGCAATGAAACGTCGAAAACTCTATCGCTCTCTCAATCTTTGCCCTGTCGCTACTGGACGAAATCCCATGATGAGGAAGTGAATCGAAGTACCGCCGGAGCGCTTCGCGAAAAGCGGACTGTTCGATGTCACCAATGTTGGTGGGAACAACCTCAGACGACATTCCCTGAATAAAAGAACAGATTACGTCGTGGCTGGTTTCCTGGAGAGAAACGGTCATGCTGTGACCTTAGAACAAAGAGGCATGGGGTGTGGCACCAATTGGATTGGATTCGATGAAACCGGTTGAGATCACTCACCGAAGTCAAAATCGCCACCCGAGTCAACGTCTCCTGAGTCGAAATCGCCTGAATCCAAATCACCAACCTCGTCTGATGAATCCAGTGAGTCGTCACTTTCCAGTTCATCATCTAATTCGGCGGCCTCAAATTCTTCATCGGGGTCGTCTGCCATTCCCATAGGATCCGGCTCAAAATCGGCGGAACCTTCAGGGACGTTAGTTGCAACCATATCACCGTCGTCGTGCTGGGAAACAAACTTCTGATCGAAGTCTCCATCCCGGTCGTTGTCAGTCTCGAAACTGTCAATCAATCCATCTCCATTGTCGTCAGTGGCAACGAAGTCTGCGACACCGTCGGCATTTGAGTCAGCGACGAAAGTGTCGGAAATTCCATCACCAGTGGTATCAAAACCAACGACATTAGCATGCATGCTGTCATTAGAGGAATCAGAAACCGCACTTCCTGATTGCACCGGGAAACCTCCATGGTCTCCGTTATTCTGAAAGCCTCCTCCGTACCCATATCCAGTATTCATACCGGGATACGATCTCGACTGAGATGCCAACAGGTATCCAAACGCGCCTCCGAGTGCTGCCGCTCCTGCCAGTTTTGCGACGGCACCTATTCCAGTCCCGCTAGCTGGAGACTGCACGGTCGGAGCTGCTGATTGAGTCGGGTAGGACGCGAACTCAGACGGCTCAATGCCCGGCTTTTGCTGTCGTGAACCCTGTTCCCGCACATTCGCAGGCGAAGCGACTTTTGCGGGAAGAGCGCCAGCTTGCTTACCTGGTGGAGGCTTTGGATGTCCAGAGTCAGCAGTTTCAAGGTGCGTGACTGCCTGCTGAAGTTGTTCCAGCATCATGGCACCAGTCACCCGGAACTCTGCCTCCTTTAACTCGCCGCGATTGACGCTTTGATAAAGAGTCGACAATCGATCTGTGACGAGAGTGTTAAGAAGAACGCTAACCGGATTCTGCAGCATGACTTGTGGGGTAATAGCGGTGTCGCGTGCCGGTTTTGTGGCCAAGGTGCTCTGTTGGATCGGGGCCTGTTTCGGAATTTGCACTTTCGGGGCTTTAAACTCAAGCCCCCGAACTGTTGATGCACGATGCCAGACGTCGCCTGGTCGAGAAACTTCGTCCGTTTCCTGCAGCCGACCGTCAATCGCCATCTCTTTCAGATCTTTGGGAAAGAAGATACCCAAGTGTTTACCTCCGCGACGGACGGCAAATGACGACTGACTTCTTTCGGACATAAATCCCCCCCCTTGTAAGCTCACAAACTAGTTTCAGTAAGAAGCTTTTGAGTATCGCCTTACAAAGGTGGCAAGTCAAACCCGAAACTCGATTCCTCGAGTCAAGCACCTAATGGTGCGCGGGATAATAGCCAATAATGCCTATCGATTGCCCGACCGCCATTCCTGAATGCTGATCGCTTTGTCAGCTCCGACCACAATGTGATCAATCAGCGGAATGCCCACAACCTTGGCCGTCTGCTCCAGCCGCTCGGTGACACTGATGTCTTGGTCACTCGGGGTTGGATCGCCGGACGGATGATTGTGGACGGCGATGATGCAGTTGGCTGCATCCCGGATCGCAGGGCGGAAAACTTCCCGCGGATGAACCAGGCTGTTCCTGAGCGTCCCCACGGTGATCTGATGGCAGTCGATCGGCACGTTCTTGGTGTTAAGCGTGACGACCCAGAATTCCTCCTGCCGGCTTTCACGTGCCATCCGGCCGAACTGATGCAGGCAGAAACGCATCGCTGTTGCCGGACTGTTGATGCATGTTGAAGACTCATAGTCTGTTTTTAGCTCCGCAATCCTCAGGCCGATCTCCATACCAGCCATAAGTCGCTTAACAGCCTCATCGCTCATTCCTTTGCAGACGGCCTGTATCTCGGCGGTACCAGCATCAGACAGCTTCTTCAGCCCAACCTTCTCCAGAAGCTTGTGAGCATCTGCCACAGCTGCAGTTCCGCGGCGTCCGGTAGCCATCGCAATCAGCTCCACAGATGAGCAGTTCAACATGGATTTTCTCATTCGCGTTCCTCATTGGGACTGATTCAGTACCATGTGAACATCACACGGATTTCCACTGCGTAACGTTTGCAGCAGCAGACCCAATAACGCAGAAACGATCGATCCGGATCATTTTTTTGCGATGAGGCAACGATGAAATTGCTGCGCATCTCAATCACTGAAGTCCCACCCAAATGCTCAAAAACTTCTTTGGGGACATCATGAACCGAGTAACATACGGTCTGAAACATTCGTCTTAAAAGCGGGCATTTGCGGACAGGGTGGTCTCATGGTGGCGCGAACAAAACAGTTGGACGATCAGCACGAGTTTGGTGCGCGAATCACGTCAAGTCAGGTGCTCGCCATCAACGCTCTGGTGGCAGGTGATTCATTTCGCGACGCGGCATTGAAGGCCGGTGTCGATGAACGGACACTGCGACGATGGCGGACCCATCACACAGAATTCGAGACCACGCTGCGGCGTTCCACTGAAGACCTTCGTCAAGATCTCTACATCAGGATTACTGCCGGCGCTCACAAGGCCCTTGAGACGTTGTTGACAATTGCTTCGGATCCTACGCACCCGCGTGCGTTGCCTGCTGCTTGCCATGTTCTGGCACTGGCTAAGATCAGTAGTCCCGTGGATTCGCGTGCTACGCGCGACCAGGTCTCCATGGACCAGTTGACCCGATTCATGTAGTTCCGATCTGAATCGCTGGAAGGTTCACTTGTCGTTTCCCGACCAATCCGCACACAGCAATTCAGCCTGCTTTAGCACTGTCTTTACCGCTTCTCCTGGCAGAGCTGCCGGGTACGTCCACACGGGCTATACGATGTTAACAACAAACTCGCCGCTGCGAGCTACGCATACATTTTCTTTTACGACAAAGCACTCCACCCAGTGTGTGCCAGTGTACTTTGTCTTTCCCTCCCGCACTGTGCCGCTTTTGTTGCAATCGTAAAAAGCACCTCGGCCGTCCCCGGCGTTCAAAGCACCCACGCCCACTACGAACGGCGAAATTCAATCATGACAACCGACTACGACAAAATCGCCAGAGAGTATCAGGAGTCGAAGCTCCAGCCGTGGCGCACCCATGTTGAACAATACACGCTGCTCAGCCTCGCCAGTCAGGTTCAGGGCCTGCAAACACTCGACCTCGCCTGTGGAGAGGGTTATTACAGCGACTTCTCCGTCGATTGGGCGCGGAACCCATCACCGGCGTCGATCTCTCGATGGGGATGATTAAATTGGCTCGTTCCCAGGAAACGTCGAAGCCGCTTGGTATTCAATACTGTGTCGGCGACGCGAGGGCCATCGACTTGGGCGCGACATCGGATTTGGTGTTTGCGGCTTACTTGCTGAATTACGCCAGCAATTACCAGGAACTCCTGTCGATGTGCGAGGCTATAGCGCAATCTAAAACCGGGCGGACGTTTTTTGACGGTAAACAATAACCCCCATGATCCACCTTCAAACTTTGAAACCGGGCGAATTTACGGTTACTCGAAACGGCTTCAGGGGAGTCTGAAGGAAGGCACGCCGATCATTTGGAGTTTCCATCTCCCTGAGGGGACCGTCGAAGTCACGTGGTTTCATTCTTAGACGGCGCGATTATCAGCAATCGCTGTCAGGAAGAATTCACGATGAGCATTGACCGCGTGATTGTCCTCGAACAGTACGTGATTGGCAGCCAGAATACGATGGCTGCTAAGCATTCGCAGTTCGGGATTCCGAGCAATTTCAACAGCTTTTCTTACATAGTCGGTCGCGGAATTTACGACAAGATCCGGGATCCCCATCTTGAGGTAAGCCGCCAGTCCGAATCGACTGCGATGCATCGCACCGGGCCATGTGACCACCGGAGTTCCGCAGGAAAACGCATCGTATAACGAATTCGCTCCGCCACCATAATGCAACGTATCGAGAATAACATCTGCAGCTGAAACGGTTCGCAAATATTCGACACGGCTTTGTCGATGAAGAAACATCACACGATCCGCTACATCGGGAATGCCCTGACGAAATCGTGCTTCCAGCATTCGACTGATCGGACGTTGTGAATCTTCAATCACATAGACGCGACCGTTCGGATCACTGCGAAGGATCTCCTCCAGCACAAGATCAAAGTCAGGATGATACTTGCGCAGATTCTGTGTACACAGATAAACCGACCCGTTCGTCGGCAGTCCACAGGATTCACGGCTACTCCTTGTGTGCGGTGCGGGAGGCTTCTTGTACCATGTTGGCAGCGTCGGCAGACGCACGAGTCGCTCAGAATAATGAGCGTCTGCCTCTGCAATCTCCAGCAGATCACTGGACACAAAGTAATCCACTTGAGGAATCCCGCTGGTCACTGGCCAGCCCCAGCACGTCGACTGAACTGGAGCAGGTTTGAAGAATGGCAGGAAGTAGTTGAGCGATCCTGTGCCAATTTCCCAGTAATGCAGAAGATCAAACTCCGCTTCGTGTAATTTTGCGGCGGCCGCGTGGACCTGGTCGGGAATCGTGAAATAACTCATCCCGGTATCGCCCAGAAGATGCCTGAGAATATTCTCGCCAGCAGCACTGCAGACGACGGCTACGTCAAGATCTTCGCCGGGAAGGCGAGTGATCAGCCGTCCCAGGCACTCCGAGTAAACTCCTTCGTGACCGTCTGTTACAACCACGCCGACTCGCGGCTTTCCGGTGCTTCGTCTGTGCTCGATGGGTTTGATGAGATCGGAGAACACACCCGCATAGGCTTCCTTGAGCGGCCGATTGTCCAGCCCCTGATAAGCCCATGCCATCGGAGGTTCCGCGCCCGATGAATTCAGCAGCGACACATTCATATCGAGTCGCTGTTCACGCAGTTTGCCAATGACATGCATCAGGCGAGTTTTATTCTCTTCAATCTCCTCAACGCTCCGGGGAATGACTGGGTTCAGCGATTCGAGACGTAGTCGAGCGAGCAGTGAACGGGGCTGCGACATCGCCAGCTTGCCATACTGAAGCCGGGCCTCGACAACATCTCCGGTTGCGGTGGCCACGTTGCCAAGGGCAATGGCAACCGCCGTGTTTTCTGGCTCAAGTGCCGCCGCCTGAAGCGTAAACGCTCGAGCTAAGTCCTGTTCTCCCAGATCTGCATGAACGCCTGCCAGCGACAGCAGCACTTCGACTCGAGGAGGCTGCAGTTGAAGATATTGCTGATAGTGAATGATGGCTCGAGGAAGTCGACCTTCCGCTCGTAACGCATTGGCGAGGTTCAGATGCGCTTTCGCATACTGAGGTCGCCAAGTGACCGCTTGCTGAAAACAAATAACCGCTTCAGACGTTCGGCCACACTCTCGCAGCGTGTTACCAAGATTGAAGCTCGCTTCGGCAAACTGCGGCTTTACTGAGAGAGCTTGCCGAAGAGTCTCTTCGGCTTTCTGGATTTCGCCCTGCTGTCGGTAAACTTCACCAAGATTGTTGAGTAACGCAGCATCCTGCGGATGCAGCGTGAGGGCTCTATTCAGAGTGCCGGCCGACTCAATGAGTTGTCCGGAATGACACAAAGCCAACCCCAGCATTTGCAGTGCGTTACGATCCTGCTTGTTGTGAGCCAAAAGTCGACGGCACAGGTCAATCGCGTCCGCCCAACGCCCAGCCTCAAAGCACTCGATCGCCTGATGAAAAGACGCTTGCATCGCTTCCGTATATCCCCTTGAGCCTGCGACGATAAAGGCATGTTACTTTATGTTTCCGGTTGACCGAATCGTAGCCGGAGTCGCCAGACTTCGTGGATTCGATTAAACGCAAGCACAACCGAAGTCTGGCGACTCCGGCTACAAGAGAAACAGAGGGGACATAGTACTTATTCAGTACAGCACAATGCCCCCTTTTTGTTTCCCAGAACTTGATTACAGAATGTCCAGAACTTCGTCGGTGACTAAGCCCGTAATAACGTCATCGAGGGCTCGGAAGTACCAGTCTGTTCCGTTAGCGCCGACCAGAGAATCGTCTTCTCCTGCGTCGTTCAGCACGTTGACTTTCGCCTTCAAGGAAACGGCAGGAGCCCCCACGCCAGCTCGCAGATTGCTAATTCGAGTGGCGTAAGAATTCACGGACACCCATTCCACAAGCAGACGATTCAGGTTACTGAACAGGGCATCGCTGGTCGTCCGGCCGGCAATTACGATGTCTTCGTCCTCTCCGCCGTTCAGCGTATCCAAACCAAGACCACCAATCAGAATGTCACGACCACCACCACCGCGGAGAGTATCGTTCCCGGCGTTGCCGACGAGGATATTTGCCAGCAGATTACCTGTCAGCGTATCGTTGCCTGAACCACCGTTGATGTTTTCAAACACACTGCCAGCATTCAATTTTAGCGTCCGATTCGCATGCACCGTCTGCACAATCGAGGTCTCCAGACTGAGCATCACAGCCGTCGCCAGTGAGCTGAACGACAGCCTATCTGTCCCCGCATT
>CAIXQV010001265.1 GCA_903921605.1 uncultured Planctomycetaceae bacterium | reverse complement strand
TTACTCACTCATGTCGGTTAAACCTGAGTGAGTAACGATGTTGGGATATTTGCCGCCAGTTTTGCCAAATCAACCGGATTCTGGCGATCGGGGGCATGGCAAGAAAACGCACCTGGCCTGCTATCAATTGGATTACACCTGCAGGATTGTGGACACAGCGTTCGCTCCCGAGGTCGATGTGACCGGAGCAGTTAACGACAGGGTGCTTCGACGCGTCGGTCGGTTTCACCGGAGGGAGTTGCGTTATCAGATCCTGAAATGTCGATTGGAGATTCTGGTCCGACTGCGCTTCGACGGGCACGAATTCCCGCTGGGTGGCAATACCATGCAGTGGGAGTGAGCCGCAGGCACGAGAAGGCTCAGTGAGGACTCTCATCCGGGAGCGAGAGTGCCATCAAAACTCAACCTGCAAACCTATGCTTCTCGTTGCGGCGCAACACAGCCTCTTCACGCTGTGCCACCCAGCGTGGCATACGGAACTGTTCACAGACAGTGTTTTTCATAAGAAGCCATCTCCGACGCTGCAAAATCTTCTGCGCATTCGTTGAAAACACATTGAATTTAGTTCACTCACCCGGTGGTCCCTGTCGGAGTGTCCCGCACAAGACTCTGTGCAAGATATCGTTCGGATTCGGACAGCAACTCTTTTGTCCCTGCAATCTCGGACATCGTTGCCGCGAACAGTTCCGTTTCGCCCTGCATGTACTGCTGAACGGCGACGTAGAACTCAGCTTGCCGCCTCTGACGAATTTGAATGTGGGCGTGAGAACTCATTTCTGCTTCTGCCCTAAGTTGCTCAAGTGACTTGCGACCAAGGAGGTATTGAGCGATTGGTAGCGGCCAGCCGATACCAGTTCGACGATCTCCCACGCGTCTTCTCAGCAGTCCGATTATCTCTGATGTATCGCTTCGAAGCCAGGAATTGCCAAACCAGATGAGCAATGGAATCTGCACATTGGCGGAATCGGCGTAGTTGGATCTCAATCCACGCTTCCATGATGCCAATGCATGTTCATAATCCCGCCCCATCCAAAAGCAAACTCCGAGTGTCGCGAAATCGGACGAATATCGCTTATTGTGCTCATCTTCAGTAGCACTAATGATAACTTCGATAAGATCTCGAGCGCGACCGAACTCACATTTTCGCAGATGCACGCCAGCGATTGAACGATTCATCCCCGGATCGTAGAACGGACTCGTAGGATCAAGCTCTGGCATTGCATTCCACATCGCAAGAGCGTCGTCAAGGCGACCTTCTCCAAAGGCCAAAACTGCGCGGTTGTGATCTTCACTAAATCCTTCCCTCATGGCCATAGCCCCGAGTCGAATCGGAAAATATTCCCGAACTGATCGTATGTGAACAGGGCAATATCATTGAGGCCCCAGTTCCCAAGTTGTCCCTGAAATGAAGCCAAGCCAGAAGATGTAAACGGTTTCAATTCGGCGTGTATGAAACCAGGATTTACAGAGCCGGGAGAGTTTATCCAGTCAACATCTACGCCGGGTTCATGTGGATTCACCCGAAACTTGAACTCTGTATTCGGAAAACGATCCTTGAGCCATCCTTCAAACGCTCCATGCATCAAATCACCGTCGGCAATAGTTGGAGGCCAGTGCTTAGGCGCAACTCTCCAAGGACAATTGTCAAGTATTGGCAGTCCTGTGCCATTATGCACAACCACGCCGCTCGTACCGACGTGGTAAACATGCGCGCCGTGGACTTCGATGTTGTAGACGGGGGTTGGGTTGAGGTCGGGAGTCCAGGATTCGATGGTCGTCAGGCCGGTGGCGGTGCGGAGGCTTTCATTCCGTTGCAGCGAGTCGGCTCGGACGAAGGTCTGGCGGTCTTCGCTCCAAAAGGGATGGTTACCCGTGCATTCAATGGGTTCACTTTGACCCGCTATCGTGAGAGTGATCGTGCTGCTGGCCTGATGCAGGAACGTGCCTGTGACAACTCGGCCTGCGCCGGAAGGAATCTCCGGACACGGATCAATGGCTAGAACCTCTGCGTTGCCGTCGATGCCGCATTCTGGCACGGAGATGAACACCGTGCCGCCGACTTCGCCATGTTGCTCATTCAGCCACGTGAGCGGCC
>CAIXQV010001264.1 GCA_903921605.1 uncultured Planctomycetaceae bacterium | reverse complement strand
GCGGCCACGGAGTTACTGGCGTAAACCTGCTCGGATAACGCCAGAGTCTTCGTGGCCGGATTATAGTGATCGCTGAGAAAGCCATGAGTTGGCTCAATCCGCACATCCGTAATTCCTGCTCGATCCAGCAGAATCTGAGCCGCCTTGGCTCCCGTGTAGCCACGTCGAGTCCCTACCTGCGAGTAGCGGGCAAAGGACGATTTGACCATCAGACTGGCGATTCCCGACAACACGAGCCCGGGAATCACGACCATCAGCACGTAATTGAGATCAATAAAGCCGTACATCGTTCTCTCCCTCTCCACCGTTGAACGTTTTCGACGCTGCAGTTTCGGCAGCGTCAAGAACATAGCAATGCAACTCATGTGCCCGACTTCAACGACCGTGTCGAACACAAACCGTAACAGCAAATATTCTGTAACGTGGAGAAGAGAGAATCGGATCAATCACATACGGCCATCGCCTCAATTTCGATCAATAAATCTTCGAACGCAAACCCCGAGACTCGAATCGCCGTTACGCAGGGACCCGGGGATGGGTAAAACTCCTGCTGCACACGGGCAATCGTCGCCTTCGCCTCAGCAATTTGTGACCAGTCATCCGGGGCGTAGTAATAGATGTACAGTTTGGCCACGTCCTGCTCCGTTAAGCCGCCTTCGCCCAGAACAGCCCGGATAAACTGAAAGACGTTACGTGTCTGAGTTTCGATGTCCTTTCCGACGGCCTTCGCCTTGTTGTCTGCAGAAATCTGACCTCCAATGAAGCCCATGTTTCCGATCTTCCAGCCCTGAGTAAACTGAGTATTGGGAATGCTCCAATCCCAGTGATTCTCTGGCTGCAGACGCTGCTTTTTCTCGCCCAGCATTCCAATGCCTTCGACCTGAATCAATTCGTCAGCATACGGGAAGCCAGTAATTCGCAGACCTGCGCCCGCCGCTGACGGGACCGACATATAGCGTCTTCGAACGTTGGTCATCTTCTCCCAATAGTCGGTGACTTCACGTCCCTGACCGAAGAATCGGAAGTAGGTGTTCTGACGCATCAGCGTGTGTCGATCGCCACCGGCCTCACGCAGCATCGTGTCGAGATTTCTGAAAGCGTGATCCGTCTGAATCTCGATATCTTCGATTCCGAGTATCTCACCAAAGGATCCCAGAGAACGCTGGCCGCCGACAAACACCATGTCGCCAACTTTCCAGCCATGCGAAAATGGTAACTGCTGCTTCCAGTTCCAATGACCCGGCGGTGTAAGCAGTTCTCTCTTCTCCCCGACAACCGCCCAGGCATCGACCAGAATTAATGCCCCTTCCCGCTCGAGCCCGACAAATGTCTCTGTTGTCGTGGGCCCAGGAGCAGTGAAGTACGGAACTCGAACAGAATTCAGGTCTTCCATAAACCCGGCGATCGCCGATGCATCACCGGGACAACTCAGATAAACGTTGTGCTTCACAACATCCGACATCGAAGCGCCGGCAGCCTCAAGAACACGTTTGAGTGCCTCAAAGGCATTCTTCGCCTGTGTCTTGATATCAGAACCGACCACGTTCCCGTTCTGATCCAGCGACATCTGGCCGCCAACGAAAATCAGATTGCCGGCTCGAACGGCCTGAGTTCCCTCTCCGGAGCCACCCACATGATTCTGGGGAGCGACAAGTTGCATCTTCACGGCAAATCCTCTGTACTCAGGGAAAGCGAAGCAAACAAAACAGATGACGATCAGGCTCCGATTCTATTGATCTGCTCCTGAAATACTACACAGCCCAGAACCGCTTACCATTCCTCGGGAACTCGATGTCTCTGGAACGAGCGTATCTAAGGCCCAATCGTCACCAACGCAGTACCTGAACAAGAACATGCCTCATCAAAACTCGCCATGGCCGTTGTCAGTCCACGTCTTTTCCTGGAGCATCCTGCTGTTGTTCACGGCTCTGACGGCATCGATCACGCAGCCTGCAAGCGCAATAGATTTTTGGGATGGCTGGCGGGAAAGCCACGGCCTGCGAAACCCGTCCTACACAGAACAGATTTACATCTCGGAGATCATCCGTACCCGTGCCAATACATGGTCAAACCTGTCCTACATTCTGGTCGGACTCTATGCCATCGCAT
>CAIXQV010001263.1 GCA_903921605.1 uncultured Planctomycetaceae bacterium | reverse complement strand
GTGGCAAAGATCATAACATTCGGCGAAATCATGGCACGCATGGCTCCGTCGGGAGTACTGCGACTTCGTCAGGTGTTGCCGGGGTCGCTGGATGTTACTTTTGCCGGGGCAGAAGCCAATGTGGCGGCCTCCCTGGCTCAACTCGGAACGGACGTTGAATTTGTCTCGGCGTTGCCCGACAACCCTTTGACTGACGGCTGTCTCGCCGATCTCCGCAGCCTTGGAATTGGTACTCGCCATCTTCAGATTTCTGATCGTGGGCGGTTCGGCATTTACTTCGTCGAAATGGGTGCCAATCAGCGGCCCAGTCGCGTGTACTATGATCGAGAAGGCTCATCGATCAGCCTTTCAAAGCCGGGTGACTTCAACTGGCGAGAGATTCTGAAAGACGCGGAGTGGCTGCACCTGACCGGAATTACTCCTGCGCTGTCGGCTTCTGCGGCTGAGGTGACCATTGAGGCCGCTCAAGTCGCAAACGCCATGGGAGTTCGCATCGCGTTTGACGTGAACTTCCGCTCCAAGCTCTGGCGCTGGGATAATACTCGTTCACCGCAGAAGCTGGCCGGGGAGACTTTGCAGGAGTTGATTCCGCTGGTCAGCCTGTTGATGGCCAACGAAGAAGACGGAAAATTGCTCGGTGTCACACTGCCACCGGCCACTGATACCAGTTCAGATAGCAGCCAGTTTCATATTGATCGTGCCATCAGCTTTGCCAAAGCGATGACGAAGCGATACGCAAACATTGAACTCTTCTCGACGACGTTTCGCGAACAGCTTTCTGCGTCACACAATAATTGGGGAGCGATGCTGTACGACGCAAAAACAGGCGAAACAAATCTGGCTCCACTGAAGGACGGCGAATATCGCCCTTATGAGATTCGCAATATCGTGGATCGAGTTGGCAGCGGTGATGCATTTGATGCCGGGCTGCTCTTTGGGCTGACTCATCCCGAGTTCGATCATCAGCGAACGCTGGAGTTTGCCACCTCCGCCGCCTGCCTCGCTCACTCCATCGTCGGAGACTGCAACTTCGCGACTCAACAGGAGATCGAAGAGCTGACGCAGGGCTCGGGCAGCGGACGCGTTGTCCGGTGAGGATCCAAAACTAACATGCGATTGCGAGCTGTTGATTCAATGGGGTCTCACAACCCAAAACGTCAGTGAGGGATTAATTTGACGGTGTTATGCACGTAAAATCCCTCGCTGACGCGTTTTGAAGTTGCGCGTTTGTGCCTATCCCATTCGAATTGTTTTTTTATCAATCGTTCACGGATGGCGGCTTCAGATTGATTCCCCGGAATTGATCTCGTGATCCATATCCAACGCCGGTGACGAAGAGCATGGCTTGCCAACAACGACAGCAGGAACTCCAGCGACTGTGCAATGCGGCGCGACGTTTTTGAGCACCACGCTGCCGGCTCCGACCTTCGCTCCTTCGCCGATTTCAACGTTCCCCAGAATCTTCGCGCCGGCTCCGATCAAAACACCGCGACGAACTTTAGGATGGCGATCACCGGTCGCTTTTCCGGTTCCTCCCAGAGTCACCTCGTGCAACAGCGACACGTCATCTTCGATCACTGCAGTTTCGCCGATGACAATCGAGGTTGCATGATCCATCAGGATTCCTCGCCCGATTCTGGCGGCCGGATGAATGTCGACGGCAAAGGCTTCCGAGATGCGATTCTGGAAATGCAACGCCAAAAGTTCTCGCCCTTGTCCCCAGAGCCAATGGGCGATGCGATATCCCGTCAGGGCGTGGACTCCTTTCAG
>CAIXQV010001262.1 GCA_903921605.1 uncultured Planctomycetaceae bacterium | reverse complement strand
CTCAGTGGCCGCTTCGGAAGACTCCGACAACACGTGAATCAAGCCTTTGGGCAACCCTGCGGACACGGCCATCGAAACCAGCGTTTGCATGGCACGCGAACAATTCGCAGCCGGTTTGACCAGAACGGCATTCCCCGCGGCAATCGCCTGCAGCAATTGAATCCCGGGCAGCATCAGCGGATAGTTCGACGGACCGATGATCAACACAACACCCAAGGGTTCCGGCCGCAGGACAACTGAGTTTCCCCAGAGCCACATCGGGCGTCCGCGCTGACCGACGGTTTTCTCCTTCAGAATACGAGCTGCTTCAGTTTCCAGAAACCGGCAGGCGTCCAGCAACGGAAGCACCTCAGCCGCCAGTGTCTCGGCAAGATTCTCACGGTCAACCGTGTTTGCCAACGTTCGTGGATCTGCGGCGATATGCAGACGAAGCTTCTGCAGGATCTTCAGACGACTCGGCAGAGGAACCGCGGCCCAGTCTGCTTGCGATGTTCGAGCGATCTTCAATTGAGATCGAACAGTATCAGCCACGTCATGGCCGGCATCCGAGCGCGACGGAGCTTCGCTTACACTGTCCGCCGCAATCAGGCGCAGTCGAACACTTGTAGGCTCTGTCTTCGCACCCAGAATCGCTGGCCCCATCACGCGGCCCTCCGCTGAGCCGGTGGCACCATCGGCAACGTGGCGGGCGATGAGGCCGCTTCTGGAAATTGTAGTCGCAGGGCATCGCACATCATTCGAGCTGAGATGCGAGCGGATTCATAAATCACCGGCAAGCCGCTGCCCGGATGAGTTCCACCACCAACAAGGTAGACCTGCTTGAGATCGTTAAAGTGGTTTCGCGGGCGAGCATGCAGCATCTGTCCCAAATTATGAGCCAGATTGAACGTGGCGCCACGGAAGACCTGATACGTGTTCTGCCAATCATCCGGCGTCACGACTTTTTCGAAGCGAATGCGTTCTTCAACATCGTGCAGCCCGAGTTTTGCCATCTGTTGCAGCACACGCTTGCGAAACATCGGCGTCTGTGATTTCCAGTCGACATGCGGGCTTTGGTTGGTTACCGGAGCCAGGACATAGAGAGTGCTCATGCCTTCAGGAGCCAGCGAGCTGTCGGTGACACCGGCGTTCTGAACGTAGATCGACGGATCTTCGGAAAGGACCTTCAGGCGATCGATCTCATCCAGATTTCGCTCGTAGTCCTTCGCAATATAAATCGTATGGTGCGGCAGGTGGTCGTATCGTCCTTCGATACCGAGATACAGCATGAACGTCGAACAGGAATATTTACTTCGATCCAGCTTTTTGTTGTTCCACGACTTTCGCAGATGATCGGGCACCAGCGTCTTCATGGCCTGAGCGAAGTCGGCGTTAATCACAAGGGAATCGAACATCTGATCGCCGGTGCGAGTCTTCAGCCCGACCGCTTTGCGACCATCAAAATGCAATTGTTCGACAGGTTCGTTCAGGCGAACATCAACGCCCATGTCACGAGCGATCTCGGCCATCTTCTCACTGACCGCCGCGCAGCCACCCGTCGGATGAAAGACGCCGTATTCGTATTCCAGAAACGCGAGGATCGTAAACAAACTTGGGCACTGAAACGGCGACATTCCCAGGTATTTGGACTGAAACGAGAACGCCGTGACTAGTCGAGGATCGGAGAAGTGTTTGCTCAGGTCACCGGCCACAGATCGCCATGGCCGAACCCACGGAGCTGCTTTCAGCACAGACGGACGCAACAGATCAAGCATGCTGCTAAAAGGAGATTCCAGGATCGGCCGAAAGCGTTCCAGCTTGGTTCGATTTTCCGTCATGAAGCGTGCGAACGAATCGGCATCCTGCGGAGCGATGCGAGCGATCTCAGTTCGCATGCGTTCCAGATCCGGTGTTGCATCGATGCGTCCCCCGGCACCGAACTCCAGTCGGTACTGAGGATCCAGCCGAGTCATTGGGACATCGCGCCAGAGGTTGCGGCCGACGGACTGGAAGATCTCTTCGAGCACTCGTGGATATAGAAAAAAGGTCGGACCGGTATCAAAGCGAAATCCGTCCGCTTCAATCGCCGCGCAGCGACCGCCAACGCGTTCGGCG
>CAIXQV010001261.1 GCA_903921605.1 uncultured Planctomycetaceae bacterium | reverse complement strand
CCGGCTCACCAGGAATGTCTCATCGAACACCGCGTGAGGGATAAGCATTCGATGCCTGCCCCCCCGGCTGTTTCTCACTTAGGGCTTCTCCCGCGCGTCACCAATGGGAGCCATACTGCTTAGAACCAAACTGGGGGCGGTTGGAAGATTCTCTCGGCAAGTCGTCTGGAGGAATCGGGCGATCGAAAGAGGACTGCGGGCGACTGGCCGAGGGGCTGGAGTGATCGACCGGACGCTTCGGCCGGGTGCCCGAGAATCTCGGGCGGTTGGCCGACTCCTGCGGGCGACTGTGCGAGGGTTCCGGACGGTTGTCCGAGAGTTCCGGACGGCTGCCCGAAGGTCTCGGACAACTGCCCGGAAGCTTCGGGCAGTCGTCCGGAAACCACATTCGATCTCCGGAACACATATTCCGACAGATACTTACGTCGCAGGAGGCGTAGGAACTGTGGGAGCGGCCGAATTGGAGCCACGCCGGATGTCGCTGCGGAGTTTCGCCGCTTGCTTGGCCAGTTCGGAGGTCTTCCCGAGGACTCCCATGACCGCGTCGAGCTTCGTCGAAGTGTTGTCGTACAGTGTCGCGAACGCTGTGGTCGTCTCTTCCGTTTTCGTCCGCAGTTGGACCTTCAGCGACTCCTGCTGATCGTTCTTCGTAATGGCGTCGCTCTTCTGCGAAGCGAGTTGTGTGAGAAACGGCCCCACCGCCAACCCGGCCGCCGCCAGCTCCGCCTGATTGCTGGTCATGAACGCGCTCACTCCGTCAGCAAACCCCAGTGTTTCCGTCGTCGTCAAAGCCATGGTTCAACCTTTCAAAGTCAGAGGAAATAAAGGTCACACAAGAAACCAAACCGTCGCTTGCAAACGATAACCGTCCTGAAAATGGCTGTCCAATTCGCGAAACCCTGCTTTCGGCACAGTTCAAATCGCAGAGCCACCCCGCGGTCTATTCGATCACAGAAAACCTGAGTTTGTTCGACTTCGGTGCATCGGGTCTATCATTTTTAGAATCACCGTCCTGATTGAACACTCGCCGGTGATAAATGACCTGCAACGAAAACTCGCCGGAGATGTCCCACTTAGGAATATGTAGCTTTGATGCGACGAAACAGTCTGGCGGCAGTTTAATCTGGTGGGTACAAACTTGTGAGAAGAGTCGTTCTGTTGAACCATGAGATAGTTTCTGAAATCGCGAACGTCCAGGTTGAATTAAATCCCAGTGACTCGGTGTCGCACCAGCGACCTCCTTCGTGAGCAACATCACACCATTGAAACCGACGCCACAGGCTAGTACAGAGGCATCCAATATTTGTGTTACCTTCGAGTTATTCTCCAGGATGAGTTCAAACGTCGCGGAATCGCCTACTTTCCGGGGAAGGAGCCCCAGCGGACGTAAGATGCACTTGAGTGGAGATTCGGCAATCTGTTGCGTGTTGGTCTCCTGCTCAATGGAAACATCTGCGGAAGGGACTCGCACCCGACACGGTTCCGAACGGCAGTGGACTGTGTCTAAGCCGTCTGCGAACGACGTTAGTTTCGAAGAATCACGCCCCGCTTGTGAATCGTCACGTATTCTGGCGGACACAGATAGTTGCAAGATGTGTTCGCCGGCCAGGAGAACTGGCGAGATTCCCGTTGGCAGCGCTTTCGGCGATACTCGCACCAGACGGCCAACAGAGACTCCATCCAATAAGTAGGTTGCCTCTGAACGCTCGATAGTTTTATGTCTATTGACCGACTGAATTAAATACCCTTCCAATGACTCCTTGAATGGTTCAAATGAAGCGACAGCCATGCTGATTGAAAGCTCTGGATCAAGCCAAATGTTACCTGGAATCCACTCAAAAGATCCGATGCACTCTATTCCGACACGCAAAACCAGTGGTTGTTCATTGGCGATCTCTAATCTAGCGGCGACATTCGAATCACCTGAGGCTCCACATTGCTCGGCATGCTGGCGAGT
>CAIXQV010001260.1 GCA_903921605.1 uncultured Planctomycetaceae bacterium | reverse complement strand
CTGTCAGCAGCACCATGACTTTGCTTTTTGAGTTGGTATCACGCAGGCGATCGGCCGCGAGGGCCAGGCCGTCGCCGATCGCGGTCGCCAGTTCTTCCTGCATGGATTCTGCATTCAGGATTCTTCCCTGTCTGTCGCGAAGAGGTTTGGGGATCTGCAGACTGTCAATGATGTCAACCAGTGCGCCGTGGTCGAGAGTTAGCGGACACTTACTGTCAGCGAAACCGCCAAAGGCAACGACACCAATGAGGTCGTCTTTTCGCCCTGTCAGTTTGCCGTCATCGGAACCGATCACAAAATCGGTGATGACATGCTTCACGGCTTCGAGCCGATTGACGTTCTGGCCATCCAGTTCAAAGTCGAGTGCCTCCATGGAACCGGAGACATCCAGGACAATCTCGATAGCAATGCCGTCGCCGGACATTCGGGATTCAGACTTACCGGCCTGAGGTCTGGCCAGAGCGATCGTAAGAAGGGCCAATCCCGCACCGTAAAACCAAGGCAAGGTTCGGCGGATTCGCTGCATCCATGTCACTGGCAGAGATTTAAACGTCGCGATGCTGGAGAAGAGAACTGTCGACTTGTTGCGAGTTCGCAGGGACAGGCCGACTAGCACGACGACCATCGGCAGCAGGAGCAGGCAGACTAAGGAATAAAAACGAAAGGAATCCATGCTTGGAGCATAACATCAGAGCCCGCGGTTTTCAAAATGTGAGCGGTCGATGTTAGGCGTCGGAAATGTCGAAACGAAAAAACCGCCTGGCCTCAGAAGAAGCCAGACGGTTTGGGAGAGTTTCAGGAGACGTCTTCTGAGGATCAGAATTCGTTTCCACCCAGTGGAGCTTCAGCACTAATTCCAGCAGCCCCTCTTGGGCGAGCAGCGCCGGAAGTGATTAGTCGTGTGTAGACGTCGCGTGAGATGTTTTCGGTGATTGTTCTAACCGTACCATCACAGAACGCGGCAACGATGATCCCAGAATGGCGGCTGTTTGGAGTTGGAGCAGCACCATCAATACCGTTCTTTTCTTGATTGATAAAGCGGTTCCCTGAGATCGCCCCCTGAGGAGTGAAGCCAAGCCCCGACAGGCTACCGTAAGTGCCGGGAGTACCAGCATCGACTCCAAAGAAGAAGCCGCAGCTGCGGAGTGATGGATCAGCGAACGAATTGCCGGCCGTCAAAAGGTTCTTTCCAGCATTTACATTCTCCGTGAAGAGGATAACGTTGGAAGCACCGTCGTAGATACGACCGATGTTCGCACTTGACGGTGAAGTCGATGCAGACGGCGTTGCTGCCCCAGTAACGCTCACGGCTGGAGTCACGCAATCGATTCGAGGACCAAAAACTCCAAGTTCTTTTGCAAGCTCAGCATTTGTCGCAATTTGCTGAGCTGTGGTTGCTGCTCCGCTCCAAGCCAGCGGTTCAATCGACCAACCGTGGCCAAAGTTATTTGTTGAGGCCGGGGCAGTCAGGGTGACATCAATGTACCCATCGCCAACACCGCAGTTGGCCACATAGGACAAGCCACCATCGGCACCGACAGCAGTATCATCATTGGGGCATGCCAAAACTGGAATGGACTTTGCGGCCATGACAGAGTTTTGACTCACTGAAGAATCCGTAAACGGTACTCCAAAATTCCAACGCTCGTAGATCGCCTGCTGATCCAATTGAGGAAGAAGATCAACAACCCAGCTATGCGAGAAGAACAAGTTGGTCTTGCCGGCGTTCGCTGCAGAAAATGTTCCGTAAGGAGGCAGAACCCCTCGGCGGGTTTCTGCAAAGCTGATCGCCGCAAGAGCAACGTTCTTGAGGTTGTTCTGGCACTGAGTTCTTCGGCCAGCTTCACGGGCCTGCTGGATAGCAGGAAGGATCAGGGCCATCAGAGTTGCGATAATGGAGATGACCACCAACAACTCGATCAGGGTGAATCCGCGTCGAGATGTCTTCGACAGGATGAGTG
>CAIXQV010001259.1 GCA_903921605.1 uncultured Planctomycetaceae bacterium | reverse complement strand
TCGACCAGCGCCGGGGCCGAAATCAAAGAGTCGATCGGCCGCGTCCAGAACTTCTCGATCATGTTCGACCAGCAGTACCGTGTTGCCGAGATCTCGCAGACGCTTCAATGCCGTCAACAATCGGCCATTGTCGCGCGGATGCAATCCGATGGTTGGTTCGTCGAGCACATACAGAATTCCCGTAAGCGATCGTCCGGCCTGACCTGCCAGTCGAATTCGCTGCGACTCTCCGCCGGAAAGCGTGGGCATTGAACGATCCAGCGTCAGATAATCCAGTCCAACTTCGACCAGAAAATTCAGGCGATGAGTCGCCTCATTCAACAGATCTCCAGCAATTTTCTTCTCTTTTTTGCTGAGTCGCAGGCCATTCAGAAACTTCAGAGCTTCCGACAGCGGCATGCGACAAAGCTGAGGCAGCGTGACGTTACGAAGTCGAACAGCTGCCGCTTCGGCTTCGAGTCGGCTGCCATTACACATCGAACAGTCGCGTTCCCCCGCCATTTCGATCAGCGATTTTCGATGCGAAAACGAGAGGCGTGATGCCTCTTCAATCGCCGGATACAAGCCTTTGTAGCGAAATCGAAAAGCTCGACACGATGCTGATGTCGTGGTCGAACCGGCCGATCGTGATTCCTTGCGAGCCTTCCCAACACCGGATGTATCTTCCGAAGCTCGCGAATCGTCAACCGCGACCCACTTCTCACTGTCGCCGTACAGGATGAGTCGTTGTTGCGTTGGACTCAACAAGTACCACGGTTGATCCAGAGGAAGCTCGAACGTTGTCGACAGAGCTTGCAGGATCATTCGAAACGAGGCATTCGTCTTTGGATCCGGCCAGGCTCCGATGGCTCCATCCAGGAGAGTTCGCTCCGGACTTGTCACCAGCATTGCCTGGTTGGCACCGAACTCCTTTCCCAGACCTTCACAGACATGGCACCAGCCCAGCGGGCTGTTAAACGAAAACTTTTGCGGCGTCTGTCGTTCAAACGAACGCTGACATTTGCTGCAGGATAAGTGAAGACTGAATCGCTGCTGGCTCCACTTCGGCTCTTCTTTCTTTGGGTCGGCGATGGCCACATGAATCACGCCCTTGCCCAGATCCAGCGCGGCCTCGATGGAATCGGCGATTCTTGTACGCTGTTTCTTGTCGACCGAGATTCGATCGACAACAACCGCCACGGTGTGTGCTCGGCGATGATCGATCTCCGGAACGTCTTCCAGATTGTAAGTCGTCCCGTCGACGCGAACTCGAGCGAACCCGTTGGCCCGCAAGCGATCCCAGACTTTTGTGAATGCAGTCGAACGATCAACCTCGATCGGCGACAACAGCAGCAACTTTGTGCTGGCTTCCATATTCAGGATGCTGTCCACAATCTGATCGGTCGTCTGCTGCACGGCCGGAATTTGACACTTTGGACAGTGCATGACTCCGAGTCGTGCGTAGAGCACTCGCAGATAGTCGTAAACTTCCGTCACGGTGCCGACTGTCGAACGCGGCGTTGAGCCGACAGTCTTTTGTTCGATCGCAATCGCCGGGCTGAGTCCCTGAATGCTTTCGACGCGAGGTTTTGGCATCTGCCCCAGAAACTGGCGTGCATAAGCCGACAAGCTTTCGACGTAGCGACGTTGCCCTTCGGCATACAGCGTGTCCATCGCCAGCGATGTTTTTCCGCTACCGCTGGGGCCACAGAACACGCTCATTTGTTCTCGCGGAACTTCCAGATTGATCGACTGCAAATTGTGCTGCGCTGCTCCGGTGATACGAATCGAGGTCGTGTTAGAAAACGGAGTCTCAGCCGACAGTTGCGAAAGTGTTTTGGTGCTCGGAGGGCTGACAGTTAGCCTCTCGCTGGCGCGAAGTTTGAGATCGGGCAGCACTGTGCGAAGTGCGATTCCGGTATGTGATTTAACACAGCGAGCCACGTCTTCCGGAGTTCCCTCCACGACAACGCGACCGCCCCCTGCTCCGCCTTCCGGACCGATGTCTATAACCCAGTCGGATGTCTTGATTACATCGAGATTGTGCTCGATCACAATCACCGTGTTGCCCGCTTCCACGAAGCCCTGCAACACCTCAATCAACTTCTTGACGTCGGCAAAGTGCAGCCCTGTCGTGGGTTCGTCCAGCAGATACAAGGTTCGACCGGTTGAACGTTTCCCCAGTTCGCGCGCGAGTTTCACGCGCTGAGCTTCCCCACCGGAAAGAGTGGGCGAAGCCTGACCGAGCTGCATGTACTCCAGACCCACATCGCACAACGTCTTAAGCAATTGTTTGATCTTGGGAAAGCTTTCGAAGAGCTGCACCGCATCCCGAATCTCCAGGTTGAGCACATCAGCGATGCTGTGGTCCCGAAACTTAACCTCCAGCGTTTCGTGATTGAATCGTCGTCCCTCACACACCGTGCAGGGGATCCAGATATCCGCCAGAAAATCCATTTCCAGCTTCGTCGCACCATGGCCTTCACACGCTTCGCAACGACCATCTTCAACATTGAAGCTGAAACGTCCCTCTTTGTAGCCTCGCAGTTTTGACTGAGGCAATTGAGTAAACAGCTTGCGAATTTCGTCGAAGACTTTGACGTAAGTCGCCGGGTTTGAACGAGGTGTTCGACCAATCGGTGACTGATCGATATCGATGGCCTTGTCGATCAGTTCCAGTCCCTCGATCGATCCGTGAATTCCGGGGTCGCCGACGCCCTTGTTCACATCACGGTTCACAACCTGCCAAAGAACATCGTTGACGATCGAGCTTTTTCCCGACCCGCTGACGCCCGTCACGCTGATCAAGCGACCCAGCGGAAAGCGAACAGTCACATTCTTCAGATTATTGTGAGTCGCACTCTTCACTGTGATCGCGCCGCGGTCCGGATTGCGGCGGACCTTCGGGATCTCAATCTTCTGGCGTCCCGAGAGAAATGCTCCGGTGATGCTGCGTTCGTTTTTCAGGATGTCATCAACCGATCCTTCCACGACCACTTCGCCGCCCAGTACACCCGGCCCCGGTCCAAAGTCGACCACGTGATCTGCGGCCCGCATGGTTTCTTCGTCATGCTCGACGACGATCACCGTATTGCCCTGATCGCGAAGCCGCTGCAAGCTGCCCAGCAGCATCGTGTTGTCGCGCGGATGCAGGCCGATGCTGGGCTCGTCCAGAATGTAGACGACTCCCACAAGTCCGCAGCCGATTTGTCCCGCCAGGCGAATACGCTGCGACTCACCCCCCGACAATGTCGGTGCTGAACGATCGAGTGATAAATAATTCAAACCGCACTGCAGCAGAAAGCCGAGGCGGCCACGGATTTCCTTGAGTGCTTCTTCGGCGATGAGTTGCTGTGTTGGATCGAGTACCAAAGAGTCAAAGAACTCTGTCGCCTCTTCAATCGATAACGCACAGAGTTGCGGCAGGCTCAGTTCGATACCATCTATTGTTGAAATGGTTTTCTTCGCACTGTCTGATTTCAAATTTGAGATTTGAGATTTGAGATTTGTCGCCGACTTTCTGCGAGCGATAAATCGTGCGCTGTTCGTTTTCAGCCGCACGTTTCGAGCCTGCCGATTGAGTCGTTCGCCGTTGCAGGAACAGCACGGCACAACCTCCATGTATTTTTCCAGCTGTCGTCGACGCATCGGATTGACAGCCGTGCGATAACTTTCCAGCAGTCGATTCACCCAGCCTTCCCACTTGCCACCATGCTTCCACGCGCCGGCTCGAGTCTTCCAGGTGAACGTGACGTGGCGTTCGCCGGTGCCGTAGAGCCACAATTGTTTGGCCTGCTCCGGAATGTCTTTCCATTTCATCTTCAGCAGGGAGTCCACCGGCAGTTCGCAGTCCTGCTCGATGGCGTTGGCAGCTCCGGCCAGAATGTGTCGTGGCCAGCGTCCGATTTTGGTCCACGCCGGCAGCAACAGCGTCGCACCTTTTTGGATCGACTTGTCTTCGTCCACAATCAACTGATGCATCGGGAATCCATGGCGCATTCCCAGACCATTGCAGTCCATGCACATTCCCAGCGGACTATTGAAGCTGAACAGCTGCGGACTTGGCGGCTCATAGCTCATCCCGCTCTCAGCGCAGGCGTAGTGGGAGCTATAAAGACGATCCGATGATTGCAGAGCCAGAGCCGTCGGGCCTGATCCTTCGGGCCCGTCGGAATCTGCATCGAAGCCGTCTGCGTCTGAGTCCAGCTCCAGACCATCTTCGGCCACCAGATCCGCATCGCCGGGAGTTCTTGAAGCCGCAGCTCGTTTCGCCGACTTCGCG
>CAIXQV010001258.1 GCA_903921605.1 uncultured Planctomycetaceae bacterium | reverse complement strand
GTCTGCGACTTCTTTGGGTGACCGTAGGGACGCTTGGCCGTTCAGAGTCGCCCCCTTTGGTACCGCAAACCCACATGGGAATACTGTACCCTCCGTGTACCGACATTTGGTCAGATTTGCGTCGAGGAGGTTCGCCGTACTGAGATCAATACCGGCGACGTGGCAGAATTGCATATTAGCCTGCTGCAGGTTGGAGGACTCAAACTTCGACCCAGCAAGAGACAAACCTTCACAATCGCAACGCAATAGTGCGGACTCGGAAAAATCGCAGCTCGTGATGACAGCACTTCGGAAAAACTGTTTGGTCCAGAGCGTCGTCTCCTTCTGGGTTCCCCAACTTGAAGTGTTCTGTTTGGATTCAGTCGCCGTTTCATGACGTCTGGAGAACGCTGTGCCAGAAAGATCCGACTGACGGAAGTTTGCTTTATCCAGGATCGCTCCGCCTTCCTGGTCCTCAGGCCGAGATAACCTCGTTTTAAGGTGATCCGATTCCTCAAAGCGTTCGCGAGGGTCGACGTTGGCCGACTTCCACCGGCTACCCATTCCAAAGAACTTTGCATCTCGGATGCTGCAGTTCGAGAGATCGCATTTGACCAGCCTTGCCCCCGCGAAATCAACCTTGTCAAACTGACATTGCTTAGCACTGCAATCGGTCAGATCGGCTCCTCGAAAGTCGCAGCCAATGAAGCGGCTTCCGTCGAGCCTGGCACCCGCCAGTTTCGCGTTCTTGAACGAAACGTCTGAGAAGTCCTGATTGCTCAGATCACATCCGGCAGCCTCTTGCCAGCCCCGGCGTTGATGCTCCGCGATCGTCATAAAGGTGCTGGAACCATCGGCCCTGAGAACCGCTGTCGGCTCCGCTGTGGCAGTCCTGTTGGCACTTGGATTCTTGTCGTACTGGCGACGACGCACTGGATCAGACAAGACCTCAAAGGCCCGCTGAATCTCTGCGAACGCCCTCGCCGCCTCCTTAGACGAGTCCCGATCCGGGTGATACTTTGCGGTTAAGGTCTTGTAAGCGGCCTTGATCACCTCTGGGGATGCGTCGAGACGAACTTGTAAGATTTCGTAAAGTGACTGATTGTTCATGCGTAAACAGACTGGCGATTCATGACAGGTTTGCGGAATTCGTTGTCACATCAATGGCAGTGAAGAGTTGATCCTACCGGTCTGGTCTTTACAAAAAACGTGATTGGGACGCCAGACCCACAGACTTAATCCAGAACCAGATCGCCAGCCAGCGAAGGTCTTCTAGTCGTCTGATAATGGTGTACGAGATGCTGGTGATGCTGGCGGGGCAGGTTCAGCCCAATTCACCCATCGGCGGAAAACCACAGTAGTCTCTTGGAGCATGGACTTTTGTTAGATCCTGGTCATGTAGAACGCGACTCTGTTTCGAGATCTGACTCTTCCATTTCTACCGACATTGACCGCGTCGACGACATAATCAATTCTGTTTGCATTCGTAATAACACCCTCAAACGGCGACGTGATTTGACCTGACGGGCTATTGTCAAAAGTGCCGCTCAGGCTCCCGGCAAGCGCGTTACCGGACCGTCTCAATAGCCCGTACCCATTCGACATGTTTGGACTTGAGAGCAACTCAATAGTTACGTTCACGCCAGTCTCAGACAGGCTAACGACGTCGCCCTTTGAAGTGAGCCATCGCCCTGTAATGGATGGGGTTACTGATGCCAGATTAGATGGGATTGCTGATGCGGTGTTATAGATTCGCTGTGTGGCCTGAGGCTGCCCAGTCTTTGACAATGCCTTTCCGAACGATGACAACAAGACCATTGCCAGCACAGCCAGTCCGAATCTAGCGGCCCATGGCTGAGAATTGTTTTTTTCGTGTTTACTATCTGCCGAAAAAGGTCTTGG
>CAIXQV010001257.1 GCA_903921605.1 uncultured Planctomycetaceae bacterium | reverse complement strand
TGTAACGCCGGAACATTCATCGATGCTCCGTTTCTGGAGATGGATTTTGCGACGTTCGACAGAACTCTAAAGCTGAACGTGTATTCTCAGTTTGTCCTTATTCAACACTTTGCCAGACGTTGGGCGGATCAGAAGACTGCCGGAAGAATTCTTCTGATCGGCTCCATCAATGGCAAGCTGGCTGAGCAGACTCATGTGGCCTATGACACCTCCAAAGGTGCGATCGACGCGATGGTTCGTTCGTTGTGCGTGTCGCTGGCTCCGATGGGGATTCGTGTGAACGGGGTCGCTCCAGGCCTGCTGTGGACTCGCCTGACAGAACCAGCTCTGAAGAACGACAAGTTTCGACGCTGGATGGAAGTCCACACTCCGAACGGCAAGGTTCCTCAGGCTGATGCCTGCAGCGGTGCGGCCGTGTTTCTGCTGAGCGATGCCGCAGATCATATCCACGGGCAGATGTTATATGTCGACGGAGGAATGAGTACTTGGCAGCAGCCGGATCCACCTGAAGAATGGATGCGAGAATAAGGCTGAAATTTGGCCGATGCGGCTGATGTTCGCCACAGTGCTGAGGTTTCCAGGACCAGCACGGTTCGAACGGACACACTTGACGGATCTACGGCGTCGAAAACGCGGGCAGTTCACTCAGGTGCCGAACTCAATTCCAGCATCGTCAGAGTCATCGCTGTGAGAATCTTTCGCGTCTTCGATTTTCGCTCTGCCGGAAAGTGTTTCCTCAGCCACTTTGACAGCATCCCGCTCGGCAATGCGCTGCTGTTCGACAGTGCGCCCAACGGCATAACCGACCGCGCCTCCGCTGACGGCCAGCGCCACATTGCCAACGGGCGTCATGAAAAGTCCCACCGGTGCCATCGTTTTCACAGCGACCTGTGGATACTGGTCACGGTAAACACCCGATTCAAGCTGCCAGCTATCTTTAGCCTGAGCGTACGCGACCACATCATGAACCGCGATGGTCGTCTTCCAAAGCGCGATTCCAGGGAGACTATTCGCGACCGCGTAGGTTCCCGGAGTTTCTCGAGTTCGGATGTCTTTGGCATAGGCAGCGGCATGCAACGAATCTGACAGCCGGCCGGTATTCACATGCAATGTGTTCGTGAACGGACTGTAGGTGTCTCGAGCAAACACGCGGCCGGGAAACAGAGTATAGTTGACCAGCCCGACGACGCCGGCTGTATATTTCCAGCCCGGTGAGACCTGATTATTTTCTCGCAACCGCTGCCATTGGCCCAGCGGATCGTAGTCGTTGACCAGAACCGGGATATCAGCGAGATCATTTTCCTGCAGGTAATCGGTCAGCACTTCGCGAGTTTCTTCCGATGGCAGACGGTCGGCCTTCAGGCGTCCTCCCAGCATTACTCGCGAAGGCAGCTCAACAATCTTCTGCATCCCATCCAGACACCAGTTGGGCTTTCCATATCGAAAAGCTACCGGCGTTTTGGTTTCTCGCAGTTCATCCCGAGGCGTTAGTTTTGAATAGAACTGTGATTTCCCTGCGCAGCCTGCGGACGCACTCAGAAACGTCGACGCCAGGATGATCGAGGCAATCGTGCTCGAATTCAGCGTTCGACCAGGTTGAAAGCGAACGTTGCCCATGAGGAAAGTTGAGTCCATTCGAAGCCACAAACTGTCACGTAACGCGG
>CAIXQV010001256.1 GCA_903921605.1 uncultured Planctomycetaceae bacterium | reverse complement strand
CGCTGCGTAGGTCGTCAACAGACTGCTGCCGCCATAGCTGCATAACGGAAGAGTCGTCCCGGTGATTGGTAACAGCCCGACCGTCATGCCTGTGTTCAGGATCGTCTGAACGCTCATCAGTGTGACGACGCCGGTAATGACCAGTCGGCCAAACGGATCCTGAGTTCGCCTGGCGATCAGCAGAGATCTCCAGATCAAAATGGCATACAGAATCATCACCGCGACACAGCCAGGGAATCCCAGCTTCTCGCCGATCATTACAAAGATGAAGTCTGTTCTTGAAGCAGGAAGTTGCCAGGCGGAGGGATCATCAATGGGCGGTTCCTCCTGATTCATGCTGCCCCAGAATCCGCCAAGTGCAAGAACCTGCTTCGACTGATGCAGATGAAACCCGTCACCGGTGGGAGCCAGTCCTCCGTCTCGCTGAATCACAACAGAGACCAGCCGCGATTGCTGCTCAGCGCTCATCTGTGTCCATAGAATTGGCAGGCAGGCAACTCCCATCACGGTGACCATCACCAGATGTCGAGTCTTCGCGCCGGCGGCGAACAGCATGAAGTAGAGCACCGGAATATACAGCACGGCGGTATCGAGGTCGGGTTCCTTCATAATCAGCAACATCGGAACCATGGCCAGCACCAACGGCGGGATAAGTCCCTTCAGCGTGCGATGGTTGTCGCGATACATCAGGTACGAAGCCAGCGTCAGCACGAAGGCCAGTCGAGCCGGCTCGCTGGGCTGAAAATCAAACAGCCCCAGAGGAATCCATCGCCGTGAACCGTTGATCGGTGACATAAACAACGTGACAACCAGCAGCAAGGCTGACACGATGTAAGTGGGAACGCTGACTGCACGCAGCCAATGAGTCGGCGCGAAGGCAATGGCCAGCATCAGGGGCAGAGCCATCATCAGCCAGACGATCTGACGCTCAATCAACTGCGATCGACCATACAATTCGTCAGCGCGCACCAGGCCGCAAAGTCCCAGCCCGGTAATTGCGAGGCAGACACCACATAACATCCATGGAAATTGTTTCAGCAGTCCGTGCATCATCCGCGACAGGTCTCGCCGGTAAATCAGAAGCCATTATCCCATGACCTTGAGAATTCGATGCGCATCGATTGCTCAAGTTCTGTGGCTCCGATCAGGAAGCATAGACAATGGCCGTTCTGATTTCATCCGCAGGACATGCGATAGTACACAGCGTTTTGACGGCGGACGCAATTGGTCAGGTTGACGACAGAGCCGGGCCGATGGCCAACGTTTGAAACTGGCAACCAGTGATAATAGCAGCCAAAGCCGTTGTCTAAAGTACGCCTATTTCAGCAGAGCTGCCAGTTTGCCGACTGCGCTGAGGGCTTTCTTTGAGTCGGAGCCGGTTTTGACCACCGATGTGGCAATGCGAACAAAATCACGACTGAGAGCGTCTTCCTGGCTCGATCCGAACTGGGCGAGCGCGTCCACTCCCATGATCACTTGTTCCTTTCCCGCCGGGTTACGCACCGCGAGTGATGATGAGGCGAACGTTTCAACAACGTAAGGAACGACGGTGGGTTGATCTTTCTTCCATTCCACT
>CAIXQV010001255.1 GCA_903921605.1 uncultured Planctomycetaceae bacterium | reverse complement strand
GGTCGCTGGCGGCATCTTGGGCCATGGAGTGTGTATTGCGGAATCAACCCGACGGACCTGGATCCTGAACGGTCACCCGCCGTAGATTTCCCTCAGGATTTGGTGGACAGAATTCTGGGCCGTCAGACGGACTTTATGATCTGAATCGTTGCAGTGCGGATTGGTTTTTGGGCACTTGCTGATCCAGCCTGTTCACTTGAAACAGCTTGGGATCTAGATTTCCTGACTACCTGGCCAAGCTGAGTTTTGGCCTCTTCAGGGGAGGCTGTGCGATACTTATGAAGATCCCGTGTCAAACACGGCCACGGCATCCAATTGCCACTTCGGGTGGTTTGCGCAGATTGGTGACTTGTCCCGAGTGATGCCGTTTGTGAACATTGAATGAGTTTTTTGCGATTCAATGTTTGGGTGCTTGCAACAGGTTGTCCGGCGATACCATGATGGGCGACGGGGACCTGAGGGCAGGTGCCCTTCAGTTAACCATCCGTGACATCGATTCGTGTGACATTTGAAGGTTCTGCCGTTTTCCCCGCTCTTCGTCCCATGTTTCGTAGAACTTTCAGCACTCTGGGTACTGAAAATGCGCGGGAACTATTGAACCGTGCTGCTGGCCACTCACTATTTTTGCAACCAACTTGCGGAAACGGCAGCAGATTTGCTGGTTCGATTGATGCCGAAGCGAACGGCGGGGAATTTTTGATTGATGTCTTCAGGATGGTTTGATTCTCAGAGAACAGCTCACAGATTGACGCGACCTCAATGAACTATTCAGTCGTAGCCTTTATTCTGGCATCTCTCTCCACGCTGGTTCTAGCGCCTCTCATGGGCTTCGTCTGCCGATGGCTCGGGATCGTGGACAAACCTGACGGTCATCGTAAGCTGCATGCTCGAGCGGTTCCGTTGACTGGCGGTCCAACCGTGCTAATTTCGATCATCGTCTCGATCGCCGCGACGACATTTGCTTTTCCGGGTTTACTGAGCACGAATGACGGGGACGCTCGATTTCTGCTGTCGCTATCAGTTGCATCCCTATTGATCGTTGTCGTCGGCCTGATTGATGATAGGTTCGGACTTCGGGGTCGTCAGAAACTTTTTGGGCAGTTCCTTGCCGCGCTCATAATGCTTCCTTCGGGAATTATGATTCGACAGGTGGAACTGTTTGGTTACACGATTCAGTTTGCGGACGTTGCTCCAATTGTGACGGTGTTTTGGATTCTGGGGGCCATTAACGCCTTGAATCTGATCGACGGTGTAGATGGGTTGGCGAGTACCACGGGGATTATACTGAGCCTGTCAGTGGCCGCTGTAACGTACATTCTGGGGGGGCGTACGGATGGACTGTTGATTTCGTTAGCTCTGGCGGGTGCGCTGTCAGGGTTTCTGATTTACAATTTTCCACCGGCAAGAATGTTTCTTGGTGATTCCGGGAGCATGTTGATTGGGCTTATTCTGGGCTGTGTGGCTCTGAAGTGTTCCGTGAAACAATATGCTGCTGTTGCGCTGATTATGCCAACTGCGATCTGGGCCATTCCGATCTTCGATGTGGCTATGGCTATTCTTCGCAGGCGGCTGACTGGTCGCAGTATTTACGCAACGGATCGAGGCCACTTACACCATTGTCTGGCTCGCCGGGGTCATACTGGCGTTCGCCTGCTGCTCTTTGTCGGTGCTCTATGTTCTCTGACAGGGGCTGGGGCGATTGCGGCGGCGGCGTTTGGAAGCGATTTGATCGCGGTGGTTGGTGTGTTGACCGCACTCATGATCCTTATCGTGACCCGTTCTTTCGGGCACGCCGAAATGCATTTGCTGGCGAACCGTGTTCGCAGGTTTGGCGGGTCGCTGTTGCAGAAATCGGTGGGGCCAAGACCTCTGCTGCACGATGAACAAGTTCGGCTGCAGGGTAAGGGTCAATGGGAAGACCTTTGGCAGACGCTCACGAAGTTTGCAGAAGAACAAGGCCTTGACCGAGTCGAGTTGATGATCAGTCTGCCTGTCTTCGGTGAAG
This sequence comes from uncultured Planctomycetaceae bacterium, assembly GCA_903921605.1. The sequence continues at coordinate 1,064 of CAIXQV010001255.1, read as the reverse complement.
AGTATCATGCGACCTGGAGGACCAGATCTGAAGTCGAACATCATGAGGCGTGGCGTTCAGACATTCCGTTGATTGTCGATGGACTTCGAGTTGGCCACATCAAGATTGCAGGTTCCGTGGGGCCTGATTCCATCCGCTCCTGGATGTTGGAAAAGATTAATGGGCTGGCTACTTTTGAGGCGCAGCTCATCCGCATCATTAAGAGTGTGCGGAGCACGAAACAATCTGCAGTTGCAGTTGATGTTCGGGATTCTGAAATGTTTCAAATGCCTCAACCCTCCTCTGTTTAGCATCCACCGCTGCGGTGACATGGGTTGTTTCGGTCTAGTGCTCTGCCCCAGGCTCAGATGAGGAGTCAGTCACCAAATGCCGAATGGCCCGCAGAGACGCTGCACGCAATCGGTTCAGGATTTCTTTTCACAGTCGCCGATTCTCGTTTCCTTGTCGACAGAGCACCAGAGATGGACGTGATCCGTCGCGGAGCGAATGCCCTGAGCCGCCATCTTGGACAAGTTTCCGAACTTCTGGCACTAACCTTCCTGATGACAGCCATCTGTTTAATGCCGTGGTGGCTAGGTGGCGCCATACCGTTTGCGCGCGTTTTGGCATCGATAGGGGGTTCTGCGGCGCTTGGTCTTGTTGTTGTCTCCGTGGTTTTTTCCCGCCGCCGGTTGGTAATTCCGCCCCTGGGGTTTTGGCTCCTTCTTGGCTATGCCGCCATCGGAATCTTGCAGATGATTCCGATTTTTCCGCTGGCAACCACGGAGATGCATCACGCGGTCTATCCAGTTGCAGTTGGCGATCACGCTCCGGAATTGAATTCGGTTCAGCATCCGGAAGTCTCTGCCCGCCAAGGCCGATCCATCGCAAAATCATTCACGCGACTGCAGGTTGCCCAATGGTTGTCGGCCGGGGCGATCTTTTGTGCGGCGTTCGATTTAATTCGTTCGAAGCGCCGAATTCTGGCATGTATTCTCGCCATTGTTGTGAATGCGAGTCTCCTCACCACTGTGGCACTGATTCAGTCATTTGGTGACGGGGAAATGTTGCTCAGTGCTTTCTGG
>CAIXQV010001254.1 GCA_903921605.1 uncultured Planctomycetaceae bacterium | reverse complement strand
TTCGACCGTGACTGAAGCTTTCCATCCTTGGCCTCCTTGCCGTTTATGGTGCTGTCGCAGACAGCATCATACGCAAGAAAGCGGCGTCGACGTATGTTGTTGTGATTCAACAACTTGCACGTTAACTAAGTGCCATTCGTGCGTATCACCGACGGGAACGAAGTCTGCGCCGCCACTAGTTCACCGCCGCCATTGAGGTGGTCCTCACTGATGGACCTACACGAAAACCAGCCCGTGATCTGTTCTGAAAGAAATTGCCATGACTCATGTCGTCGCAGAACCGTGCTTCGATTGCAAGTACACAGACTGTGTGGTGGTCTGCCCCGTTGAGTGCTTCTACCAAGGCGACCAGACTCTATACATCCATCCGGATGAGTGCATTGACTGCGAAGCGTGTGTACCCGAGTGCCTCGTGGAGGCGATCTTCTACGAAGACAACCTGCCTGAGCAGTGGAAGGAATACACCCAACTCAATGCCGAAATGGCCCCGCTGAGCCCGGTCATCACGGACTGCGCGGTGAAGGCACAAGTGGAAGCGATGCAGAGTGAATTCCGGTTGCCGACGTTGGAGTTTCAATAGGAACCGGTGATGGCTCAAAACCAACACACGGACTGCATTCGCAACTATCAGGAGAACTGATCATGCCGAACACCGTCAAGGTCAAGACCGGCAAAGTCCTCAGCCAGCCCGCCGGTCAAAACGTGAACAGCTTTCCGGTCCGTGTTGTGGAAAGCAATTTTCTGGTAGAGCTCGCATGAGTGAAGGGAGCCGTCCGCCATCTTCCCCACTGTTCTGAAGATTATCGAAGACAACAAGCGTCTCATTGAATGGAGCGACGGCCTCAAGAACGTCTATTCGTTCGGCGAGTTACGCGACCAGTGTCCGTGCGCCTCGTGTCGCGTGAAGCGCGAGAAGCAGGACGACCGGCAACCGGCGACGTTGTTCCCCGTGTTGTCCGTGTTGACGGCCGCCGAGGCACGGCCGTTGCGTATCGAGGGAGTTAAACCAATTGGCAACTATGCTTACGGGATCGCCTTCAGCGATGGCTACAACACCGGCATCTATTCTCTCGAGTTCCTGCGTACTCTGGGAACACGGATTCTCTGACCCGTTCATCGCACCGGCGTCACCACTTTGTCCCAGATCAACAAACAGCGAGGAATAGAAGGCATGGTTCAGTTTATAAAGGCGTGTGCTATCGGCGACATTGCGTCCGGGTCCGCCAAGGTTGTGGAAGTACAGGGCCAGCAGATTGCGCTGTTCAATGTCGCCGGGGCTTTGCATGCCATCGACGACCGTTGCCTGCATCGTGGCGGGTCTCTGGGGCAGGGTCGTCTGGAAGGCAGCGTTGTAACCTGTCCGCTGCATGGCTGGAAGTTCGACGTGATTAGCGGTGCCTGCATCACGCGGCGCGGCATGCAGACGAAATCCTACGCAGTGAGCATCGAGGGTAACGACGTGCTGCTGGCACTTGTCTCGGAAGCTGTTAAACAACCCGAAGGCCATGAGGCAGCGCGTTACCTCGTGCGGTTTGGGACGATGGGATATGTTGGCTGGTTTGCTGCCCCGGAACGAGGTGAGTACGGCCATGGGGAACGGGTGGTCGTTCGCACCAGCCGTGGCGTTGAGACCGGCGAAATTCTGATGGGCGGTGAAGCGACGCAGGGAACGGATGACGGACCTCCCATGGGAGAGTTACTCCGGCAATTGACACCGGAAGACAAGTTGCAGGAACGGGCCTTGCTCGAAGGAGAGGAACGGGCCTTCAATGCGTGTCGCCAACTTCTCAGCGAGCGCCATATTGCAGGCGAACTGATCGACACGGAACAATTACTCGATGGTGAGACGATCTTCTTCTATTTTCTGGGTGATCCGCCAGCCGAAATGGCGGATCTGGTTCAGGAATTGGCCAAACACTACGATGCGCGTATCGAATTTCGTCAGTTCGAGGCGGGGCTCGAAGCGGGCTGTGGACCGGGTTGCGGCACCGAGGAAGCACCGGGTTGCGGCAGTTGCGGCGACGGCGGCTGTGGCACCGCTGTAACCTGTGCGGTCGCGCCACTTCGCCGCCAATCGCCAACAGGCCAAGCCCATTGATCTGCAGCAGATTCGGCGGAGTTTCCGAGCAGACCGGGGACCACGCGCAGCAACAATGAAGGTTTACACGAGTAATGCGGCAATCAGGATCGATACTGCTGATCTCCTGCTACGAGCTTGGCTATCAGCCGGTGGGGCTGGCTTCGCCTCTGGGGTTCCTCCGGCGTGCCGGATTCGCGCGCGGTGGGGCACCCGAAAAAGTCGAAGCGGCGCTGCGGGCCGCCCATGTCCAGCTTGAATTCGTCATCGAACCGCCCAGTGTACCCGCAACCAAATCAGGCTGGGAATCAACACACAGAACCACAGGTAAGAAGGTTTTATGACACCTTTATTTCCATCCGACATACCCGAAATCCAACATACCCGAATGGAGAGACGTATCATGACGACTGATGACACGAATACTGACGACACAAACACAGTTGCCGCAGCACAAAGCCCGGGCCTCGTGGACACAATGCCCATCGCGGCGGAACCGGGTTCCTTGCACGACGACGTGGTGTCTGCGGCGGCCGCAGTGTCGCCCACGCCGGACAGTACGAGTCGTGCGGCGGAGGCATCCACCGTCGATGAAGCCGCGTTGACCGATGCTCTGCGCCAAGTGCTCGATCCCGACTTGATGGTCAACATCATCGGGTCTGGATTGACGGCGCCGGCGCTTCAATCATGTCGGGCTGGGTCGATCCGACTGCGTTCGTCCCTCCGCTCTTCGGAGGCGCAACCAACGGCAACAACTACACGCCGTATTTCCCGGGCGGTTTCCCGCCCGGTCCGCCGCTGAACAATCCGTTGAATTACCTGTACGGTCCCTCCAGCCGTCATGTGGGCAGCGCTCATCATCTGCTCGGTGACGGCGCAGATCGGTTTATTTTGCAGAACATCAACATCCTGACTTACGACACACTTGTCACCCGCGCGGTCGGGGAAGTTGTCGGCGAATTCCAGGAGGGGAAGGCAAAGGTGTCATACTTGTTATTGGTTATCGCCTTTTCCTCCTCTGTATTTTTAGAGGTGCCCCTATGCCAAATCGACTGTCCCAGGAAATCTCCCCAATCGTCGCGACGCTTGACGATCTCGCAAAGTTGGCAAACTACTCGCTCATGGACACGCTCAACTGTGATCCTGACGCGAAAGCAAACGGAACCGACCACGCGCCGCGACAAGTCTTCACGGGCCACTATGTCCCCGTCAAGCCCACGCCAATCAAAGACCCCGAGTACGTCGCGCACAGCAAAAACTTTTTTCGCGAACTTGGCTTCGCCGACAGCATGGCACAGTCGACCGACTTCGTTCTCATGTTCTCCGGCGACATCTCGCACGTTCCAGAGCCGATGCGCAAGGTCGGTTGGGCGTGTGGGTACGCACTTTCCATCTTCGGCACCGAATACTACCAGCAGTGCCCGTTCCAAACAGGCAACGGATACGGCGACGGTCGCGCAGTTTCCGTGCTTGAGGCCGTCATCAACGGTAGCCGCTGGGAAATGCAGCTGAAAGGTGGCGGTCGCACGCCATACTGCCGTGGCGCGGACGGTCGCGCCGTCCTGCGGTCGAGTGTCCGGGAGTTCCTGGCGCAGGAGCACATGCACGCGCTCGGAGTGCCAACGTCACGGTCTCTGTGTTTGTATGTTTCGAAAACGGAGCAGGTCAAGCGGCCGTGGTACTCAGAGGGCTCGCACGACAAGGATCCCGACATGATGATATCGGAGGCAGTCGCAATCTCGACGCGCGTCGCACCATCGTTCATTCGGGTCGGCCAACTCGAGCTCTTCGGTCGCCGTGCCCGCAAGAAGGAACACCCGAAAGCGATGGAGGAACTCGAGAAGATTGTGTTGCACTTGATCGATCGTGAGTACGGTGACGTCATCGACAACAAACTAACCACCGCCGAAAAAGTGGTGTTGCTCGCACGCGAGTTTCGTAGCCGCCTTACCTCGCTGGTGGCAAACTGGATCCGCGTCGGCTACTGCCAGGGCAACTTCAACAGCGACAACTGCGCAGCCGGTGGCTTCACACTCGACTACGGTCCATTCGGATTCTGCGAGGTGTCCAACCCGCACTACCAGCCATGGACGGGTGGCGGACAGCACTTCGCGTTCCTGAACCAACCCGTGGCAGCGGAACGCAACTTCCACATGTTTTACACGGCGTTGCGGCCATTGCTGACGTTGCATGATGACTCTCTGCAACAGCTCGACGAGATTCGAAGTGGCTTTTCGGAAGTGATGCAAACGCAGATGGAGCAGATGTGGGCTGCCAAACTTGGACTTGGCACTTTTCACGCGGCGTTGTTCAGTGAGCTCGAAACGCTCATGGTGCAAACTCCTGTCGATTACACCCTCTTCTTCCGCGAGCTCTCAACGGTACCCGACGACATTGGCCCACTCAAAAAAAGCTTCTACAAGGACTCGAAGCGCGCCATGGCTTCAATGCACCCGACGTATGAGACAGATCCCGAAGGGATCGATAAGCGCTGGTCAGAGTGGCTCACAAAATGGAAATCGTTCATCGGCGGCGTCAGCACGACCGACGCGAATGCTGCTCCGCCCCACTCCCGTGAGGAGCTTACCAGGCAGATGAAACTCGTTAACCCAAAATACAGTTTACGAGAGTGGTTTGTTGTGCCTGCGTATCAGCAAGCGAACGCAGGGAACTACTCACTAGTTCGAGAGCTGCAGGAAGTTATGACGCAGCCATACGCCGAGCAGTCGAAGGACGTGGAGGAGAAATACTATAGGCTGAAGCCGTCTGAGTTCTTTGAGGTCGGTGGATTGTCGTATGTGAGCTGCTCGTCATGATCATTCGAAAACAGATCGGTCTTGTTGAGGGAGAGGCCTCTGCCGCAGAGGTGGTCGCAGCCTGCCACGAGCGGACAAAACACCACTTCCACGTCTACGCCGCCTCGCTTGGCTACATGGACTGGGCGACCACCCTGCGCCAAGGGAGCACGCGATTGAACGGCGAGCGGTACTTGACGCGAAGCGGTGGAACGAGCTGGCTGGCTCTTTCTCTGAGGGGTCTTTCCCTGATGGCTCCTTCTTTGCGGGTCTGTCGTCGGTACATTGGCGGGAAGCCTGGAAGTACGGTGAGCGCGCGTTCCGTTACTGCCAGCACGACGTTGGACACGCGCTTGGAGGGATTGCCGCTACCCGCGGAGTCCGCGGTATTTGAACTCAACCTCGCCGACTTCGCAGCCCCTTTCGCGAAGGCATACGCGCTGCTTTGGCACCTGGTCCGTCGTCCGGAGTACAGCGAGAAGCTGACCAGCGGCCCGCACATCGGTTCGGACGGGAAAGCCGTACTCATGCTGCGACTCCACCCGAAACACGACGGCAGCTTTTGTCTCGGGCTGGAAGCGAAGAATCCACTGCAGCTGCTTGCAGAGAATTCCGAATTGGCTCACTTCCATCGCGTGGCATCCAATGAAGCCGCCGCCTGCGAAGTCTGTCGAATTCTGGCTGAACTCACGGCGAAACAATTCGACGCCGAAGTCAGCATCACAGTGGCAGAGAAAAAATCAGGACATCCCGCCTGATGATTCCAATACCTGACAGTATATCCGCGTTAAACGGCAATGAAGACGTCGAATGAAAAGTCCCACGATACCGCTCAATTCTTCTCGCACTCTAACGGGAGCGGAGGATGAGAACACCACAACCGAATTACCGGAGATGCAAGGCGAATTGGATTTCTTCTCAGCTCCATTGGAGAACTCACCATGATACCGGTCGCTATGACGATCGCCGGTTCCGATCCGTCCGGCGGAGCGGGGATTCAAGCCGATTTGAAAACGTTCCATCAGCACGGCGTGTATGGCAC
>CAIXQV010001253.1 GCA_903921605.1 uncultured Planctomycetaceae bacterium | reverse complement strand
CTGTCAGCGTTACCCCAGATCTTGCTGTGAATCGATTGAGTGTCTTCATCGACCGGTCCTCCCCGTTTCTGCAAAGAGGAACGGATCATTTTCTATCCCATGGAAGTCGGGGGCTGCATCGCTCGCTACGTTAACGGGATGAGTCGAAACGCCCCCTGTCTGGGTAAACAACGTGACAACTCGTCGATCTCTGCAAAGATACGGCGCTTCTCCGGCGGAGGTGTCATGACCTGTAAGCCAGGCCGCATTCTGAGTTCGGATTTCACTCCTGGGGATGAACCGATTCCCGCGAATTTCGTCGTTAAATGTCATAACCTTGCTGATGTCCAGTGGTATGCCATTCTCAGTGAAAACCATCTTCGTGGCAGAGGCAGGACCGAGTGACTGAACGTAGGCTTCCTTCAGCGTGACAGAGTCCTGTGCATCGCACACATAAAAGTGAATGACTCCCTCAGCAGCGCCGCCACCGATCACATTTCCTCGGGCCGAAAAAATGACATCCATAAACTGCGAATACTGAAGGTTCCCGGATCCACCTGAGGCTAGTGTCGTCACTGGACGCCATGAAAGCGGCACTTTGCTGGCATCGAGATCAATGATCGTGTCGAACGGCAGCTTGACCGGATCCATGGGCAGAATTCGAGGAGGCAACTCCAGTTCATAGTCAACAGGGCCCCCGGAACTGAACGCCACAGCCTGACTTGTTGGCGTGTCGCCAGGATCTGCGTAAGCAACTTCCAGGATCAACTTCTGAACTTCAGTTTTTGCAACCGTGGTGTTAATCAGCCGAGTGTTGACCGAATACCATGTTCCAGTTGGCCCCTTTGGGATTCGAATGCGAAGACCATCAAACAGCAATCCACGCCGCTTCAGTTCCCACCAGCCCGGATCAGCACCTGCCACAACACGCACCTGAGCCGGTTCTTCATCAAACTCGATGATTCCGTCTCCATCAATGTCCATTTCGTTGACGCCGTCGGAGTCCACATCAGTGCCCCCTGTCTCAGTCAAGCCATTATCATCCGAATCCCAGCGGCGAAGCTGAATAACCCCATCACTCCAATATTCCGCTGGATCAATGTAAGCCATTGCCGTGACCGCGCGATAGTTGGTCGTATCGAGAAAAAATCGCACTCCACGAGCTTCCTTCGCGTAGATCGCTCGGTCTCTCGCTCCCGACAGGAACGACTGAATCTGCAGCGTCGCGCTGACAACACGTTCGTTATCACGATTAAAGTTAACTGCCATTACTGTCATCGTCAGTAACAGCGCCAGAATCGTGACGACGACCAGCAGCTCAATAAGAGTGAAACCGCTGCGAACATCGGGATTGACAAGATCTGATTTTTCAGGGGTCTTCATCAGCGACCTCCAGAAATTTTGTTGCGGCTGGTGAGGTTGTCTGTAAGTGCATCAAGCAATAAATCAAAATCTGATGGCTTTCCGGCCGGATTATTTTTATCCAGATCAATATCATAAGCTCCGAGATTCCCTGCCCTTGCGGTATCGTTTGGCTCAAATAGGCCAAGCCTTTCATCAGGTCCCGCGGAAATGACAAGCGGAGCATGAAACGTATCTGGCGTATGATATGAAGCTTCGTTGAAATGCGAATTGAACAGCGGTTTGCCGTTGGTTCCATCGAGTCGCTCCAGCTCCGTGTAAATTCGCCCAATGGGATCATCAGGGTCAGTGAGCAGAAGATCTCGCGGTAATGCCCCGTTGGGGAGCGAAGTTGGCGCCGGAGGCAATCCTTTCAGGATCAGATTGGCCCAATCACGCTCCTGTTGACTGATGACTCTGGGGGGTGTGTCTGTTAAATCGGCCAAATTCGAAAGCACGGGCTGAAATGGCACTAGCGGGTCCGTATCGATCAGTCGAGTCGGCCAGCGATAGAATCGCAACGGGTTCCCCCAGGCATCCACAAACTCTGGCAAACCATCTCCGTCCGTATCCTGGATTTCTGCACCAGAGAATCGATCTGTATCAACAGATGATGCACCATAACTGCCAGACTTGAGGAGGAAGTAGTAGAGTAATTCAGAGCTTTCCGTGTCAGCCGCGTGGGTGCTGAACTTCGCTTTCACCTTGTTCTTAATTGCCGTGTCAGTGAGCGGGACCGTATCTGCCAAACCTAGTTCCTGTCGTGCAATCGGAGCACAAACGGTCAAATAGATCGAATTGGGAACACCAGTGTCTAAGTATGTCCCTTCGCTGAAAACGCCAAAGGCTGTTCT
>CAIXQV010001252.1 GCA_903921605.1 uncultured Planctomycetaceae bacterium | reverse complement strand
TTCACCTCCCGCCATTTACTGGCAGGCCGAAAAGATTGCTCATGATGATGAGTTAGGAAATCATCTGTCCTTTGAGGGAGTGGCTCGCGGTTCGAACGTCTGGCTTCGAATTCTGCAAAATCCTCCTGATTGGGCGGGGCCCGGTTGGCTAGTGCATGCAAACACAGGCAGCATTGAAGACGTTTGGTAACGACGACGTATTGATCACTCTGCTATAAACGGGATCAATCGGCTCGCATCGTCTATTTTTGGCACCGGGAACAGAAAAAAGTGGCCCGTTGTGCCTGAACAATCCGCTGGATCTCTGCTTTGCCGCAGGTGAAACATCGGGTTCCCGCCTTTTGGTAAACGCGATGGTGATTCTGGTAGCTGCCATCTTTGTTTAAGGCATTCCGATACGTACCGTCGTTTAGTGTTGAGCCTTCATATTGAATAGCCTCATTCAAAATATGATGCGTCGCTTCGTTGAGCTTCGCAATCTGCTTTACGCTCAAAGTTGCAGCGCTGCGAAGCGGACTGATTCCTGTGCGATGCAGGATCTCACTGGCGTAAAGGTTACCAATTCCAGCGACCAGAGATTGATCCAGTAAAGCGACTTTGATTTCGCGCGCTGTTTTTGAAAGTCGGCTTTGCCATTGCTGTTCGGTGATTGCTAACGCGTCGGGACCGAGTTTAAGTCGCAGGTCCACGAGTTGATCGGGCGTAAGCAGTGACAGCGTCCCCAATCCTCGACGGTCCCAGAATTCCATCTGGCGGGCACGATCTGGCGAGGGTTCAAAATGCCACACGACGCGGCGGTGTTCGGCAGTCGGAGGCTCTGAAACCAAAAGCAGACCTGTCATGCGAGGTTCGACGACGACAGTTTCTCGCGAATCGAGTTCCAGCAGAATTCTTTTGGCCAGTCTGCTGACGTTTTCGATGCGACGGCCCTTGAGTCGCTGCACGACGGTTTTGCGCTCAGGTGATACGGAGATCGGCTTTCGCTCACACCGGACGAACTCCACGGAAGAAATGGTTCGACCGCTACAATCGTTACGGATGCCTCGAACCATCGTTTCGACTTCCGGGAGTTCGGGCATCGCTTGACCCTTGGGTGACAGGAATCAGGATTCACCAGCAGTTGGCAACGGGAAAACGCTCAATTGGTCAGGACTGCGGCTTTGTTTGGATGAGAGGCGGGAATGGTCTCCAGTCGCCGCATTGGGTGCAAGGAGCACCGTTTGGGATCCTCAAAATCCGGCAACCTGGTTGTGGACTGGCGACGGATGGTCTGCTCCACATAGACAGGAGCCTGCTGGCCGATTTTCCGCGTGTCGAATTGGCCAGCACCTAAACGCGCTGCTGATTGAATCAAGTGTGGCGTGTTTTCTTTGAACGGCGAGCCCGAGGCGGAGACGAAACCGGGTGAAGACGCCTGCTACTGGCCGTTGAACGGTTCACTCAACAGCCCGTTAACCTTACGGTGGAGAACGAAAGTCCGGAAATGCTGCGTCCATTTGGCACAGCCGGTTCGATTGGAACGGCCAATGGATACGGGAGAACTGGTACGTCGAGGAATTAGAGGAATCTTCTTGACGCTGAGTGTCCGCACGACGATCCTAGACAAAGGTTTTTCATGCCGTGTGCGGGCGTGTACGCAGTTTTTGCTGTCATCCGGGATTCTCCTGGATTTCTGTCCGTACTTCGTTCGGTTCTTTATGAGGTCATCCAGATGCCACTGTTTGATTCCGTCTCCGGTTTAAGTCCTCGACTCCGACGGTTCCTGCGAGGAGGCGTGACGTTCGCCTTCGGTTGTGCGGTCCTTGCGTCGAGCGGTGTGGCCGCAGCGGGTGAAAGGGATAAGCCAGTCACTGCCGGGATGGAGTCTTCCCGATTGAGGTTGGAAGCACGTCTGGCCGCGGAGGAGGGCGATTTCCGGAAAGCAGCCGAGAATCTTGAAGCAGCCGCTTTGAAAGCCGGGGACCGAAAAACAGCCGACCGCGCTCGCGTCAGTCGAGAAAAGCTGGAAGCTGGCGGTGGTGCTCAAACTGACTTCCAGACGTTGATTAACCTGATTGTCGAGCAGACCAGCCCGCCGGCCACCTGGGAACAGGACGGGGGAGACTTCGGAACAATTACTCAGTTTGATCAGGGTGTGTTTTTTGGCACACCGCTGATGGCTACGGCCTTGATGATGAGATACGACAACTCTCGATTGCTGGCTGCAGCAGAGTTGGCTCGAACTGCGAATCCTAACGACGATGTCCAGGAGTCCTCCGAGCTGCGTCTTGTTTCCCTGCCTCGACTTGAGCAGCACGTAAAGAGTTTGATGGCCGCTGGGCAGCCCATTCCAGACGATGTCGCCTGCCTGGCTGGTTTGACAGAAGTCCAGTTCCTGTTTGTGTTTCCAGACTCACAGGACGTTGTTATTGGTGGTCCCGCAGGTGCGTGGAAGAATGCCGATGATCAGCGGACCGTCAGTGTGTCGAATGGACATCCGACACTTCGCTTTGA
>CAIXQV010001251.1 GCA_903921605.1 uncultured Planctomycetaceae bacterium | reverse complement strand
TGCAATTACGGCCTCGGCATTGGCGACTGATGCTGTCACGGAGATCCAGTCTGGCTTGGCAACGGCTGCGGCATTGGCTACGGAGTCAGGTAAAATCACCAACATTGAAAACGCATCTGGATATCTGCTGGCAGTTCTGGCCGGGGCTTGTGCCGATCCGCAGACAGCCAGTGAGACTTACGCAATCACGGTGTTCGGGTCTACCTTTACGGTGGACATGGCGGGGCAGACAAGCACCGGAACAAGGACAGCGCCGACGCTGACTAAGTCATGAGCCAAGGAAGATACTCGCAACGGGGATGGGCGTTTCAGAACTTTGCGTTTCGGACGTGGGGCTTGGCTGGGGCGGATGCGGCTGCAACGGAGATTTCTGCAGGAACATCGGTCGCAGACTTCCGGAGCAGAACGGCGACAACAGAAACAAGATCAAGAACAGGCATCGCGGAATTTAGAAGCAGAACCGCAGTGGCAAGGGGAAGACAATGACGTGCTGTTCAACACAAGACATCCTGCTACATCGAACAGGCGAAACCAAGATTTATTACTACGATCTTGGGGAAGCAATCAAGGGCCGAACCATCACGGCCGCAAGCGGAATCACTGCTGATGACGCACTGTTGACGATGTCGACGATCTCCATTATCTCCACGGAAACGAGCGATTACGATCAGCATGGAAACGCACTCACGATCGAGGCGAACACAGGGATCAAGTGGACAATGGCAGCGGGGACTGCAGGCATTGAAGATGATGAATACACAGCAACCCTGACGTTCACATTCACGACATCAGCAGGCACAGAGCAGGCCACTCTGCGAGTGAAGGTGCTTTGATCTGTTCTCAAAACGTAGACAAGCATATGACAGCGGGCCCATATGACAAACCCATATCCAAAATCTATATGGAGTCCACATATGGCGCGGTTATATGGAGCCGGGAGGAATTAGCGGGTCCTCCGGGGGTTGAAGCGTGCCGCGCAGGGCTTGTCCATCCCTGTTTTTTTGTGTTTGAAATATCGAAACATGGTTAAAACAAACAATGGCACACAAGAAGCGAGCCATCAAGAGTGAGTTGAGCCGGATTCTTGGAGTCACGCCGCCGGTCCTTTCAAAATTTCAACACGAGCCGAGCTTTCCAGAATTCGACAAAGTCAACGCGGCGGAAATCTATGCAGTCTGCGTGTGGTGGTATCTCAGAAAAGAGGCAAACCCAGTTCCGACAGATGAAACGTTACTGACCGGCGACGACTCAGACGGCCTTGAGCGATACAGGCAAGCAAGAGCAGCACAAGAGGAAATCAAGCTCGCACAGATTCGCGGCCAAGTGATTATGCTGAACGATTTTGAGGATATTGCACCAGCCCTATTTGGTCCGCTCAGACGAGTCGCGGAGCATGTGAAACGAAAAGGCGATACTGACACGCTGGAGTTGATTGAGGAAGCAAATCGCGAGGTGCTGTCAAACCTAGAGCGAATTTATGGACATGATAGTTCCACAATCGAAACAGACGTGGACTGACTACGCAATACCTGGAGCCAAAGCACTCCGGGAAGCGTTTCAGAGGATCGCCATCGTTGCGCGTTATCGTTCAATCTCAGACTTTGCAGAGCAGGAAATCATTCTTCCGGATGGTCCGTTTCAGGGGCAACGTTTCAGGATCTCGCGACAGCCTGCACATGGGGCGTTCTTTCGCGAAGTCGACTCAGGCAACTGGTTTCGATATGCCTGCACCGGTCCGCAGCAGTCAGGCAAAACCCTGGCGTTCGTCGTTATTCCGATTCTGTACCACCTATTTGAAAGGAACCAGACTGTCCTGTTCGGCTTGCCATCGATGGACATGGCGAACGACAAGTGGAAGCTGGACATTAAGCCGGCGATAGAGGCGAGCCAGTTTGCAAAATACCTGCCAAGAAAAGGTGCTGGATCAAATGGAGGAACACCCGAACTGATTCAGTTCGGGAATGGGAGCAATCTGAAGTTCATCACGGCCGGAGGTGGTGACGAAAAGCGAGCGGGGTTCACGGGGCCGATTCTTGTCGTGACTGAAGTGTCGCATCTCGATCAGGTCGGCGGCACATCAGACGAAGCCACGAAGCTGAAGCAGATGGAAGGCCGTGTCAGAGCTTACAGGGCAAGCGGACAGGCCCGCATCTATCTCGAATCAACAGTGACGATTGAACAGGGCCGAATCTGGCAGGAGTGGGGCAACGGGACGGCCGGAGAGGTTGTTATTCAATGCCATGCTTGCGAAGAGTGGATGTGTCCAAGGCGAGACAATTTGATTGGCTGGCAGGATGCAGCAACAGAAGATGTTGCGGAGCTAAACAGTCGGTGGGCATGTCCGTGCTGCGGAATTTTGTTTGATGACACGACACGGCTTAGACAATTGGCGAACTGCAGGGTCAGGCACAAGGGGCAATCTATTCTTCAGGACGGAACAATCACTGGACAGATTATTCCATCGAAGACAATGGGGTTTCGGTATTCGGCAGCCACCAACACATTCGTCACTGCTGGTATTGTTGGTGCTGATGAGTGGAAAGGGGCTCGCGAAGTTGATCAAGACAACGCAGAAAAGGAGTTGCTTCAATGGACATGGGCACTACCAGCAAAGCCGAAAGAGCAAGACGTTGAGCCATTGGACTTCCGGACAGTCATGCACCGGCAGAGCCAGTGGAAGCGTGGATTGATGCCTTCCGATGTGGTGACTATTGCGGCCGGCGTCGACGTTCGCGAAAAACAACTCGACTGGTTTGTCACTGCGAAACGGGCAAACGGTCAGCCGCTTTGCATTGATTACGGATTTGAACCGGTGCTGAGAGAAGCCAGCGACCTGAAGACAGCATTGAAGCAGGCAATCAGATATCTGCAGGAAAAGTTTGACAAGGGATGGGAGATCGAAGGACTAACAGGACTCCGCGGAATCGATATCGCTCTGATCGACATCGGATGGGAAACAGACACGATTCGAGAGGGGCTGAACGAGCATCAGCTTTGGCGACGCGCGAAGGGGTTTGGATTCAAACAGCACTCCGGATCAGCCTACGTGGCTCCGCAGAACAAGAATCGACAGATGCACCAGATCGGAGAAGGCTGGCACGATGTGATATTGACTCGCGGAAACAAACGATTCAGGGAATTGGAAAACAATGCGGACCACTGGAAACGTCGCGTGCATCAGGCTTTGACGGTGGCGGCCGACAGCTCGGCGGCGTTGCTGCTGCCGAAGTCTGAAAAGGTTGAAGGCCGGATTGAGGTAGCAAAACAATTAACAGCCGAACGTGAGACGACCCAATTCGAAGTTGGGAAAGGAACCGTCAGGAAATGGGTTCAGACATTTACAAGAAACCACTTGCTCGATGCGTGTTATATGTCGCTGGTGGGGATCAGCGTGGCGGAATACGAGTCTGAAAAGGCGAGAAAACGGGCGGAAAATACGCCGACGAATGGCGTGATTTCGGGCAAAAAAGCAGAGCCTTTTGTAAGGAAACGCACTTGAAACCACTGAAAGAGCCGGGGTATGTGCAAAAGCGAGTTTACCACCAGTGGCATCAGGTGCCGGGGCATGGGCTATGTCCCATCTGCGGTCAGTTTGCTCGGGTGGATGGGACTCAGAGCGGTGCTGAGTTCAAAACGCAGTATCGGGCGTGCGGTTGCGGGCACCGATTCCAGACTGTAGTGAAGATCGGCTGAGCTATTTCCCGCCGCAAACAGAGCAGCGATATCCCGGAGTAAACAGCCAACGCAGAATCAGCCACAGGCCAAGGGTGGCAATCACCAGCAACAAATCGCCACAGCCCATTGCTGTGACATGGCGTTCGAACCGTGTCCTCTTGCGACATCGGCGGCATTTTCGGCTAATGATTTGAGTTCTTTGCACAGCATTCCCCCATGTTGGTTCCAGATGTCTGGAGGAGCAGCATACCGCCTATCGCCTAGCCGATGCAACATGCTGGCATGGCACGCTCTCCATCAGAACGATTAACGCTGTTCGAGAACATCCGCGACAAGGTTGAATCAGCCCTCGCGTCTGGATCTCCAGTGGTTTCGTACTCAGTGGACGGCCAAATGGTTCAGAAAGAGCCAACCTCCACTTGGCTCGCTGAACTTGATGCACGCATTGCGGATCTGCGGTCGCAGGCGGGAACTGGTTTAGCAGGTCGGCGGAACCTTGTGAGGTTCACCAATGGCTAAACCCGATTACATGGACCGGATAAACAAAGCTAAAACGCAAACGCGATTCGATAAGTTTGTGTTTGCGGTGTCGCCTGTTCGTGGATCTGGCCGCGTTAAAGCTCGCGTCGATCACGAAATCCGCATGATGCTATCCGAGCGAGCGGTTGAGCGTTTCACAGCCTATGACGGGGCCGACAAAGGCCGAATCAATGAACGATGGCTCACGAGCAAGCTAAGCAGTAATGATCAGCTTCAGTCAGAACTGGAAACGCTGATTGATCGGGCTTCAGACTTATACCGCAATGACTGTTACGCAGCGTCCGCAATTAATGGCCGAGTTGACAACGTCATTGGGACCGGAATCAGGCCACAATGCCGAGTTCAGGCGGAACGCGGGATTCTGACGGCGACACAAGCCGAAGAATTCAACGTCATGGCGGAATGGCTCTGGTCGCAATGGGCCTCTGCTGAAGACTTCTATAGCAAGCAGCGGCAGCTTGAGCGTTGCAATGGGCTTTACGGCGAATCGTGGCTGCACATGAGCGACGAGGACGATCCGACGAAGCCGGTCAGTCTGTCGGTTCAGGTTATCGCCCCGCAGCGGATCGCATTGCATGGATACGGCAGCTTGAAGCCGACTGAACGGCGTCGATTGGGGTTGCGTCTCGACAACAAATCAAGGCCGGTGGCAGCCTATGTGCGGCAATCACTTCCAAATGATTCAGAAGCCTATGACCAGTCTGAAGAAGAAGTCAGCCTGGACAATATCCTTCACTGCTACGAAGAGTTATTCCCCGGACAACTACGGGGAGTTCCTTGGCTCGCTCCGGCGATGGCAAGGCTCAAGGATTTGAAGGAATTCGTTTACTCAAATCTTATTGCTGAGCAGGTCGCGGCGTGCCATTCGGCGTTTGTGACTGGCGTCACTGATCCAACATTGATTGCAGAGGGTGCCCGTGTCAGAAGCAATCTTGAAGATATGTCACCCGGAACAATCCAATACCTCGCTGACGGGGAAGGCGTTGCGTTTTCTGATCCAGCAAGACCGGGAACGACTCTTGCGCCTTATGTCGAGTGGGCTCTGCACGGCGTTGCGGCGGCACTTCGCTACCCGTATGAACTTCTCGCAAAGCAATTCACCAACAACTTCAGCGGCGGACGGCTCGCCCTGATCGACGGGCGAGTCACGTTTAAGGTTTGGCAGTCATGCCTGATCGAAAGCGTTCTTCGCAAAGTGTGGGCGGCGTTTCTCGATCGATGCGTGTTTCAAGGGGCCATCAAAATTGACCCAGTGAAGTACGAAGCGAATCGAGCACACTTCCTGCAGCACGCATGGATTCCTCCGGGCTGGTCGTGGGTCGATCCTGAAAAGGAAGTGACAGCCTCTCTCGCGGCGATTGCGGGTGGATTGTCTACAGAAACGCACGTGCTCGGAATGCTTGGATACGACTTTGATGAAACCTTGGCACAACGGGAAACCGAGGCCATGAAGAAAATGAGATCGCAGGCCCGGATAATGAAAGAGCGGATTTCTCTTGGACTCCCCGATCCAATGGCGGAAGCAAATCCAGTCGGTAAGCCTTCAGCATCAGCTAAAGCAGTTCAGGGGGTGCAAAATGCCACAGCTTGACACGATCGCAGATTCATCGTTGTTCAGAACGACTCGACAGGCTGAATTGCCATCGAAGGTTGATCGAAAAGCGAACATAGTGTTTGGGGCCAATCTGATGCAGGCTGGCGACCTGAACAAAGGCGACGCCAGACCGTGGACGGTCGACGCGGAATCGTTGTCGCAGGCTCAGAAGATGATGAGCAAAGGCAACAACGGGGCGAAGGCCAGATTTACACATCCGAATATGTCCAGCGATGGAATGGGCAGTTATCTCGGCCGGTGGAAGAACGTTCGCGTTGACGGCGGAACGCTGCGTGGCGACCTGCACTTGGCAGACGCTGCTTTCAAGAGCCCACAAGGCGACCTTGGCACTTACGTCATGGATCTGGCTGAAAGCGATCCGGAAGCGTTCGGCGTGTCTCTGGCGACGCGGCTGGATTACGCAAGCCTTGAAGAGTTCGAGAAAAAGAAGACCGGCGAGAAATGGCCAATGCGGTTTTCTGACATTCGGGCCGGGGACATCGTCGATGAGCCTGCAGCGACTCGCGGCGGAATGTTCGACTTAACGACACCTGATCTGCGGAACCTCCCAGCACAGGCAACAGTATTGCTTTCAACGTATTTTGGCGATGCGGAACCCGAAGTGGTCAGGGGTCGTATCAACAGTTTCCTTGACCGCTATCTATCAAACAGGGAGCCTGTAATGGCCGACGAAATTCAAGTTGAGAAGACCGAAGAAGCTCCAGTTGAACCTGTGACCGTTCCAGTAGCGCCAGTGGAAGAGGTTCCGGCCGACCTGTCGGCAGTCACCGACTTTGCAGGCATCGAACGCGAGCGATGCAAAAAGATTCGGGCACTCGTAGACCTCGCAGGAGTTTCCGAAAAATTCAACACGTTCGTTGATAACAACTTCAGTGTTGAAGAAACACAGGCAGCGTTGCGAGACATCGTTGCAAAGAAGAATCCGGCATTGAGCAACACGCCAGAGGCTCAGAAGTCAGACCCGAACGCAAGCCTCAAAGCGGAGTACGCAGAAGCGGTGAAGTTCAAGACCACGTTTGGACTGTCGGAAGAAGAGTACATCAAAAACGCACGACGATAACGGCGTGATCAGCGGCAGAGTGTTCATTCAAATTCGATTCTAAAAAGGAGTGCCGCAAATGGCGGTTACAGCAAATCAGATCGTTAAAAAACAGGAAGGGCACGTTCGATCGTACCCGGTCGCAGCGGTTCGCATCTATGAAGGTACGCTGGTCTATTTGACGGCGGCCGGATACGCCACCGACGTGACAGCCACCGGCGTCAATGGCTTTATCGGTATTGCCAAAGAAGAAGTTGACAACTCGGCGGGAAGCGTCGGTGATCTCAATATCGAAGTCTGGTCAGAAGGCGACTTCGAGCTGACCGGAACCGGATTCAGTCAGGCGACTGTTGGTGACATCGTCTACGGCGATGACAACTATGCTACCGTGGTGACGATCGGTTCAACTAGCGTTGCCGTTGGCCGGATCATGAAGTACGTTAGCAGCACGAAAGCTATCGTCGCAATCGGAACGAAAAACGTCGACGCACTTGCTGTCGCTCCGCTGACGACGATCACTCCAGCCGATGCTGCTGGAACCCCCGATTACGCCATTGCTGCCATCACAAGCAGCACGCCTTTTGGCTTTTCAAATGCGGCTGAAGGGATCACGTTGCTTTATGTGATTCAGAACCTTCAGCGGCGAGTTTTGGCACTTGAGGCGCGAAGCTACTCAAATTGATGAGTGCTCGCGTGACCATCGTTTTTCAATATACTTTGTAAGGACTCAGAAATGCCTCTTGATACAGCAAAAGCGGTGGCCGCGTCACGGTCGATCACTGCAAAATTCAATCGTGAATCAGCAGCAGTGAAAACATGGTATCCGACTATCTCAACTATTGCTCCGAGCGATGGTTCAGATGAGTCATACGGAATTCTTGGATCAATGCCAAGCGTCCGTGAATACCTGGGTGACCGCCAGTACAACAAACTGCGTGGAGCGACATACACACTCGCAAACAAAGAGTGGGAAGTATCGCTTGAGATCGAAAAGAAGGACATCGCCGACGACAGGCTGAACTTGTATGACGGTGCTGTCACTGCTTTGGCTCAGCGGGCCGCGCGTCACGCTGACAAACTGCTGATGACGGCAATTGTCAACGGGGAAAGCACTGCCTGTTTCGACAGCCAGTTCTTCTTCGATACAGATCACTCGTGGGGTTCTTCGGGATCTCAGGACAATGATTTGACCGGCGCAGCAGCGACAGGCACGCAGCCAACGATTACAGAATTCCTTGCTTCGTACGAAGCGATGCGTTCTGCAATGCTGTCATTCGTCGACGACAATGGCGAGCCACTGCACGAAGATGTAATCACCGGGACCGATTCCGGAATGCAGTTTGTGGCATTGGTGCCAACGGAATTCGAAACGGTCGCCAAGCAAGCATTTAACCAGACGCTAAATAACAGCGGCGGGTCGAATGTTGTTCTGGATCGACCGATCGTGTGCTGCTCAACTCACCTGACCAGTGCCGCAAAGTGGTATCTGTTCCGCGTTGACGTGCCTTTGAAGCCGTTCATCTTCCAAGCACGCGAGCCACTGACCTCGAACATGGCCGGTCAGGACGACATGAACACGAAGACCATGCAGTTCGGAACCTATGCCCGATACAACGTTGGTTACGGTGCATGGTGGAACGCTTGTCTTTATACGTTCACATAATGGCGGTTTGATCTGAGCAACGGAACCGGCGACGGCCGGTTCCGGCTCTGTGAGCATCCGCCATGCTCGCAGGGCATTTTTTGGCGGCGGAATTGGAATAAAGATCATGGCAGTTAAGGAACACCCAAAGACAATCACCGTTGTTCGCGGGCCAATGGCGACAGGCAAGACAAAGACTGGCGAACTTCGGTTTTCGTTTTGTGCCTATGCCAACAAGAAGGACAAAGACGGACGAGAGATCGAGGGGTCAGGCGACATACACGTCGGGGAAACCCCGGTGGAAATCAAGCTGGACGGAGCAGACGCCAAGCGAATCGGCCTTGCAAAAACAGTTCTGTCAATGGTCCAAAAAGGCTATCTGACGGACGTAAACGCCCCTCCCCGCAAGAAGATGCTGGATAAGGGCGAATAATGAGCCTCCGCGAGCAAATGGCCGTCGATGCGTGCGCGATCCTGAACACTGACGAACTCGGTGAACAGGCATTGTGGACGCCTTACGGCCAGACCTCGGGACTCAATAGAACAGTTCGCCTGATTGAGCAGCCAGACCTGCAAACAATCAGGCGGGCGTATATCTGGACGATCCAGAATGGTACAGCAACTCGGCAGGGTGACTTGTTTCGCGTCAAGCGTGGCAACATCACATCGACATGGCGAGTGCTTTACACAGATCCAGCAGAGACTGCGTTGCAGCGTTCGCATTGCCATCTGCAGTTGACTGACACAATCAAGGTTACTCCGCGAGCAAAGTACAAGAGGGCGAGCGGGGCAGATGTTCTGGTTCAGTCGGGAACCACAACAAGCTACAGGTGCCAATGGTTTCAGTCGTCTGCGGAAATCGACGTAGACAACAAGCGGCGAATGATGCAGGGGGAATGGTATTGCGTTGTTGAAGATGTCCCAGAGCTTGATACAGACCTAACAATCACGGATTCAAGCAACAGGGCGTTTCGAGTCGAGCGGCTCGAAAAGGGATTCAATCGTGACGAATTGCCGTACTTGATTTGTTCAAGGTCTGACGCATGAGAGTGAAGCGGATTGACCGAACGGTTCAGATGATGAAAGAGCTGCAAAAGGAAACGGCCGACGCTCTTGAGGCTGCGGCCCTGAAACTGCAGGCAATTGCTAAGGAATCAGTCAGCCGGAAATACACAAAAAAACCAAGGCGAGAAAAAACGCCGGAAGAAAAAAAGCTGGATCAGGAGCACACGAGAAAACAGGTCAGAGAGTTTTTCAAATCAACAAAGCCAAAAGCCAAAACCGATGGCCAGACGTAAGCCAAAAACACTGAGGTATCGGGCTGGGAAGTTGATTTCGGCAACGTCAAAAGCGAGCCGTAAAAAACTCAAAGCATTCAAAAAAGTGATTCGGAAGAAAACTCGGCCGGTGTCGCGTTTTTTAAAATCAAATTCATTGGCAAGGCTCGGCAAGAGAAAAGCAAAAAAAGCCGTCAAGCGTGCGAAGAGATTAAGGAAAAACCTGAAGTCACTCAGGAAAACAGTCAAGCAAAAACGGACGGGTGTAAAAAGGTTTTTGAACAAGGTCAGGCGAGAAAGAAAGCAACGCGGAGTTCTGGCAAGACGCCAGCAACGCGAAACGAACAGAAAACGAACGCAGCTTGATCTTAGCGGAACGGGTGACATCACTGGGGCTCGCGTCAGGACATCAAACGCAGATCCGGGGGCAAGCAAGCCAGGCGAGCCGCCAAAGATGCGGACAGGAAAAGGCAGGTCATCAATCAAGGCTCAGTTAAGACTCAAGGGCAAGAAGCTTGAAAGTCGTGTTTATGTTGACAAGAAGATCGCTGGCTATATGGCTATGTGGGAGTTCCGGAAAGACGGCAAAGGCAGGCCATTCCTGAAACCTGCAGTTGAAGACAACAAAGAGATATTTGGCAAAGTTATCGGTAATGAGCTGAAGCAAGCAAACAATGGCGGCAAGAAGAAAGCGGTCGTTAAGTGAGCACTGGTCTTGATCAATGTTTAATCGAACGCTGGCGGGATACTGCGGGCCTGAACTCGCTGATCTCCGTCAAGCTCGTGGGCACTGAAGTCATCCAGACGAATGAGACAATTGACGCAGACGAAGACAATGACGGGCATTTTGATGATTGCGTTGTTCTTCAGGTTGCGACGGAGCCTCACTGGCGAACCAACAGTGGACGCGGCTGGAAAAGTCAGGTCAAAGTGTCGGTAATGTCAATTGATTACGACCGAGGAAAAGCAGTCGCGCAGAGATGTGAAACGCTTTGGGATAGTGGAACGTTTACCGGATCTGAATCAGTCATTTCGTTTTGCCGGTCCAGTGGAATTTCATCTGAGCAGGATGAGTCAACTGGGATTTGGGACAGCACTGTAAGTTTCGAAATTCAACACAATGGAGTCTGATAATGGCTGACGTATCAGTAACGGCCGCAAGCGTGGTCAAGACAGCAAACACAGCAATCAGCGAAGGCATCGCAGGCGGGACCGTAACGGCCGGAATGCCTGTTTACATCGATACGACAGACAGCAGCAAACTGAAAGCCGCTGACTGTGATGTTCAGGCTACAAGCGTTGCGGCAGGAATCGCACTTCACGGAGCGTCTGCGGGGCAGCCGTTGAAGTATGCCACCAGTGGCAACTTGACTTTCAACGCAGGCTTCACCGTTGGCGTCGTTTACGTGGTTTCAACCACTGCAGGCGGCATCGCTCCCGATACCGATCTGGCCAGCGGTGACTATGTCACAATCCTTGGCATCGCAACAACTACCAGCAACCTGAACATCAAGATCAATGCCAGCGAAATTGCCAAGCCGTAACAACTGCTGATTCTGTTTTTCTTCTCGCAAACAAGGACTCAAAATAATGTCAGCAGGAACACCGCTAACCGGCAACGCAATGACGTTCAAGATCAGCGGAGCCGCAATCGAGCATACCTCAAAATGGATGGTGAAGGGTACGGCCGCAAAAGGCCGCTATGCCAGCAACTCGACATCCGGAGGCCGCAAAACTACGGTCGGCGTAAAAGACTGGACCGGATCGGCAACTGTCTTTATTCACGCCGGGGCAACGATGGCGATGGTCATCGGCACTGAATACTCAGTTGTCCTTCACGGCACAGCATCCAGCGACACAATCACCGGCACAATCATGGTGACTGATGTCGGCGACATCACGTTTGATGCTGACTCAGGCGAACCAGTGGCCTGTGATTTCACGTTTGACTTCCAGGGCATCCCAACAGGTGCCGGGGCTTTCACTCTTTCATAATCAGGGGTAATCCGTGGCGGATGGATTGTTCAATCTCTGCGGTCGGCGGACTGCAGAACTTAGCAAAGACGGCAAAACGTATCGGCTTGAAATCAGGTCGCTTGCCGACTACGCAAAAAAAGAGGAAGCGATTCTTTCCCGCGTTGGGAATCCTTACGCGGGTATCGAATCAATCAAAGACCGATCAGTTCAGCAAATGGCAATCAAGATTGCTGCGGATACCGTGGCGCGTCCGCTGATTGCCACGATGGTAGATGAGGATCGATTCGATAGGTCAATGCGTGGGCTATCGTGGTCGATCTGGCGAGCGATGGGAAAGAATCACTCGACAGAGTTTCCGCAGGATCTTTCAGCCGAGCAAGGCATTCAACTCGGTGCGGATTTTATCGACTGGTACGACGACATAAATGGAATCGTGTCAGCGATCCACGCGATTGAAGAGAAGACTGAAGTGGGAAACTCAAATGGCCTGACAGCAGCGGCGGCGTCGGGCCAGTAACACGGCGAACCATCCCGTGGGCTACAGTGTTCCGCAATGTTGCAGAGAAGTACGGTTGGACGTTCGAGGAAATCGGACGCATGACGATGTATCAAGTGCTGGTCGCAGCCGGGGCATGGTGCCCGGAAGACATCTTTGAAAAGAGGCCAGGCTGATGGCGATTACAGTTCAAGAAGCACAGGTCATCTTTTCGGCTGATGGGCTGTCGCAGGTACAGACAAAGGCCGGGATAGCTGGCAAGGCTCTTGACGGTCCCGTTCAAAGTGCCAGCCGGGTTCAAAAGAACCTGAATGAGTTGCGGCAAAACAAAGGGCTTGATTCAGTCCGGACCAAAGCCGGAGCTGCTGCGTCAGCAATTGAAAAGACATCAGCGGCTGCCGGTAATCTAGCAAACCGCTTGCGTTCAGTCGGTGGTGCCATGTCGTCGGCTGGAGGGCGAGTATCCTCAGCTATTGGCGGCACGATGGGAACGATTGGGGCACTCGGGGCCGGTGCTGCGGTGGCGGGCATGATGTCACTGGCAGCCGGAGCAGAGCAAACCGCCATTGCGTTTGAAGTGTTGCTCGGATCCGCTGAAAAATCGAAAGCGATGATCGACGCCATGAGGGCGTTGGACATGAAGACTGTTTTCGGAATGCGGGAACTTTCCGAGTCCGCCAAGATGATGCTCAACTTTGGCGTCGCTGGCGAGGAAGTTGTTCCAATTCTGTCCATGATCACGGACATCGCAGCCGGTGATTCGCAAAAGCTTGAGGGAATGACGCGGGCATTCGGTCAGATGTCTGGGGCTGGGCGATTGATGGGGCAAGACCTCAATCAGATGATCAATGCTGGGTTCAGTCCGCTGCAGGAGATCAGCAAGCGAACCGGCGAATCGATGGCCGTGCTCAAGAAGCGAATGGAGGACGGGAACGTTTCGGTTGCCGAGGTCAAGCAGGCGTTTGTTGATGCGACTTCTGCAGGCGGTCGTTTCGCTGGCATGAACGACCGCATGAGCCAGACGACCGCGGGCCAATACGCGAAACTGAAAAGCGAAGTCGAGATGCTGGCAATCGCGATGGGAACGACGCTTTTGCCGGAGGCTAACAAGCTCCTTGAATGGGCTCGCAAGTTCTTCGACAAAACGGACGAGATGCCATCGACGTTTAGCAAACTGCAGACATCGGTTCGCGATTGGTTTACAGAAACGCAGGAGAAGTTTGAGGGCATTGGTGTTGTTGTGGGCGTGACGGCGGTCCATATCGCTGACAGGTTCCGCGATGCTTTCGACGACATCGTCAGCATTGCCAAAGCCGCTTTTGATTGGATTCAGGCAAACTCTGGCAAGATGGTCGACAATCTCGGGGCCAGAATGCGAGCAATGAAGCAGATGCTAATGGGCGAAGAAGTGACTGAGTTCACTGTCCCCCTTGGCGAGTTCCAGATGCCGGAACTGAAGACTGGGCGAGGCTCGTCGCTCATGCAAAAGATTGACGAGGAACTAGCAGCGGCTCGCAGGATTAAAACAGATCAGTTAGTTGCTGAGGACGAAGCAAATAAGGCCAAGAAAAAAGGCGTCGACGAAACCTCGGTTGATGCAAACAAGCGTTTACCTAAGCAGTTCGCCTCGCAAGTCAAAGAGGCCGCTCAGTCGAAAACATTCTCGGCCGAAGCGTTGTTTGCTTCACTGCGAGAATCCACCCTAAGTAAATCAATCGGAATCGCTCAATCGTCGCTTGAAGTGCAGCAACAGCAGTTAATTGCTCAGCAGCAAACGGCCGAAGGTGTACGCAACATGAATATGGGGCTTGCATAATGCCAATCAATGTCCCGTTTGTCGAGCACGAAGAAAGCCCGATTGAAGCCGGAAATCGCGATGGAGACTTTCAGTTTACGCGGATCTTTGTCACGGCGTTCGATGATCGCTGGGAGTTTGTTAATGGGATGTTCACCGGAGGCCCACTTGGATTACCGATGGTATACGGGCCCGGTTTTCCTGGCGTGTTTGCCGATACATTCAGCATCGACAAGATTGCGCCGAATCCTCGGAACGCAACAATCTATGATCCGCAAACGCAGGCGTTGACGCATAGCGGAGAAGCAAAGATCACTATCGGATACAAGCCGATGGTGCCGACTGAAGACGGAACGCTGATCAGCTACGAAATGCAGGAGCAGGGTGAATTTGTCACCGTTCCGAGCCGTGGGCTAAAGTGGGCGTCGGACAACGTTTCTCTGCCAGCGGACGTAAGTGCAGCCTATGCGACGACGACAACACGGCATGTTGTGACGTGGTCACAGGTGCTCAATCCTCCGTGGCAAACCTTGTCGGACTCAATCAACCACATCAACAGCGTTGCGTTTCTGATTCCAATAACGAAACAACTGCTGCAGCCTGGCACCTTGCTCTTTTCGGAAAAGTCGGCGTCAATTTCTCTGAATACCAATGGCCGAACGACTTGGAAAATCACGCTCACATTTCTTGAAAAGGCCCAAACCTCCTACAGCACGACAGGCGGCGCGGCAATCGGCGGAACTACCGTCTATGGTTGGAACTGGCAGTGGCGTGAAGACATCGGTGATTTCGATCGGCCGAAATCAAAAGTTGGCTCCGGCCTGACGTTTCAGGAATATGACTTGAGGCGGATCTTTATCTGATGCCAACAAATACTCAGCCACACATTGCGGATTTTAAGAAAGGCGAACGGCTTTCTGCTGCGAGACTTAACGAGATCGCAGCGGCCGTTTCTCGCCTTATGTCAACGAAGGCTGCCGTGCACGGTCACGCTTACGGCGTTGAAAATCCGCTTGAAATCATGGTCATCCTGGACGCTGATCTGGCCGCAGCGACGCATTCATTGACGGGTGCTGTGAGTTGTGCCGCAAGTGTTTGCTCATGGTCGACAGTGACAAGCACGGGAGCCGAAACAACGCGAACCGAAACAGTCTGGAACCATTCCGAAAAAACCAGTTTCGAGGCTGATACGTTTGGCGTCGCCAGATGGATCGAAGGGCATTGGATCTTCTTCGGTGATTGCGGCCCGATGGCAGTGAGATAACCCATGCTGATGCAAATTTCCTGCGGTTGCTGCATCGGGACGCTACGAGCCGTCACAATCAAGTGCATCGACAAAGCAGACGGCACAACAGTCTGGGAGTATGGTCCGGGATCACTCTGGCGTCATCATTACGGCTTGGACG
>CAIXQV010001250.1 GCA_903921605.1 uncultured Planctomycetaceae bacterium | reverse complement strand
GAGGAACATCGCTGACTGCAGATGATGATTCTTGCACGGGCGGGAGCTTGAACCCGAACGACCATGAACTCTGTGGCTCAGTGCCTCTGTGAGAAAAACACAATGGCTCTCGCGGGGAGGCACAAAGGCACTGAGGCGGAGCGCTGACCGCAGATGATGATGCCTGCAAGGTCGGGAGCTTCAACCCCAACGACCAGGAACTCTGTGGCTCCGTGCCTCTGTGAGAAACACAATGGCTCTCACGGAGGCGCAGAGGCACGGAGGAACATCGCTGACTGCAGATGATGATTCTTGCACGGGCGGGAGCTTGAACCCGAACGACCATGAACTCTGTGGCTCCGTGCCTCTGTGAGAAAAAAACAATGGCTCTCACGGAGGCGCAGAGGCACGGAGGAAGATTGCTGATCGCAGATGATGATGCTTGCACTGACGGGAGCTTCATCCCCGACGACCATGAACTCTGTGGCTCCGTGCCTCTGTGAGAAAATACATTGGCTCTCACGGAGGCACAGAGGCACGGAGGAAGAACTCTGAACGCAGATGATGATGCTTGCACGGGCGGGAGCTTTAACCCGAACGACCAGGAACTCTGTGGCTCAGTGCCTCTGTGAGAAAAACAATGGCTCTCACGGAGGCACAAAGGCACGGAGGAAGATTGCTGACCGCAGATGATGATGCTTGCAAGGTCGGGAGCTTCAACCCCGAACGACTTGGAACTCTGTGGCTCCGTGCCTCTGTGAGAAAAACAAGTGCGTCTCACCAACACGCACGAGAGCTGTGGTCAGGATTGGATCTTGCCGTTGATGATTCGCGTGGTGCCGTTCTTCATGAGTTCGTCGCCGAAGTTCAGAAGATAACCAAGCTTCAAACCCGTCAGCTTCAGATAAGTGAGCAGTTGTTTCTTGTGTACAGGATGAACGGTTTCCGCCGACTTCAACTCCAGAATCACCTTGCCACCAACGATGATGTCCGCACGAAATCCTTCGTCATACGACACTCCTTCAAAGTTGATTGGCACAAAGACCTGACGCTGAGTAATGAGGCCAGCTTTTTCAAGTTGTCGCGCGAGGATGGACTCATAAACGACTTCCAAAAGCCCCGGCCCCAGAGCTTTGTGGATTTTAAGAGCGCAGTCGACCACGATCGTACCAATCTCGTTCTCAGTCATGATGTCTCTCCTGGTGTGTGTGATTTTGTCGAGATCCGCAGACAACAACAGAGTACCGCGAAACAAGGACTTCGTGAAAGACACTCACGTAACTCGGCTGTTTTACCGAACCTCCGTGTCCACTCAACAAGGCTCTCAAGCGAGTCCGTTCTTTATCGCCTCACCAATGCCGAGCGAGAGATACCGCTTGTAGAATCGTAAGCGGCTCGCCCAAAGATCGCTGCAGATTTGCTCGGCGGACTTTCACCGACTATGCTCGCGAGATGCCTCCTGAGACATCGTGTCGTCTCGGAAGCCTTAAACGCCTGTCGCGGGAGTTCTGTTGTGCCTCGAAACTGTCATTACAAACATGTTTGTACTCTGCTGACGCTGATCCTGATGGCATTTACAAACGGAGATGTTCTGTCTCAGCAGGCCGCGCAGCAAACATCCGCTGCGGCAGATGTGCCGCGTATCAAATTTGATCTGGAAGCACTGAGCAAAGCGCCTGCGGTCTTCGCGACGGATGTTGCGGCGGCCGAAGGAGTGAAATCTTTCTTTTATGAAGGACTGCCGTATCACGGAAAGCCGACTCGAATCTTTGCGTACTATGGTGTTCCCGCAACGCCCGTCGGTGCAGAATCGGAGAAAGCAAAATTACCCGCAATGGTTTTGATCCATGGAGGGGGAGGAACCGCCTTTGATCGGTGGGTCAAGCTATGGAACTCACGCGGTTATGCGGCGATCGCAATGGATCTGTGCGGCTGCGTTCCTGTCGGGACTTATGGCAATTGGCAAAGACATGAACAGGGCGGACCTCCAGGCTGGGACGCCAGCTTCAGTCAGCTCGACGATGCCGTCGAAGATCAATGGACATACCAGGCCGTCAGCGCTGTGGCACTCGGGCACAGTTTAATTCGTTCTTATCCGGAAGTGGATGCCGATCGAATTGGCGTGACGGGGATTTCGTGGGGCGGCTATATGACCAGCATCGTGGCGGGCGTCGATGATCGATTCAAGTTTGCAGTGCCGGTTTATGGTTGCGGCTTTCTTGGTGAGAACTCAGTGTGGTTGCCGGCGTTTGAGAAGCTAGGGCCCGACAAAGCCAGTCTCTGGCTGCAGCAATGGGATCCGTCTGAGTATCTCAGCAATGCGAAAATGCCGATGCTGTGGGTGAACGGCACGAACGATTTTGCTTACCCCATGGATTCGTGGAAGAAGTCCTATCAGCTTCCGAAAGGCGAGCGAGCATTGTGCCTGCGAATTCGCATGCCTCACGGGCACGGGGCAGCCGGGGAGAATCCGGAAGAGATCCATGTGTTTGCGAACTCGATCCTTCGAGCAGGCAATCCATTGCCGAAGATTACTGCACACGGTTCCGAAAGTGACAAAGCTTGGGCTGTTTTTGAATCGACAGTCCCGGTCGCAAAAGCGGAATTGTGTTTTACTCGTAAAGCAGGACGCTGGCAGGACCGAGAATGGGAGTCCATCCCCGCGGAAATAGACTCACTGACTTCCAAAGTGACGGCCACAATCCCGACTGATGCCGCGGTTTTCTATCTGAACGTGTTTGATGATCGTGACTGTGCTGTTAGTACTCCGCATGACGAACGATAATCGGACATGCTCACTGCCGCCGTTGACTCAGCTGTAGGTTGCTTCGTCGATAAACCCGTGGCCGAAAAGTGACAATACGTTTTTGTCACCTATCGGCCATGGGTTAACAGAATAGTCTCTCCGGCAGCACGCACATCAGTCCTGATCGAAGTTGTACCCTTCGGAGTGGGATTCAATTTCATCGATCGGCATCAAATCAGGATCAATCAACTCTCTTAGTTTGTCGAGAGCTTTCATTTGAAGTTGGCGGACTCGCTCTTTCGAAATCCCCAGGTCTGCAGCGATCTCTCTCAATGTCTGCCCGTCAGGATTCAAGCCACCAATTCCGAATCGGTGCCCAACGATCTGGTACTCGCGATCGTCCAGGACATCCTTTGCCTGCAGCATGAGTTGCCTTACGACAGACTCAGGATCATCACAGACTCTCACTTGGGAATCTCGCTCCGGCACTTCGCTGAGCAGTTCGGAAACGGCACTTGGAAATCTCTCTTTCCGCCGCTGGCGTACCTTCCACGACCGAAAGAAGTGACGCTGAATCGAATGAGTCGCGTAAGTGCTGAAACGCAGCTTTCGAGAATAGTCGAACCGGTCAATGGCCCCTAGAAGGATCATGCTTCCGTCACTGCTGAACTCATCAACTTCGCCAAAACTGCTCGAAAACTTTCGAGCAAGATTCGAGACCAGTCTGAGGTTTGAGCGGACCAGTTGCGAACGGATCTTTTCGACCAGTTCCAGTTTCTGCTCAATCTGGTTCATAATCTTGACGTCCGGAGTCTCTGCGGACAGTCGAGATCGGAGCCGATTGATTCGGTAGCGAGCAAGATTCAGGGCCAGAAACAGGACCTGTTCCTGCTCGAAACTCAAGAGTGGATCAGACGACGACCAGTTTAAAAACACAACGGTCTCATCATCTGCAGCCTCCGACTTTAATCGCGGCTTCTTGTCTGGATCGCCACACGATAGTTCTTCGAGAAGTCGATCGGCCGCCTTTAACGGGGCCGTACTTCTCTCCATTCCTTCAAACTCCGGAGAGTAAATGAAGCGGTTCTCCTGAGCCAGCATCGTCCTTGCCCGCTGCCGTCGAAGTTCCAATTCTCGATCGATCGATTCGCCTGATGAAAACGGTGCACGCACCGTCTTCTTGAGGCTCTTCTTGCACGCTAACTTCGTGACCCCCATGATGCTCTCCCAGCGATTGAAGACTGTAAACTGTCTTACTTGGGGAACGATCCTTAAATCGTTCAATCGTCAAAAAACGTTCAATACGATCAAGACCGTGTTCCAGTACGTCTGATAACCAGATTTGTTTGTTTTTCTTGTCCCCGCGCCTAGGCCTGAGAAATGCGGGAAAAATCGTGATTCGCCGTTTTAGAACGGCTCAGGGGCAGGACCGGATCACAGTTTTTTTTGTTCTCAGTTTCGAAGTTCCGTTAACACTCCGGCGTTCGATGCGGACAGTCGGATAGAGTCAAAACGTTCACTTTATGTGAAGGGCGCTGAGATGGTGACAATCGACTGGGATCCGCAGGAGAAGCTCTTTGTGCTTCGTTCGTCTGTGGTTCTGGAGCATTCCCCGGATGCCCTGTTTGAATTCTTCAGCGATGCCTTCCAGCTTGAGCAGATCACGCCGCCCTGGCTGAATTTTAAGATCCAGACACTCGCACCGATCGATATTCGGAAGGGCTGTCTGATCGATTATTCAATACGATTGCGAGGCATCCCGATTCGATGGCGGACAGAGATTTCTGAATGGAATCCATCGTTCTCGTTCGTGGATCGACAGCTCAGAGGCCCCTACCTCCTTTGGGAACATCTTCACACATTCGAGCAACTCCCTGAGGGCACGTTGGCGCGGGATGAAGTGCGGTACCGGGTTCCTGGCGGTCGATTGATAAATTGGCTATTGGTTAAGAACGACCTGATTCGCATCTTTGAGTTTCGTCGGAACAGAATGTTGGCAATGTTTCCACCACGCTCCTCTTCCCGACAGAAAAATCAGGTCGCAGTATGAATTGCGTTCCACAACTTCGCTGCTTGTCGCTGAACTCCCATGCTCCGCAGAGTAACGGGGAGTTCGTACTCTACTGGATGACCGCCAATCGGCGGCTGTCGTTTAATTTTGGTCTGGACCGCGCTATCGAGTGGGCCCGGCAATTGAATCGCCCTTTGCTGATTCTGGAAGCACTTCGCTGTGACTATCAGTATGCGAGTCGGCGACTTCATAGTTTTGTCATTCAGGGAATGCATGACAATCAGAAGGAGGCGACTCGACAAGGGCACGCTTACGCGGCGTATGTTGAGGCAATTCCGGGACAAGGCTCCGGACTCATCGAATCTCTTGCGAAGCAGGCGTGTGTCGTCGTGACCGATGATTTCCCCTGCTTTTTTCTGCCGAGAATGATTCGTGCGGTGGCGAGGCGAATTCCGGTACAAATGGAGGCGGTTGATTCAAACGGCCTTCTCCCAATGCGGGCTGCCGATCAGGTTTTCCCAACCGCCTACGCGTTTCGACGATACCTTCAGAAGACGTTGACTCCACATCTGACGCAGTTTCCAACGGCCGAGCCTTTGGCCGATCGCACGATTCCTCGATTGTCGAAGTTTCCTTCACATCTTTTCAGCCAACATCCGCTCGCCTCTCCGGAATTGCTGCGGTGCGAGTCCGCCGCGTTGGATCGTTTGCCCGTTGATCAATCCGTGCGCGAGGCCGTCATGAAGGGTGGATCGGTCTCAGCTGATCAATGCCTGCAGCAGTTTCTTGATCGCCGATTATCTCGCTATGCTGAAGAACGCAATCAGCCGGATGAGGATGCGTCCAGCGGTTTGTCGCCGTATCTGCATTTCGGGCACATCTCCGCACACGAGATCTTTGTGCGACTGGCTGAGAGTGAAAATTGGTCGGTCGATCGGCTGGGTGATGTTCGACAAACTCGCGGCGGCCGAAGCGGCTGGTGGGGCATGGCGGAGAACGCTGAATCGTTTTTGGATGAACTGATCACGTGGCGCGAACTGGGCTTCAACATGTGCTGGCAGCGTCCTGATTATGACAGATACGAGTCACTTCCGGACTGGGCTCAGGGGACGCTCCATGAACATGCGGCTGATCCGCGACAGTATGATTATTCTCTCGAAAAACTGCAGGCCGGGAAAACACATGATCGCTTGTGGAATGCGGCGCAGAATCAACTGGTGACCGAAGGGCGGATGCATAACTATCTGAGAATGCTGTGGGGCAAGAAGATCCTGAAATGGTCACGCACGCCGCAACAAGCCTTAGAAGTGATGCTTGAGTTCAATAATCGCTTTGCCGTGGATGGACGGGACCCGAATTCCTACTCCGGGATTTTCTGGGTTCTCGGCCGATACGATCGCGCCTGGGGCCCTGAACGGCCCATCTTCGGCAAGATCCGGTATATGACGTCCGAGAATACGGCTCGCAAGCTGACCCTGACCAAATACCTGAACCGTTATGCTCCCAAGCGAGAAACTGGCGGACTGTTCGGGATGCAATGACAGGTTATGAGATGACCGGGATGAGATATTGCTGACACGATCGATTCGTTCTTGGGATCTGGTTCGAACCGATCTTCGGAAATGGTGTGCCTGCGTTCGCTGGGGCGAACTTGTCACACCCTACGAGTTGCAACCTGTTCTGTAGGGTGTGACAAGTGAGCCTTAGCGAAAGCAGGCTCACCAGTTGAGTCTCTGATTTGATTCAACAGGGCGTTGTTTCGCGACTGCTCCTTAGTGATGCGGGATGTTTTCTGCGTCTTGCACGCTTGTGGCTTTGGGAATGTGTGGCCACAATGGAGCTGCCTGCCATTTGCCCGCCTCCTGTTATCGATCTTCGCTTTCTGAAAGTGACAGCATGTCATCCAGACGACGGTACATTCCGGATGTCACCTCGACCCTGTCAGCGTTCGCGTTTTTGGCGGTGCTTGGATTGGCGGGCGAAGTCATTTCACAGGAAGCGAAGCCAACTGAGGCTGCTGCTCCTGCGGCAACGGCGCCTGCTCCGGCCGCCTCCCCCGCTGCGATCACTCCAGCGGCTGAAGCACCGGCCGGTACCGCACCTGCGGCGGCCCCAATGCCAGCAGCGGGCGAAGCGGAGAAGCCCAAAGAGGAGCCCGTTCTAAAGGAAGGTCACTCGACTCATGGCGAAGTCTTTAATGAAGGTCCTCGCCAGGCCGCTTATTTGATGAACGGCGTGGGGGTCGTCCGATTTCCGGTGACGACCGCCAACGAGGAAGCTCGTAAGTTTGTTGAGCAAGGCGTGGCTCAGTTGCACGGGTTCTGGTACTTCGAATCGGAACGATCATTTCGCCAAGCTGCGATGCTCGACCCTGAATGCGGAACCGCCTACTGGGGCATGGCGATGTCCAATCGAGGCAACGAGAAACGTGCTCAGGGATTTATCGCCGAGGCCGTGAAGCGTAAAGAAAAAATGTCGCGCCGGGAGAAGCTTCTGATCGAAGCCTTCGAACGATTCCTCAATGCAAAACACGAAAAGGACGAAGAGAAGAAGACACGCTCCAATCGCTATGTGTCAGATCTGGAAGATGTTTTGCT
>CAIXQV010001249.1 GCA_903921605.1 uncultured Planctomycetaceae bacterium | reverse complement strand
GACGTTCGCGGTCTCGCTCCAGAGACTGCTGTTCCTGCAGGCGAACATTGCGACTATCAACAACGGTTTTAAGATTCTCCTCAGCCACCTTCAAAGCAGCGTTCGTAGCCTCAAGATCAGCGCTGGCCTTCTGGAACTGCGTCTGCACGATCGACAACGTTTCATCCAGCGCGCGGGCTTTCCGTAGAGGCAGCTCATTCGCCTTTTGTTCGGCCAGCAGCGTGGTATGAGTCTCAACTGCCGCCTGATGCTGATCTGCCGCGACTTTGAACGCCAGTTCGAGTTCGCCGCGTTTGGTCTTCGCAAGTGCCACCGCAGTTGCAGCGGCTGTAGCCTGTGCCGCGACGGTTCGTTCTGCTGTGCGAAGTGGCCGGGCTTCTCGAGCGATCTCTTCGGTGCGAACGAGTTCGCTGCGCCGCGGTTCGGCGGCCGTTCGATGATTCACAGTTTGCAGCAGCGTTTCGTCGGCACGCGATTTTTCTGCGATCAGCTTTGCACGAGTGCTGAACCAGTCTGCGTGTGACTGTAATTCCTTGTGCCTGCTTTCGATGGTCGCCAGTTGCTGCTCGGCTAAGGCTCGCGCAGATTCCGCTTCTGCCCGAGCGTCCTCCGTCAGTGGGGCATTACCGGCAAGGAGCGATCCCAGTGACTCCAGTGCTTTCTGTTCGACCCCGCAACGCAGAAACACAGAGCGGGAGATGGATTCGAATTGAGCCGTCCCGGTCAGCGCCTGCAGGATTTCTGCTCGCTCTTTATCGTCGGCTTTCAGGAAGGTGGCGAAGTCATTCTGAGCCAGCAAAACCGCGCGAGTAAACTGTTCGAACGTCAGCCCGATTTTTTCTTCAATCGATTTCAGAACCAGTGTCTTCTTGCCGCCGTCGGCCACTAATCCCTCGCCGCCCGCAGGAATATGACCCTGATACAAAGTCATATCGACATTCTGCAGCGCCCCTTCGGCACTGCGCCGACCTCGCCGAACGCGCCAACGCGACGTCCACGCCTGACCGTCGACACCGATAAAGGCGACTTCTGCGAATCCTTCCCCGGTTCCTCGGCGAAGCAGATTTCGCGGATCATTTTGCTTCTCGCCGTTCGCCAGTTCGGCCAGCCGTCCAACCCCATTCAATCGCGGCGTTGCGTCATATAAAGCCAGGCACAACGCATCCAGCAAAGTGCTCTTGCCAGCGCCGGTGGCTCCGCTGATGGAAAAAAGCCCGGCTGATCTCAGAGGGTCGCGCGTAAAATCGACGGTATGAGTTCCGGCCAGCGATGCGATATTGTTGACTGTGATGCGGAGGATTTTCATGACGCCTGGATCTCCTGCAGTAAGATCTCGCGAAACGCATTGATCAGAGCTTCGTCAGCTGTCGTACCGTATTTCTCCAGATGAGCACTCAGAAAAATTTCCTCGGGATTGATCGTCTTCAGATCGTAGTTTTCCTGTTCAATGGACTGATCGCTGGAATCAGCGCGACGAGTCGCCGATTCGACTTTGATCGAAGCCAGTCGCACCGCCTTGCCTTCCAGAGCTTCCTCAATGCGTTTTCGTCGCGTCGGATCCGGCTGATCTTCAAGAACTCGAACTTCCAGAAAAGGATGCTGTTCCGGAGGTAATGAGCCATCCAAATCCAGAGTCGTCAATTGAGGCAACAGGTCGTTGATCGATGCCGCTCCGTGACTCGGAACTGTTCTCAGGCTGGCTGAACGAGGAATCTGCATGGCCTCAACAGAGTGGAGTTGCCCGTGATCAAACTTCAGTCTTAGAACCTGATGATCGTAACCCGTTTCCGCGAACGACAACGGGATTGGGCTGCCGCAATAACGGATTGAGCCGTCGCAAAAGTGCTGCGGCTTATGCAAATGTCCGAGGGCGACGTAGGAGATGTCCAGTGCAAATGTTTCGGCATTTAACGCTTCGGCTCCACCGATTACCAGGCGACGTTCCGAGTCCAAAGATTCCTGCCCGCCAGTCAAATGACAATGCCCCATGGCGATGATGGCTGCGTTTGGGCAATGTTCCGACTTGAATTGCAGAGCCGCATTCGTCGCCTGACGATAGAGTTCTCGAATGCCGTCCAGATACGGATCAGCCGCCTCTGTCAATAACGGCACATCCGATGGTCGAAGGAATGGAACCGCCAGCACAATGGCTTCGATGTTTCCTGCATGATTCTTCAATGGTACCAGAAACTTGCGGAGATCAATCGTCCCTTGTTCATCGCGACTGACAGTTCCGACGATGGATACGTTCAACGAATGCAACAGTTCGCTCGGCGCTTCCAGTCGTGCGCCGGCGTCGTGGTTGCCAGCCGTGATCACAATCTGCAGTTCCGGCAGCAACGCATGGGCTCGCGCCAGAAAGTCATAGTATCGCCGCAGTGACTGCGCGGAGGGATTGATGGTGTCGAAGACATCTCCGGCCAACAGCATCGCGTCGGGTTGCTGTGACTGCAATTCCTGCAGGAGCCATTCCAGAAACGCGGCGTGTTCGAAGTCGCGGTCGAAGCCAAAAAACGACTGACCCAGATGCCAGTCTGCCGTATGAAACACTGTCAACATTATCAATCTCTATCTCGTATGAGGCGGTGACTCGAGGGCCGGAATGAGCAATGTGAATTCCGACGTCATGTGCAATGCCGGAACTCGCTCTGCTGGGTCCGGCCTGCTATCCCGTTTGTGGCAGATCGAGAAGGTTGGCAAATCTCGACAACACGATCGTGCGTAATGCGGAGAACTCCGGCTGATCGAAACGTCCGTCGTCCACCAAGTCCTGAGCCATACGCCGCGCGGCTTGAAGAATGCTGAGATCTCGCACGGGATCCGCTACTCGCAACGGCATCGCCCCGCTTTGTCGCAGGCCGAGAATGTCACCGGGGCCACGCAGTTCGGCATCTTTTTCCGCCAGCTCAAAGCCGTCTGATGATTTCTCCAGAGCTGTCAATCGCTCAATCGCCTCCGGAAGTTCTGTCAGCGACAACAAGAAGCAGTAGCCCTGATGGCTGCCGCGACAGATTCGACCGCGAAGCTGATGCAACTGAGCCAGCCCAAAGCGGTCGGCTTCCTGAATAATCATGATCGTGGCATTCGGAACATTGACACCCACTTCAATCACCGTCGTGGAAATCAGTACGTCCGTTTCATGGTTTCGGAAACGATCCATCACCGCATGTCGGTGCTCGCGATCCATTCGGCCATGCAACAGGTCAACTCGCAGCCCAGCAAGTTCCGTCGCTGACAAGTTGCGAAAAACAGCTTCGGCCGATGAGAAATCCTCATCGTTTTTCTCTTCAACACGTGGACAGACCACGTACGCCTGGCGCCCTTTGGCGATCTGCTGTTTCACAAACAACCACATGCGTGCCTGTTCGGGCTGATCAAGAATTCTGGCCGTGACAACTTTCTGACGTCCCGGCGGCAGCTCACGAATCACCGAAACATCAAGATCACCAAACTGCGTCAGGCAGAGACTGCGCGGGATCGGTGTCGCCGTCATCACAAGCACATGCGGACTGGTCGATTGACTTGTAAAGCTGGCGCGCTGGCGAACACCAAACCGATGCTGTTCATCGATGACCACCAGCGACAGATTCTTAAACTTGACGCTTTCCTGAATCACGGCCTGGGTACCGATAATCAGTTGAGTCGTCCCGGAGCTGATACCTTCCAGCAATTCGCGTCGTTTCGCCGCAGGAAGTCCACCCAGAAGCAAACCGCGTTGAACGCGGCTCTCTGACAGCAGTTCCTCAAATGTCTCCCAGTGTTGAGTCGCCAGGACTTCCGTAGGAGCCATTAACACGGCCTGCTTGCCAGCGGCAATCGCCGACAGCATTGCGTAGACCGCAACAGCCGTCTTTCCCGCGCCGACATCGGCTTGCAGGAGGCGATGCATTGGATGCGGTTGCAGAATGTCTCCGGTGATTTCTCGAATAGAACGATCCTGACCTTCGGTGAAGCGAAAGCTAAAGAGTCGCCGAATTCTTGCATCAACTTTCGCGGTGACTTCGATCGCATCCGCGCGGAGCGTTCGGCCCCACGTTCGACGACGCAAAGCCAGCCCGAGCTGGAATTCGAACAGATCATCTAACAGAATTCGATAGCGTCCAGCCTGCCATTGCTTGACGGATTCCGGTAGATGCAACCAGCGCAGAGCGGTGGAGAGAGCTGGCAGGCGATGATGTTCGCGATAGGCTTCGGGAATGGGGTCGCTCACCAGGGCTGCGAAGTCTTCTACAACCGCACGGATCATGCGCCGCATGGCATCCATCTTGATG
>CAIXQV010001248.1 GCA_903921605.1 uncultured Planctomycetaceae bacterium | reverse complement strand
TGACGGTGAATCAGAATGAACAGGGAGTTTTCCAGCCCGGCAAACATCCACGCCAAAAAAGCCGCCACCAGCATGGTCCTGCGATGCGTCTGATTAGAGCTATCTTCAATACTCACGGCTGATCCTGAACGTTAGCAGCAGGCAAAGTACAGAGGCGACGTCCACAATGGAACAGCATCGTTCTCCTCGCCCCCCGCCGCAGTCAATTGCCGGTCAAGGTAGCTGCATCGATTTACAATGTCGAGCCGCAGAGTGCTCGACCTTTCGCTCCGGATGTAGTCGCAGCACTCTGGATTGGATTCTAAATAATCTCGGCACATGGTCAGCCTCCCAGTGATTCAAGCCTGAGGTAATCCCCGGACAAACTCCAATCGCCAACGCACAGAATGCGATTCCACTGGCGGGCCCGATCCGGGACCATGCGAACGACCAGGGAGATAGGGCATGGCCCTAACAAAAGCATTGAATTGTCGCATGCGTCAGAATAAGGACTGTCAGAAACCCTACGTGCCGTATACGACGTTTGGTAAGGGTTTCTCATCTCACACCTGTAGTTGAATCCGTCGATCACAGCATGTACCCTTAAGAGCGTTGACGAGTCGCGATCCTGCCGACAAAGCTTTCCACAGTTCCAACCATGGCATACGCTTGCTGCGACCAATGCAAATATCAGTGTCGCGTTGAGGCGAACCTGCTTGGAAGACAAGTACGTTGCCCGAAATGCACGCACGTTGTTTCGGTGACTGCAGATCTGTTGTTTTCAATACCGACTAGCAGGAATTCGGCAACAGGGGGCTCTGACGCGACAGCTGAACTCTATGTTGGCAACATGATGAGACGGCGCGGCCCCGTGTCGTTGTCGCAACTCGAGCTTCTGGCTCGATGGGAGATGATTGACCAAAATGAACTGCTGAGCGACGAATCCGGGAACCGTCGAACGACGGTGCACGAATTTCTGGCTGCTGGAGGTTGGCCGTTAGCTCCGGAAGCTCCGGTGTCCCCCAAAGCACCAAGTCCTCCTCGGCGTCCCACTCGATTTGGAAGAGTTCTCCCTGAAAGAAAACCGGAAAAGCTCCCGGCAGTGAAGGAACCGCTGCGTGATCCCACTTTAACCAATGATCAATTCATGGCTCTGATCGATCATGCAGTTCACATGGAACGCAACGCCAGAACTGTTGAACTTGAACGCACCGAGAGTCATGTAGAAGTTTATATCCCTGGGCCTGGCGCGAGATTTGTGCGTACCAGACAATTTGATCGGTCATACAACCTGATCGCATTTGTGTTTATCGTCAATGCGTTGATCTGCTGCCTCTTCAGTACGTCTACGATGGGGATGTTTGCCAAGCGGTTGCTAAAACTTTCAGCCAGTGTGTTCATACCATTTGAACAGACCACGCTCATCGAAGGCGAACCGTTGATGCAGTGTGGAATGGCACTCGCGTTTATTCTTGGGCAATTTGTCCTGCCAATTTGGTGGTTAGTAAGGCAGGATTGCGTGATCTGGCACTGCCTCGGCGCAACATTCTTCGGGCTGCTCCTTGGGGTGGGAATGAAGCCTGAATGGCTATGGTTTGGCTTTGAAGGTGTCAGAGCCACAGCAGCTCTTTCGGGGCTTGCCATTTGCGGCATAGCGTGGCATCTTTCGTGTTGTCCATATGCGGACCGAGTTGCGGCTCGAATCCGAATTGCCGCCGTTATTACCGCCGTACTTTCCGTTGGACTCACTCTTGTCGATATGAAAAGCATCTTCATTGCCGACATGACGGAACTCTCGCCAACAGTCAGTGGTAATGGACCACACCTCGCAGTGTTCGCAATTTGCTTTTTCGGCGTGATGGTCATGATCCCGTTTGCAGTGGTCTCGATTCTCTATGACGAATCCGCAGAAGTCGTACGCACATACATGCTTCACAAGGCAATCACTGTCGTCATGGTCGGTGTCGTGGGCGGAGGTGCTGCGATGTGTATTGCGTACCCTCAGTCAGCAAATTTCATCAACGTTGCGATGGCGTTGTTACCAATTGCCTGTGCAAACATCCTCGCGATCATTACGCCGCCCGTCCTTTGGATCCTCGCTCCCCATTCGTCACTTCCGCGTGAGTGAAGACGGGGGCATCCTGGAGGCTGTTTCGAAACCTGATTTGTAGCAATTTCAAGCGAATGAGATTTGAAGTTGATTGAGAGCGAAAGGAGTAGCTCTCATGTGAATCAGCCTGTCCTCATGGCCGAAACGACGTCGGCCGAATACAACATCCGCTTCGGAGGCTGAAGTGAATACGATCGAAACGCTGGTGGATATTCGCGTGACAAAGAAGCGTCCTGCCCGACTGCTGTGTGACAAAGCCGCCGACGCGGATTGGCTGCGAGATTCTCTTGCGAGCCGCGGAATTGAACAGGTGACTCCACATCGCAAAGGACGAAAGAAACCTTCGCGTCATGACGGACAAGCTCTAAGGCGATACCTCAAACGCGGGAAGATCGAACGCACAATCAGCTGGCTTCAATATCAACGACGACTCCTCGTCCGACATGAAAGACACGGCCACCTCTTCAAAGGATTCCTTCATCTGGCTTGCATGATGCGATGCCTGAACGGGTTTTAAAACTGGCTCCAGACTCGCGCGAAATCTGATCCGAACGGTGACTGTGAGCCTTCAACGCTGAATAGCTCCCGAATGTGCGCAAACTGCTGCAGCGACAGAGCAGGCGTTCAACAGGTTGCTCTGGTGAGATTCCCCGCGCAGAACCCCGAGCAGGAACGCTGCGGTGAACGAGTCACCAGCT
>CAIXQV010001247.1 GCA_903921605.1 uncultured Planctomycetaceae bacterium | reverse complement strand
ATTGATCACTGGCCGAAGAATGCGGGCTCCATTCCAGACGATGTCAGGCAGAATGCCGGACGACTGCATGGTTTTCGCGAAAAGATCATTGTTCCTGTCGACAACGAACGGCTGTGCGGTTACGTCGCATTGACAGACCCACGAGGTACGCCAGCTGCATTTGCGCGAGTCACAATGGATCGGACGGTGTCTCAACTGGGCAAACGGGCGGGCCTTACAGCGACATGCTTTTCCCTGGGTGCCGGATTATTGCTGGTTCTGGTTCTGTTCTTCGTACTGCGTAATTGGATCACAGGACCTCTTCAGCAACTCAGCTCCCAGATCGCCGCAATCAGTACTCAAACCGCGCCGGAGCTGTATCTGAAGGTCGAACGAAAAGATGAGATTGGCATGCTGGCAGAAGGCTTTAATGCCCTGCTGGACCAGCTACGCAACGATCACAAAATTCGGGAAGAAATCCTGCGGAGCAGTAAGACGGCTTCTCTAAGCCTTGAGACAAAGATTCAGAAGTTCTCCGTTGATGGTTCAAATGTCGCCGCTATTGCCCAACAGACAATGACTGCGATTGAAGAAGTCACGGCAGTGATTGCTCGTGAACTCTCGATCGTTTCGGAGATCGCTGCTCAGACTCATCTGCTGGCCCTGAACGCCGGGATTGAAGCCGCCCGAGCAGGCGATGCTGGCCGAGGTTTCGCGGTTGTCGCAAATCAGATCAAACATCTCGCAAGTCAAAGCGGTAACGCGGCCAGCCGTGTTGGAACAGGGATCAGCGATGCTACGACAGCAGTTCGCCACGGTCGCGAGACGTCGGACAAAACGGCGCAGGTCATTGATCAGTTTGTCGTGGCTGGGCGTGAGTTCATGCAAACTCTATCGCAGAACAAGCCGCCCGCACCAGC
Source organism: uncultured Planctomycetaceae bacterium (assembly GCA_903921605.1). Next base: position 5,691 of record CAIXQV010001247.1, on the reverse strand, counting down.
AGCAGAAGAAGAAGAAGAAGCTGCTCAGCCAGTGAATAAAAATCTCATGATGGCCTTGTGATTTCGCAGGCTGCTGAATCACTCCTGAGGCCGAAGCGATCCTGCCAATCTGCCGCGTCGTGAATAACAGAGTCGTGAACAATAACCCTGATACCTGACAAATGAAAAAGGGCTGCTCAACAAAAAGTTGAACAGCCCTTCTATCGAAACATCCGTACTCGCACCGGCTGTTAGTGTGATTTACTGCTGAGATGAAAAATCAGCAGGTCAATAAATCAGAAGCCGACACTCGCCTGAGGAAGAAGACACGTGAGCCGACTGTCGTCAGCTCGTTGGACTTCCTAGTACATGTCTTCGTCGTGGCTGTGACCGCCACCCTTCTTGTCGTCTTTTGGCTTTTCTGCAATCAAAGCATCGCTTGTCAGCAGCAAAATCGAAACGCTGGCTGCGTTCTGCAGAGCTGTTCGAGTCACCTTGGTTGGGTCGATAACACCGGCCTTCACCATGTCTTCGAACTTGTCTGTTGCTGCGTTGTAGCCGTAGTTTCCTTCGCCGTTTGCAACTTTCTCGCAGACAACCCCACCGTCAACACCGGCGTTGTCAGCAATCTGTGTCAACGGAGCACGGCAGGCTCGAACGATAATGTCGTAACCGACCTTCTCGTCGTGAGTCAGCTTGCCAGGTTTAACGGCTGTTGAAGCTCGCAGAATCGCGACACCACCGCCAGGAAGAATTCCTTCTTCAACAGCAGCGCGAGTTGCGTGCAGAGCGTCTTCAACGCGAGCCTTCTTTTCCTTCATTTCGCTTTCGGTTGCGGCACCGACGTTGATCTGAGCAACACCACCTGCGAGCTTCGCAATTCGCTCTTCGAGCTTTTCGCGATCGTAGTCACTGGAGCTGCCAGCCAGTTCACGACGAATCTGTTCGATTCGTGCCTGAATGTCGCCCTTCTTGCCGCCGCCTTCAACAACAGTCGTGTTGTCTTTGTCGATAACAATCTTGCGAGCTGTTCCAAGGTCGGCCAGTTCGATGCTGTCCAGCTTGATTCCCAGGTCGTCGAAGATTGCGGTGCCACCAACCATGATGGCGATGTCCTGCAGCATTGCCTTACGACGATCGCCGTAACCAGGTGCCTTTACGGCAGCGATCTTGAAGGTGCCACGCAGCTTGTTGATAACGAGAGTTGCAAGGGCTTCGCCTTCAACTTCTTCCGCAATGATCAACAGCGGCTTGCCGGAGTTAACGACCTTCTCCAGAACAGGGACAAGGTCCTTAATGCTGGAGATCTTCTTTTCGTGAATCAGCACGTAAGCGTCTTCAAGGACGACTTCCATGCTCTCTGAATCAGTCACGAAGTACGGTGACAGGTAACCACGGTCAAACTGCAGACCTTCGACAACTTCGAAGCTGGTTTCAAGGCTCTTGCCTTCTTCGACGGTGATAACCCCGTCCTTGCCAACCTGCTCCATTGCGTCAGCCAGAATCTGGCCAATTTCTGAGTCCCCGTTGGCCGCTACTGTGCCAACCTGAGCAATTGCCTTCTTGGAGCGGCAATCCTGAGCCATCCCACGGAGGTTTTCGATGATATCGGCAACAGCCTTGTCCATACCACGCTTCATGTCGAGCGGGCTGACACCGGCTACAACAGCCTTCAGGCCTTCGTTGTAGATTGCCTCTGCCATCACGGTCGCTGTTGTTGTGCCGTCACCAGCAACGTCGCTGGTCTTGCTGGCTACTTCGCGAACCATGCGAGCACCCATGTCTTCGAACTTATTTGGCAGTTCGATTTCACGAGCAACAGTCACACCGTCCTTTGTGACGGTCGGTGAACCAAAACTCTTTTCAATGATCACATTGCGACCGCGTGGGCCAAGAGTTACTTTTACGGCCCGTGCCAGCTTCGTGACTCCACGACGCATGGCTTCCTGAGCTTCCTGATCAAAGGCAATCATCTTTGCCATGTCGAACTTCTCCGATGAGATAAATCTAAAACTTTGAATATCAGACTGAGACGAGTGGAAAGGTCAGAGCACGGAAGTGTCCGGCTGGAGTCCTTCAAGTACCGACAAATCAGACCTTCGCCAGAATGTCGCTCTCGCGCATCAACAGGTAGGTGACGTCGCCAACAATGATCTCGTCTCCAGCATATGAACTGAAGATCACTCGATCGCCTTCTTTAACCGACAATGGAATCTTGCCACCCTTGTCGTTGGTATGACCGTCGCCAACCGCGATCACTTCTCCACGCTGTGGTTTGCCCTGAGCTGAATCCGGAAGCAAAATCCCGCCGGCTGTCTTCTCTTCAGCCTCGGCTCGCTTCAGCACAACGCGATCCCCCAGAGGCACAATGCGAGTGCCTGCCGCGGAAGCCTTCTTCGCCATGACTTTCTCCTGACCTGTCGATCGAACTTCTTGTGAGTTTACAAATTAATTTCCACTAACCCCCGGTCGGCCGTTAAGGCATACCGGACTGTCAGCGGCCAGATTTGCAGAAAATGCACCAGTGAGCTTCGCCTCGAAGCGAATTACGTGCCACCAAAGCATTTCATGACGCAAGTTGTTTACAGGGAACATCTTGCGAAAAATAAGCAGGCACCTGCCCAAACAATGGCAAATTGCAGCCTGCCGTTTTGGCGCGGATTGATACTGGCAGACGAACGCCGGCCAGCATTAAAGTCGTCTCAAGCCGCAGAACCATAAAAACAGACACAAACACCCCAAATTAACATTTTATGATTGAAGGGTGAGTCGACGCTTCGCTACAGTGCCCGCTCTCACATTCATCTCCCCTTCTCGCTGCCTGAACTGAGCACGTCGGATTGCTTCCGAAGCCGAAGATCCCAAGGATTTTCGGCTGGTCCATCCTGGATGGAACTCGTGCCCATGAATTTTGAACTGTTTGGCTTGCCTGTCGCCAGTCCTCCTACGGCGACTCCTGCATTGTTGTGCTCGCGCGTCCGAACGCCTTCATTGCCGTCAACGATTCCGATCGACGGCGCATTGCCGGTGCTCTGGTTCCAGAGCAACACCCCTCTCGAACATCTGCCGTTCGCTGACGCCACTACATTTGAATTGGCTGATCAACAGGTCGCGGAGCATTCTGCCACCCAGACGGCCGAACATCTTTTCCTGTCTGCTCACAAACTGATGGCTGCTGGTAAATTCGCCATGGCAGATCGCTGCTTGCAAAAAGCTTTGCAGTTGCACTCCACGTCGCCGTCGACTTCTGCTCAAAGCAGGCCCACTATCGCGTGGCTTGTTCTTGCCACAAACTCCTTGTTGAAGCAGGATCTGGATTCGTGTGAAACGTGGCTCAAGCAGGCCGAACGGACGATGCACGGAAAAGATCTGAATGTGGAGTCTCCGGAGTTTCAGCAGGCCGCAGGAGATTTGTTTGCGATCCAGGCCTGCCTGATTGCTCAGACTCGCAATCGAACAAAAGCAGAAACGTTTCTGACTCACGCACTAGCCTGCCACATCAAGGCTGGTGCCAATTTTTCAACGGCGTTGGATCTGATTCTTCAGGCCCGCCTGAGACTACTGAATCGCAACCTGAAAGAAGCAGAACTGCTGCTGGCTCAGGCCGAGATGACTCTGGAACGATGCCTCGACAGCAGTCTGTCTGAAGTCGAGCGACTCCGGCAGGCGATTCAAAGCGACCGACAAATCATCCGGGATCGTCAGCGAGTCCTGATGGTGGCTGAATCGAATTGACCTACAAGAACCGCTGATGCGAAGTTCTCCACAGGGGTTCTTCAGGCAACGAAAACAGCGGAGGAACAGTCCCGAAAAGACCGTTTCCTCCGCTGCATTTTACAATCGTCTCTGTATCAGCCGTCAATGTTTAATCAACGAACCCGGCAACTGTCCGAAAGTCGTTGAGTCTTACTTCAGTTCCTTAATGCGGATGCTCTTGAACTCGGCCCACATTGGCTTACCGGCATGAAGCTGCACCGCCAGAACGCCCTCAAGCAACGTCAGGCTGGGCTCGTTGTCGGTGAAGTCGAGTACCAGTTTGCCGTTCATGTAATGCTGAACGTGATTGCCTTTGGCGATGATCACAACATCATTCCAGTCGTCGAGGCGAAATAGTTCTTTCCAGCCAGCTTCGTCAATCAAATCAGACTTCTCAACCTTCTTACCGGAAGTCTCCCACGAAGCTTTTTCGCCGATCAGACAAATGCGACCGCGTTTGCCGCCTTCGTCGTAGATGAACCCGGAGATATTCGGGAAACCCACTTCGTTGCGAAGCTCATGCTGATAGCCTCGCACGACCCACTTGTTTCGCGGATTGCCTTCGGTGATGTGCTTTGAGCGATACTGAATCCCGGAGTTGTTGGTTGCGTTACAGCGGAACGACAGACGTAATTCAAAGTCCTTGACGACTCCATCTTTCCAAATCAGAAACGTGTTGCCATCGGCTTTCTTTTCGTCAGTCGTCTCACCGTGAATCACGCCGTCTTTCACTGTCCAAAGATCCGGATCGCCATCCCAGCCGGTCAGATCTTTTCCGTTGAAAAGCACCTGCATATCTTTGGTTTCAGCGGGTGCGTCATCAGCGAACGCGAATGATGAACATGTAAGGACCGCTGTCAGAACAAACACCAGACTTCGCATTACGATCTCCTGCGCCAGGCAATTCTTGTGGGAAAATTCAACTCCGACGCGCATGGTACGCACTGACGTCGTCATGTTCCAGGCATGCCGACACCACAACAAATTCGCTGGCAGCCGCGATAATGCAGGCCCGCCTGATCACCGTCGAGCGTTAGCAACGCGCTGAAAGTTGTTGCTGACAGCTTTTTGTCTTGTACTAGATTAGAATCGCTTTCTTCTGCCTTTGGTTCTCCATCCTGATCAAACGAAAAGAATCACCATGGCTCGTGTTTTTCTGGCAATCGTCGGAGCAGCGTATCTCGTCCTGGCAGCATGGTGTGCCATCTTGCCCGACACGACATCGAATTCAGTGGGTTTCACGCTTCAGCCGGGCGCAGGGCAGTCCGAGTTCCTGACTGTCTATGGCGGATTGCAGGTCGCGATCGGACTCGCATTTCTTTGGCCGCTGTACCGTCCGTCAGACATTGCCCTTCCGCTGTTTCTGTGCGTTTTGATTCATGGATGTCTGGTTATCTTTCGAACTCTCAGTTTCGGGCTTTACAGCGGAGTACCCGCGACAACAATAGTGCTCGCAGCGACAGAGTGGATGATTTTCATCGGAGCTGCGATCTTGTCGTGGAGGAGAAGATGAATGCCATGTGTCCTGCCCATGCTTTCCTCTTGTCATATCGGCTAGCACCTCAGGCTCAGTAGGGACTTCTCCTTCTGCCGTTCGCGTCGGGAAATAACCAGTCGATTTTCCGGAGAAAAGAACCTGATGTCGCAAGTCACGCACCTCACGGAACAGGAAATCACGGACGGTTTAGCTCAGGGGCTGAAGTCTCCGCAGAATTCCGGGGTGCTTAAAGCAATCGTCATTCGTCCTGGTCACGAAGAAAGACGCAGCTTGCAAGAGTGTCGTCTCAGCCCTGAAGGTGGAACAGAGGGCGATGAATGGGCGCGAGGTTGCTGGCTGCAACTTCCGGATGGAAGTCCTGATCCTGACGTCCAGATCTGTATCATGAATTCCCGGATGATCGATCTGGTGGCGGGCGACAAGGCCCGATGGGAACTGGCCGGGGACAATCTTTTTGT
>CAIXQV010001246.1 GCA_903921605.1 uncultured Planctomycetaceae bacterium | reverse complement strand
AGAGCCCGACGGGAGATAAACAGATGCGATGCTGAGGCCGTTGATTTCGGCTTCGATCAGCCGTCCCTCTGAGTCGGGGGTGGATGGTGATAGTCCAATTTGATGCGTTTGGATTGGGTGGCGAGACCAAATGGCTGTTCCTGAGTAGCCCGGTTTTTCGGCAGGATTCCAGATGACATGCCATCCGTCGGGGTTCTGAAACTCTGCGGGCAACTGCTCTGGTCTAGCTCTGACCTCTTGCAGCAGTAACACGTCAGGTTTGATCTCGTCCAAGTGTCTTTGGAATCCTTTTCGAATAGCCGCGCGCAATCCATTGACGTTCCATGTGGTAACTCGAGTGGCGGTCACAGTTTCGGGGCTTTCGTTGGACTTTTGGTGTCGATTTGGTTGGTTTGGGGAATTGAGTGGCTTTATCCAGATCCGACGAATTATCCGGATTCTGAGTTGCGTTGACTTGGGCGGCCCTGGCATAATTCTGGGTGAAGGATTGAGAGGGGGGCCGAAACCCAAGGGTTTCCCCTCACCGATCCTTATGTCTACGCTCGCATGATAGTCCCCGAGAAAGGGAAATCTTCAGATGAAGTCTAATCAGTTTTTTTCCGGCATTGCACTGGTTGGATTGGCCGCGTCTGTGACTGCTGGCTCGATGTATGTTTCACTCTCTGCTGCTTCGCCACAGGAATCGCTGGTTGAGGGCGAAGGCGCTTTGGCTGCTGTTGGAAATCCAGCCGCGGCCCAGGCAGTGGTTGATGATGTTGCCAAGTCGATTAACCGGCCGTTGGCTCCAGATCAGGTCATTCATTCACGAAGTCATGACGTTGTTCTGGATGCTTCAGGGGCTTTTTCGGGGAAATTGTCCACAATTTCCTCCGGCTCAGAATCCGCTGTGGCCTCGGGCATTACGGTGAAAGTGATTCAGGATGGGGCTGAAACGGGCAAAGCAACCACAGACGAACAGGGGAACTTCCTGATCAACGGTCTGAAGCCGGGCGTCGCCGCATTGTTGGCCTATGGTGACAACAGCTTTTTGCTTTACGGCATCAACTTGGTTCCATCAGATGAAGAACATCCTGCGAATAATGAAATCGACGTGGTCTCCGCGGTGGTTTCCGGTCCCGATGTTGGAATTGTAAGACAGTTGCTTAGTGCGAAGCTTCCGAAGGCTGATCTCCGCTTCGATCAGGCTGCCGGTGATGAGGATCAGAAGTTCCCGCTTGGCGAAGGCGATGTCTCAACTTCCGTCGTTGGACATAGGGTTCAGTTGCAGAAAGATGGCCGACTCAGAGGTGCCATTAATCTGCTTGACGAGCGAACTGGACGGGTTCGTGAAGTGCTTGACCTGACCATTTACTTTGTTCGGGAAGGCAAGATCGCAGGAAAGGCCGAAGTGGAGAACAACGGGGAGTTTATTGTAGCCGGACTGGTTCCAGGGGCTCATAGTTTGGTTGGAGTGGGCAAAGATGGCACTTTCGCACTGGGTATTGAGATTATCGGGGCTGAGCAGGAGGTTGCCACCGCTGGTTCTTCCCATTATACAACGGTCGCATTGATGGCTCCTCAGGAATTGAGTATTGCTCCGGCAAACGCTGGGAACTTCAACAGCACGAACTCTGCTGGTTTAACTGGTGGTAGCGTTGCTCCGGGTGCAACACCGCCAGGTGCTCCTCCAGGAGCGCCGGGTGCTGGTGGCGGTGGTGCCGGAGGCGGGGCAGGTGGTGGTGCTGGCGGAGGAGGCGGTGGTGGCGGCCTCGGTGCACTTCTTGGTGGTGCGATTGGCGCAGGAGCTGGCTATCTTGCAGGTCAGAACAGTGCGCCAGCAAGTCCTTAGGACTGATGATTCATCGTGATAAGCCTCAGAGGTTGCTCTGAGGCTTTTTTTGTTACCTGTCTTGCTGGTGGATTTTATTTTGATTTGGGTCTGAAGGCTTTCAGTCGGTGTTCATGAGTTTCCAGTCTTGGTCCGCCAATCAGATCGATGCAATAAGGTATTGCGGGCATCACGGCATCGAGGCACTCCTTGATCGCCTTGGGTTGTCCAGGCAGGTTCACAATCAGGCATTTTGCTCGAATTCCGGCCGTTTGTCGGCTTAGAATT
>CAIXQV010001245.1 GCA_903921605.1 uncultured Planctomycetaceae bacterium | reverse complement strand
CCCAGCTGATTCTCCACGGGTGTTCCGGTTAACACGATTCGCCCGGAGGCTTTCAATTTTCGTACGGACTTTGATTGAGCCGAACCGGCATTCTTGATGGCCTGAGCTTCGTCGAGAACCACCATCTTCCAGTGGACATCCAGGGGCCACGTCGAACGGCGTATGAGCGTATAGGTTGTGATGACGACATCGTACCCTGCTAGTTCGGAAGCAGGTTTCTTCGCAATCTTTTCGAGTGTTCCCGCATCGCATTCCGATCGATGGGCCAGAAAAACTCTCAACTGTGGAGCAAATTTGTCGAGTTCCTGTTTCCAATTTCCAATCAATGACGCAGGGACGATCAGCAGAAACGGAGCGACATCAGCATTCTGCTTTGCTCCAGATTTCCTTGATGAAGCGGGTTTGCTGCTCGAATCCTTCAGCTGCACAATCAGGTCAATCACCTGAATCGTTTTCCCCAGTCCCATGTCGTCCGCAAGACACGCCCCCAGCCCCAGTTGAGTCATGAACCACAGCCAGCGAACGCCGTCGGCCTGATACGGCCTGAGCGTTGCCTGCAATCCCGTGCCTGGTTCGCAGCCGACAATGCCATTGGGATCTCGCAAATGCTGAAGCACTTCCGACAACCAGGCTCCGGAGGTTACGGATGACCATTGCATCACGTCATCGGACACAGACTCGTTTGTCTGCAACGACGTTCCGGCCAGCAGTCGCATGCCTTCAAGGAATGAGATTCCATCTGCGTGTTCGTCCTGGAGTTCTTTCCATTGCCTGAGTGCATCGTTGAGCTTTTGCTGATCGACCTCGACCCACTTTCCGCGCAGGAGCGTCAGACCATCGGTGGCGGCAAGCAGTTGTTGGCGTTCAGCATCGGTGAGCGGTGTGCCATCGACAGCAAGGCGGGCAGAAAAGTCGAGCAGACTGTCCAGTCCCACTGCACTGGTTTTCGTTTCTCCAATGCGAACCTGAATCTGTGGTCGAGCCTGTCGTCGCGATTTCCACCAGTCCGGTACTCGAACACTCAGCCCTGCGTCTTCCATGATCGCCACGTCGCTCAGAAAACGATAGGCTTGCGAGACCGTCCATGCCTGAGGCTGAAAGATCGCTCGCGATGACAGCAACTTTCCGACCATCTCACTTTGGCTGGCGGCCGTTCGAACAGGGACAAGGAGTTCGGTTAACCTCGCCTGTTCACGCTCCGCCGCATACTGTCGCAAGGCTTCTCCCAACGGCAGATGCTGCACCTGAGCTTTCGCAGACAGTCGATGAGCATAAGTGGCAAGAAAGGCAAACGGTCGATCGGGATCACGTTTGTTCTCGGCCAGATGAAAAGTCACCCGACCCAGGAGCTGCGCTTCGGGATTCAGCGACAGCAGCAATTTGCGGCAGCCACCTTCCGTTAGGTGGGCTCGATGAAGGAACTCGACGAGCAATTCATCCCACAGGTTCTTGAGCAGTTCACCGGTCAGAAACTCCAACCCGCGCATGGGCGGTGCTTCCGATACGATG
>CAIXQV010001244.1 GCA_903921605.1 uncultured Planctomycetaceae bacterium | reverse complement strand
TCTGCCGCTGATCTATTTGCTGGGAAAAGCGCCCACGACTGATGACATCAAAGATGCGGCGGGCTTCTGCGATGGACTCGGAGTGTTGTTGACGCTGGTCGTCTCCGGAGCCGATGGCGAAACACCGATCATCACAGAACTGGTCGAGACGGCTCATCAGCACGGCCTTCAGGTTCACGTCTGGACATTTCGCACCGACGCCCTCCCGACGTTTGCGAAATCCAGCGAGCAACTCCTGGAATGGCTGGCGGTTGGAGCAGGCGTGGACGGGATTTTCGCGGACCAGCCGGATGTGGTCGTCAAGTGGAGATCGCAACGAATGTCGCAGGTGACTCAGGGCAACCCGTTTCGGCTGCTGAATAATCGTCCTCGAAGATAACACGGCTGGCTGAGCCCTTCAATTTTTGCGTTCTTCTTTATCACAACCCGAAGCGTCAGCGAGGGATTTGTTGGCGCACAGTTCGCAAGGTTCGACTTAATCCCTCACGGAAGCTTCGGGTTTTGAGGAACCAACGAAAGTCTGGATACCGCGATGAAGTATCTGCTTGCATTCGTGATCGCCTCGATACCACTGTCGGCCTACGCTCAACAGCCTCCCGCATCATGGCCTCCGAAAATCAGCGGTGAGCAACACGTCTACAAGACGGTTGGAGGCCGAGATATTTGTCTGTGGCGTATCGCAGCAGATTCCTCGAACGGCAATAAAGAACCGGGGGCAGGGAAAGCTCCGGCGATCGTCTTCTTCTTCGGCGGTGGCTGGACGTCGGGAACTCCCGAGCAATTCTTGCCTCAGGCAAAGTATCTGGCGTCGCGCGGAATGACGACATTTGTCGCTGACTATCGTGTCGCATCCCGCGATAAGGTGAAGGTCGCGGTCTGTGTGGAGGATGCAAAGTCTGCAATACGCTGGTTAAGGGCCAACGCGGATAAGCTGGCGATTGATCCGAATCGAATTTGTGCGGCTGGCGGCTCAGCCGGCGGACATCTCGCCTGTGCGACGGCTCTGCTGCCAGGGCTTGACGCAAAGAGTGATGACTTGTCTGTCAGTTGCGTTCCCAATGCTTTGGCACTCTTCAACCCGGCGGTTGTGCTGGCTCCGATTGATGGCTTGCCGACCCCGAAAGAAGCTGAGACTCGACTGGAAGGATTGAAATCTCGACTGGGGGCCGAGCCTGAAGCGATGTCGCCCGCCCATCATGTCCGTTCTGAGCTTCCTCCCGCGATCATTTTTCATGGCGAAGCGGATACGACCGTTAAGCCGGCAACCGTGCAGAAGTTTTCAGAGCTTGTGCGCGCAGCGGGCAATCGCTGTGAATTAAAAATCTATCCCGATGCACCTCATAGCTTCTTTAACCTTCCCGGAAACAGCGCTGCAGCGAAAAAGAAGGACGCCAGCAATCGGAGAGAAGGACAGGATCAACGCTCAGTCTGGCATCGACAGACCTTGCGCGAACTGGATCTTTTCCTTGTCTCGCTCGGCTGGATTTCCGGGGAACCGACAATTTCTGAACTGAAAACTCGCTGAGCCAATAGCAGGGCTGCAGCGAAGTGCTCTGTCAGGATACGGTGGGGCGAGGTAGTGGATCTTGCCAAAACAGCAGGACCTTTAGCAAGGTCCACTACCCCCAAACTCTTGCGGTGCAGAGCAGAAGTTTATTTGTTCCACGGAATCGAGTGGTCGCGGTGAGCGAAACGGTGCGAGCGGTGCGGTGACAGCAACACCGGAGGGCTCGCGCCCTTCCGCTACAATTGAATTGACCAACATAGTCCTGACGATGCCTTACGGCGAAGGCTTCAGGAGACGTTTTCGGAGTTCAGCTTTCAACTGTTCCGCAAGCTGCTCGCGGTCCACCGACGTCTGCGAATTCTTCTGCGGGGACGGAGCTGCGGCGGCGGTTTGCTCGATCTGCAACTCTTTCTGAAGTTGCTCCGCCGCTGACTCGTTGCCTTGCGACAGTTGGAATTTCTTCAGCTGTTGCAGAAGTGAGATAACGATTTCGCGATCACCTTTGATTCGAGCAACGACCAGCGATTGCTCAGATAACCGAGCCATCGTGCCGGAAGTTCGCGTCGCGGCGTCAGTAGGCGCCAACGCCGCAAGACTGATTAGTGCATTTTGACGTCGACTGAAATCACCTGCGGTTTCGTTCGGCAAAATCTCTGTTAGTCCGCCTCGATCAATGTACTCCCCCAGCGCAGGCAGTACTTTGTCGATCGACTCCTGATCGTTGCTCTTCAGAACCAAGGCGGTGCCCAGCACGATCAACGAAAGATCGGGATGTTTTCGCTTCAGCGATGTAGCGAGTTCCGCGGACAATTCCTGGGCTGTATTCACGTCCGGATTTGAGTTGGCAACGATTGACGCCATCAGCTCACAAACGGGTCGGCGATCACTCTGCTCCGTGGCCGAACTCAGCGTAGTTGGCAGATTGATCGCAGTCACAGATCGTTCCGTATCAGCGGCGGCAGCGAACTTCAACTCGTCAACAATCTGCGGAGTTGCGATCCTCTTGATCGCGATTGCTCGCAGTTTTTCCAAGATCTCGCGGTGGCCAGGAAGTCGCTGTTCGTCGTCTGCGGTGAGTCCCTCCAGAATCTGAAATGCCGAAACGGGGCGCCCGAAGTCGAGGAAAGAGTACCCCGCTGTCAATCGAGAGCCGTACTCTCGAGAATCGCATTCCTGATCATTGAGATCCATCGTTGGTGATTCGAGCACTGACTTCCGCAGAAACTCGAGCCCCCGTTTCGGTTCATTCAGTTCCGCATAGAGTTCCAGCAAGGCGTGGCTTGCGGGCTGGCCGATATTCAGTTGCTTCTCCGGCACAGCCTGCAGACTTGTTTCCAGAAGTTTGACGGCGGCTCTCTTCATTCGCTCTCCTCGCTGGCAAAGAAGCTGCGTCAAATTGTGAGCAACGGCTTCCGGGATCGCGGGCTTCGAGTCCTCACACATCTCGTTGACGAGCGTCTCAATGCGATCCTGATCCAGAGCGTTCTCTGGCACGCTAAGCGCGCAGACAATCAGGATCACCGGCCCGGCCGGCCATTCCGGAAGTCTCACCATCGCGTCTTTCGCAGACTGCTCCAGTTCCATTCGTCGCTCGTCACTGAACTTCAGAGCATCCCAGAGGCGTTTTAAATTGCCCCCGCCTGGAGCGGCAATTTGATCAAAGCCCAGCTGAACTCTGTGATCCTCATAGCGCAGCGGCCATGCCAGCTGTGGTCTTTGAAGCTGCTCCGCAGTTGATGGCACATACATCCGAGTCAATAACGCAAACAGATCGTCCGACGACGTCCACAGCGGCAATTGCTCGACAAGCATCAGGAAACTCACGGTATAGGCCGGGTACATTTCCGAGTACCGCTGAATCATATCAGCCGCCCTCGAATGAGTTTTGGGATCTTTCAAAAGCAGTTTGATCAATTCTTCGAGCGTCTCCGTCGGTGCGTAACTTTGGGACCGGCCACGGTCCGCAAGGAGAACAGCATCCGCCAGTTCCGCCAGGCGATTCGTCTCTGCAAACACGCCAAAGACCTGCTCATTTGTGGTTTCACGCCAGAACTCTGTCGGATGTTCGTGAATCACCTCGAGAAATTTGTCACATGCCATCTGAGGCTGTTTCGCACGGATCCGTTCTGTGGCCTGAGCCATCATCGACTTTGCTGAAGACCCCGGTTGGACCGGTTGCCAACTGATCAGCAGGCGATTCGCCTCGTCAGTTTTCCCTGCTGCGTTGAGATAATCCAACAATGTCTTCTGGAGACGTCCGGAATGTGGCGACTTCGCCAGCTGGGCTTTCTGGCGTTCAATCATCTTTTCGAGTTCACCGGTCTCCTTCAGCACCTTGTAAGCTCGCGCATAAATCTGTTTGGGCGTCGGACGAGTTGTATTCCGCCACGGCGTAGGGTTCTTGTGCGAGCGTCTCAATAACTGTTGAGCCACCTGCACGGCCGCTGCAAGATTGCCCTGCTGCTCGTAATGATCCAGCAGAGCAAGTGGCGACGAGTCAGTTGTCTCGAGTTTTACCGTGGACCGCCGTGATTCCACTTCCGTACGCAGATCTTCCAGACCGAATCGACCAAGTTCGCGCACAACATAGCCACGTTCGGATTCGTCAAGGTTCATCCCCGACAGTCGAATCAACGACACTTTTTCTACTTCAGGCAGCTGCAAAGTTTTTGCCAGATCCATCGATTTGAATTCGCGACATTTGAGCAACAGAGGATCAGTGTCGGGAAGCTGACCAATCCACTCAATCGCTTCGGCTCTCATGTTCAACTCTTCCAGTCGCAGGGCCACGTAAAGCTCCAATAGATTGTCGTCCGACAATTGCTCAACTGCTCGCACCAGGTGCAGCAGCCCTTGCTCACGGTCTCCTTGAAATTCCCAGAACACAACCTGCATGAGTTCTACGTCAGCCAGATGGGCGTTCTCATTAGAGTCGGCTTTCTTGCTGAACCAATTGATGACCTGGCCTGAGGTTCCCTCCTGAAGAAACAATCCGAACACCTTCTTCAGGAATTCACATTCCTCGTCCGTAAAATGGTTTCTCACGCGGAGCGTAGCAGCGAGGCCCGAGTCTTTTGTCCTGGCAGGGACTCTCGACATGGCGTTGTTATTGAACAAGACACCTTCAATCATTTCGCGAGCAGCTTCGTGCTCGCGTGCTGGATCATGTCTCAGCTCAATTCCATCCCGGGATTCGCGACGCCATTTGAGCCACCAGTCAAGCACCTTCAAACCGGGATGATCTTCACCCGGAGTTGGCACCATGCGTGCGATCTTTAATAGTCGTGGGGAGAGTGATTCGAAGTCGGCCTCCTGGGCAGAATTCATCGCAACATCAGTTACGGGGTTCACTGTTCCAGGTGCGATTCTATTTCGACTCATCGCATCGAGTGCCGACTGAGCTGTGAGTGTTCGCCTCAACAAACCGAGATCAATCCCCATTGATAACTGCGGACCGGCAACTTCTCGCTCCAAAAGCCCAGCCATCATTTTGTCGAGATTCTCAAGTTGCTGCTGATGTCGGCAAATGTAGAACAGGCGCGGAGCATCGAATGTCGCCAGCCACTGCGGCTTAACTTTCAGCACGTTTTCGAAGCTGTTCATTACCAACGAAAACTGGTCCTCAGACAGAGGTCGAGTGGGAAGATCATCAATGCTGGACTTTATGACATCATCAACCTCCCAGGCACTGACTCGCCGCGCCAGCGATTCCAGCAACATGGCCTGAGCTTCAATATCTCCGGTTTCAGCAGAGAGAATGAACTTCTGAAAGTCGGATTCCGTAAACGGTTTGTCCGAGTTGCGATCAGAGACAAACATCTCCAAAGCCAGCTGTTCGCAGGCCGCCTGCAGTTTTCCGCCGGCGGAATCCCTGGAAAGCTGCTCAAAAATAGCGGACTCTGACCTGCTCTGCCGAGCCGCCAGATAGCGTCCGATGATCGCGACAATGCGGGCTGCTCCGTAGTCACCCGGCATTGCTGGCAGCGTTTTCGGCCCGAACCATGACGATGGTGTTGACTCCTGAAACGACCCCGCCAACTCCGGAACCAGTTCCAGTCTCGCTAATGCCGGCAACCGCAAGGATTCACGTTGCACACTGGCATCTGCTTTTTTCAATTTGGCATTCATAGCCGCAGACTGTGTGTTTGAATCCAGCCTAAGTTCGAGAACCCGCTGGAAGATCTGAGCTGCATTCTCTCGATCTCCATAGCGCCATTCCAGAATGCCTCGCCGAATCAACACCTCCCACTGATCAGGAGACTGTGCCAGTATTCGATCGCAGATTTCTCGTGCAGAATCAATACTCTCCAGAGCTATCAGCTGGTCGATCGCTGCAATCGCTTCTGCGGGTCGAGACGAATCTGCTGCAAGGCGATTCCAAAGAGCCTCTGCTTCACTGAGATCCCCCAGACGGATCAACAGGTTGGCCAGCCGGGTTTCTCCTTCGTCAGACGCCACGATGGAGTTCGCTCGCCGCTGATAATCGGCGGCGGCCTCGAGGTCACCGTCTTCCTCTGCGAGCCGTGACAATTGCAGCAGGAGTTGCGAGTCCCGGTTATCGGTACCCGACAACGTCTCTAATGTTTGCCGAGCCGACCGCAGATCCCCAGCGACTCGATAAGCCGTCGCCAGGCACTGCGCCGCATCGTGTTCCTGACCGGATACGCGGCCATGCTGTTCGAGTTTTTCGACGAGCTGATCGAAGCGATTGGCCCGCAGGGCGAATTCAGCCAGCATCATGACAGCGTTGGATTTATCTTCGAGGCTTGCGGACTTCTCAAACGCCGTCCAGCAGAGCGACGTGGCTTCGTCGATCTCATTCTGATTCGCCAATGTTCGTGCCAGCAACAGAATGAGTGTGCCATCTGCCGAACTGGATCTCACGGAGCGCCGCAGAGTCTTCAAGGCTTCCTGTCGGTCGCCGAAATGGAAGCAGAGGTCGGCGTAGAACTTTAGGAACTCGGGGTT
>CAIXQV010001243.1 GCA_903921605.1 uncultured Planctomycetaceae bacterium | reverse complement strand
CGGTTCCTGTCCGCTGGAGCTGGCACCGCACCAGATATTCAGTGACTTCGAAGCAGATCGGGCCTGAAGCATGTACGGGATCACGCTTGAACGAAGTGCTTCAAACGGCGACATATCGCGGAAGAAGCTGGTTTCGTTGATCGTCATCGCTTCGGCGACACGTTCCGGCAGCAGACCGTTCGCGTGTTTGCGCAGTTCGGCGACCAGTGCATTGACGTTGGTCAGACCGGCCGACTTGGCCACCGGCAGCAGACGTGATTCAAGCAGATAATCCTGATTTGACGAAATAACATTTCCTGAACGCTGAGCGATCAGCTGTTTCAGGAAGTCAATTTCCATGGTCGCCAGAGGCATTGTAATGAATCCCGACGGAGTTGAGAGCGTGGTTCAGATGTAGGGCGAGAAACATCAGGCTGTTGGATGGGTGCCGGACGATCCTCATCAGGAATTTCGCGGCGACTGGATCAGCGTGCGACGGTCAGAGACGATGAATTGTTAGAGCCACGAATGCGAGTCGTGATGGCGGCCGCCATATCCTTCAGATTCAGAACAGCATCTGCGACGCCGGATTCGTAGACAGCTCGCGGCATACCCCAGACGACTGAAGACGCTTCGTCCTGAGCCAGAATACTGGCTCCGGTCTTTGCGAGTACCTGCGCACCAGCCGTTCCATCTCGCCCCATTCCCGTCAGAACACATGCCAGAGCACTGGCACCGTAAACGTCGGCAACGGAGCGGAACATCACATCAACCGCCGGACGACAGGAATTCTCGGGAGCGTTCTTGTTCGTTCGGAGAATCGTCTCTGTGCCTTCGCGAGTCACAATCATGTGGAAGTCGCCCGGAGCGACCCACGCTTCGCCAGCTCGAACCACAGCACCATCGAACGCTTCCTTGACCTTCAGCCGTGAGCTTCGGTCAAGTCGCTCGGCAAGGAGTTGCGTAAAGACGGGTGGCATATGTTGAGTAATCAGCACTGGAACACCGATGTCACCTGGCAGGAGGCCGATCAGTTCCGCCAGAGCATTCGGGCCACCGGTTGAAGCACCGATCGCCAGAACACCAATCGGGACATTCCGTCGTCGCTGGGGTTGTGTCTGTGGAATGACCTGTGGCTTTGACAGAGTCACTGTGAACGCGCCACTGCCGCGAGCATCTTTGTTGGCGACTGCGGAAGTTGAGCTGACAGCACCGTTCGTTCTGCCTGATGCAGACGCACTGGCCTGAGCTGCCTTTTCCTGACGTGATTTGTACCTGGCGCCCCACATTCTAACCTTGGGGATCAATTCTTGACGCAGATAGTCCATCGCCTTGTTCAAGTGGCCCACTCCAGTCGGCTTGGGTACATAGTCGGTCGCTCCGGCCGCCAGAGCATCCAACGTCGCTTCGCCGCCCTTAACCGTCAATGTACTGAACATGATAACGGGAACTGAATCATTCAGCTTGCGAATTGCCTTGAGCGCCTCGATGCCGTTTAAGGTGGGCATATCGACATCCAGAAGCACCAGATCCGGCTTCTGCGATTTGAAGAAAGAGATTGCCTCATCACCATCCTGGGCCGCGCCCACCAGTTCCATGTCTGGTTCCCGCGTGATTGCTTCAGACACAATCCGGCGCGTCACCGAGGAATCATCTGCGAACATCACTCGTATGATACTACTCATGTTGAAAACTCAAAATCTTGTTGAGAGGAAGTCGGAGAAAACGAGGGTTCAGAGTATTGTCACGAAATCAGACGGACCACATTCTCTGAACATCTCTCTTTGCGGAAGTCATCATTTCCCGGCAAACGTCCGCCAGACGTGCTGCGACATTTGGCTGACCACAGCTCTCCAGAACATAGACGGCTTCGTTATCCCGCAGGTTGTATTGATTGCCGTTGTCGAATCTTTGCAGATAGCTGGCCATGTGGTCTGCGATCGCGACCAGTGCCACAAGTCGGCGATGCTTCGTACAGGCCGCCGGGTTGTGGTGATATCGAATGACTTCAACAAACTCGGACGGCAGTTTGCTGAGTTCCGCGTACCAGGCACCGGCTTCACAGTGGTCGGTCCCCAGGATTCGACGTTCCATCGTGAGCATTTCCGGGGACTCGTCGAAGTGCAGTGGATCAGCGGTGCAGAACTTGTCCGGAACACAGACCGCCAGTAGCAGACGTCCAAAGTCATGGACCAGTCCCGCGGCAAATTCTTCGCCCTGAAAGCCTGTGCCAACAACTTTATTGACATTGATCGCCAACATTCCGGTCAGGAAGCCATGGCGACACAGAACGTCTCGCACCCATTCTTCTTCCAAGGTGAGATTCTTCATCAGCGAAGCCATGCTGGTGCTGAGAATCAGATTTCGGCACTGGCGAAACCCCAGCCGTACAATGGCCTGCTGCAGACTCAACACGGGCGGCCCGCCCGCCGAGAACATCACGGAGTTCGACATGGACAGAATATCAGCCGCCAGTTTGGCGTCGCGTTCGACCACGGCGACAAACTCACGAATGGTGCATTCCGGGTCACGAGCGATCTCCAGAGCCTGGACGGCGACCCCCGGCAGCATCTGCAGGGCCTGAGCCTTACGGCGGAATTCCACCTGCAGATTCGGAGCCAACTCTGCAGTTGGCGAGGTTAGTGTTGTCATTGTGTCACAATCTTTGTTGTATAGTTGTCTGAGACCGTCTGGGCATCTCGTTATAAGTGACGCGCGGCTGACAGGGTCACACGCGTGTCTTCTCTGAGGACTAAGCGATTGTACGCCGCTGTCGTCTCGTCACTGGAACTCAACGCGTTGAAGCTTGCGGCAACGAAGAGTCAGACTGTGTCCGGACACTCCACGCCAATTAGCTTCAACTTCTCGATCAGAATCTCCGAAGTGAATGGCTTCATAACGAACTCGTCGACACCGGCCATCAATGCTCTTGCCATCTGAGCCGGCTCCGTCTCCGTTGTCACCATCGCAATCTTCATCTGTTGGTACTGGTCGTCAGCACGTACGGCCTTGACGAACTCCAGTCCGTTCATCACCGGCATGTTCCAGTCCACCAGGGTCAGTTCAATATCCGGGTGATACTGTTCAAGCCGTTCCAGTCCCTCCTGCCCGTCGCCTGCTTCCAGAATCTGGAAACCCAGGGGCTCCACAATCTGTCGCAGAATGCGTCGCATGGCTCGAGAGTCGTCGATAATCAGAGCGTACATGAAAACTCCTTAAGACATTAAGTTGTGAGCCCGGATCTGTGCTCACGTTTTGATCATATTTTGTTGTGCTGAAATCAGCCGATTCTAATCACTAAGCTACACCGACTGGGTGAGTCCTATCCGTTTGCTGCTGCCACCAGTTCCCGTTCTTGAACCTTCCGTCATCAACTGACCTGCCGTCTCATTCATGACACGACTGGCGTTGGCCATGTCGTCCACGTTTCGAGCCAGTTGCATGGTCATGTCAGACTGTTGAGAGACAGCCGAGGCAATACCCGTCTGGCTTTCGTGAATCGCCGTGACAACTTCGCTGACCATCTCGATAGACGTCAGAGCCGTCGCAGTTTCGGTTTGAATGGCTTCAATATGCCCGATGATTGAGGTAGCCGCTTCATTTGTCTGAGAGGCCAGTTCCTTGACTTCTCTGGCAACGACAGCAAACCCCATCCCGGCTTCACCCGCTCGTGCGGCTTCAATGGTGGCGTTGAGAGCCAGCAGATTTGTTTGATGGGTAATTCGTTTGATCAACTGAATCACTTCACCAATCTGCTGGCTGCTGGCACACAACCCGTGCAGAACCTGACTTGTGCGATGGACGGAATCTTTAGCCGTTGAGCAGACACTCTCCGCCTGATGTGCGTTCTGAGAGATCTCTCGAATACTGTCATCCAGTTGACGCACGGCCGCCGCAATGTTGTCAGCACTACTGCCGGTTTCCGCTGCCTGAGT
>CAIXQV010001242.1 GCA_903921605.1 uncultured Planctomycetaceae bacterium | reverse complement strand
TCACGCTTTTTGAAGTTGTGCGTTTTCGTCAGGGCTGGAAGCCCGCCACATCCTCTGCCGGTGGCGTGAGCCACCGGACTGCAAAAAACAATGCGATTCAGGCCTGAAGGGCCGACACATCCGCCCTTGTGTCGACCCTTCGGGCCTGAAAAAACGCAACTTCAGAATGCATAAGTGAGGGATCAGAGTCCGGCGAAAGTATCCCTCACTGACGTGTCGGTTTGTGATTTATTGAGTCAGTCCTCTCCAGACTGCAGATTCAATCTCCCGGAACGCGTAAGCGTCCGGTTCTGGACGCAGCAACTCTGCAAGAACAACCGTGGGCTAACCCACAGCGGCTGATCACACGATCTGAGATCGTGCTTTGACAGATAAAGGAGTCATTAAAAAAGCCCGGCCTTCGTGAGAAGACCGGGCTTGTTTTTTATCTGGTCCGTGGCCAAAACTACGGAGCCTGCTCCATTTGTTCCTTGCCCAGAATGATCCGAAGTCCGCCGCCGCTCGAACCGCCCCGACTTGGGTTCAGGATATAATCCGCATCCAAAGCCTTGGTAATTCGATCCTTGCACTGAGACAGATGCGCGGTCGTGTAGGCATCATGCTTGTCGGCTGAGGCAGCCTGAGCCGCCTCAATCTTCTTCACAATCTGTCGCAACTGTTCACTGGCCAAAGTCGAGATCGTTCGGCCTGCGGCTCCCTGAGCATTCCCCGGCAGCGTCAGATCAATCAGACGCTCCAGGTGTTCTCGCTGCAGGTTACGACGCAGGCTGGAGATCAGAGGCTTGCGAGGGCTGTATTCGCCTTCCGCTTTCACATCCAGCTCTGACCAGATACCGGCCGTTACGGTGTTCAGAAGTTCTGGCAGAGTGAAGGAATCCTGATCAGCCGGAACGCGGAACTCATTGTCGTAAACTCGTTTCAACGTCGAAGGATTCATCAGGCTGGTCAGAGCACTTGCCTGGATCCCCATGATACGATCATGAATTGGCCAAGTGGTTTCTTCCATCATGGAGCTGGAGTCATCGTACCACTTATCGAGCCCCATCGCGGTCACCAATTCCGGAGACAAACCGAAGGCTTCGTCTCTGAATGTGTTTGTAATCACGAATGCCAGCGCTTTTCGCTGAGTGTCAGCCGGAACAACTTCGATCGGTTTGCGGCCGTTCGGGTCGCCCTTCTTGTCACGGTTCACATGAGCCCCGCCAATCCAGTTGGCCATCATCGAAGTGGATCGCGTCTGCAACGACAGGATCATTTCATAACCGTAGCGAACTCGATCCCAGCTATCGCCGTCTTTGATAAAGTCGGACAGCAGCCGTGCACGGTGATGGGCCGCCAGTCGAGTCTGCTCTTCTGCGTATTCAAGCGGATTCTTCGTGAAGTCGTAACGGCGAGCCAGAGGATCCGGGCCACCGGTGTCTTCGTCGGTTGCATAAACCAGTTCCGGTTCAGCAACACGCGCCAGAATCGGCTTCAGGTCCCCAAAGGTGTAACCGTACTCGATCGCCCACATGTCATAAGGACCAACTCCGGTCATGCTGTAGTCGCCCTGAATTGCGCCGGAATCCAGACGAATGTTGGTTCCGATGTAATCCATGACCGAACCGGCCAGCTGCTTCTTGCCCTTCAGCTCTTCACTGTTGACCTGAGCCAGAGTGTAGACGCTGGAAGCCTTGAAGTTGTGACGCAGGCCGAGCGTATGTCCCACTTCATGCGCCACGAGGTGGGCAATCAGCGGACCGACGAACGACTCCGGCATACCATCCAGCATCTGCTCCTTCGGTTTCTCGTCTTTTTTCTCTTCCTTCTTTTCGCCTTCAGCAGCAGCCGGAGCGGCTTCCTGAGCATTCAGAAGTTCCAGCGTCATTTTCATCAACGCGAGGTCGAACGACATGCCTTCAGCAGCAAGGCACAGACCATTCGTCTGGCTGGGACGATTCAGGCCATCAAATTCCTGATCCCCCATCATGCGTGGATCGGCAGAAGCCAGAGGATGACCGGCGTAAGGCATTGCGGCCTGCTCGGCGATCTTATCCATTACAGAACGTCGCAAAGAAGGCGGAGCGAGACGAACTCGTGGATCCCATTCCGGATGATCAGCCAGCCATGCCAGCGTGTCCGGTCCGTAACCTTCCATTGCGATCTTCGGCAGAGCTTCAGCAAACTGCTTCTGATAGTGTCGAATCCAGCCGTCAGTCAGAATGATGTCGGCATCCAGAATCTGACCAGTCAAAGGATGAACGCGGCTTGGGCCAATTGCGGTCCCGACGTCGTTATTCAACCAGCGAACAAAATTGTACTGAACGTCTTCCGGATCCTTGTCCATGTGGGCGTTCGTTGTGGCGTCCTGATAATAGACTTCGATCGCGTTGGCGATACCGATCTTTTCGAACGCTGCATTCCACGACACGATCCCGTCGCGCACCCAGCGGCGATAACGCACTGGAGTTGTGTGTTCGATGTAGAATACAATTGGATTCTTGGGAGGGCTCAATTGCAGCTTCGGATCGGCCTTCTCCAGATGCCAGCGATTCACATAGCGAATATGCGTTTCGCGGTCATTGTATTTCGCCAGATCGATATACGACGTGGTGAAGAATCCTACGCGGCTGTCGGCGACTCGAGGCTGATAACCGGTGTTGTCCGGAATATCACTGATCGAATAGTGCAGCACCTTCAACACGTTGTTGTCGGAGGAAGGAACTTCGAAAGAGATTTCAACGTTGTTCTCGAAAGCTTTCGCCGTCTTGATGGAATAGATCCCGCGCATGGCGAGCCCCATGTTCACGCCAGCAGGAGCAATGGCACTGCTCGACGGATTGCTGAGCAACATTGCGTCCATATCGATGATGGGACCGCCACCCGGTCCCATCGCGACGATTGGAACTTCCATGATAACCTTATCGGTAAACAGCCGTTCGACAGACGAAGCGGCTTCACGATCCCCATCCGCGCGGATAGAAACGTTGGGCGTCATCAAGGCAAGCCGCTTGTCGTACTGACGCCAGTAGACGTAGACATCGCCAGCCTGTAACCCGGCGTAGTCTTCACCGCTGGCCACTGTTGTCGCGATGAAGTATTTTTTTTGCCCGAAGCCACGAGGCAGTTCGGCGTACATCTGGCCGTCTTTCTGACGCGTCCAGAGCGTATACATCGGCTTGATGTTGGCTTTGGTGACGACCTTCTCATATCCCTCCAGCACTTTATCAGCGGGCGGGAAATCCGGCTGCTGGCCTTCCTGAGCCATCAGGCCTGAACCAGCAGTCGCCAGCAACGCTGACAAGGCCAGATTTCGAAGTTGCAACAATTGTCTGAGCATTGGGGGCCTTTCTCGCTCTACTTCTTAGTTCATGATCTAAGGACTTCGTTACCGTTGCTCGAAAGCGTCAACCGCCGAAGAATATTGCTCCGTGATTGACCAGTTTTTCGGAGTTGTGAATCCTCACTGTGGTCCTGCCAACCAGTGACTCATCAATCATAGACGTGACAAGTCGCTTTATGGATTCTTTGGACCAAATGTGAGTGCTCAACTCTTGCCGTCTCACATCACCAACGTGACCTCACGTGGTTGGAACAGTGACGGGGAAAACAGGTGGGGGGATTCGAGCCAATAAAGGCCAACGACCGCAGCAGGATTCTCCAAACCGTGGATCTACCCGCGACGGCAATCTGGCCAGTCTGCCAAGTCTACCCGTTTTTCGGGAGTTGGGAAGCACTCCGCGACAGCCAAGCAAGTTCCAGGCAAAACAGTCGCGCGCGGCAGAAATCGATCGCTATACAACCGAGAGATTGCCGGAAGAACGCATTCGACACAGCAGATCCCTGAGTTGCATTCATCAGGGTCGACGTCGTTCAGGCGTCGGATCTGCGATCAAACCGTTTGACGGCTTCGGAATTTGAATTCCCGAACGTACCTGCGGACAGCGATTGATTGAGTCGGCAGGTTTAGGCGGCAGAAGTGTCGATGAAGCCAGCCGGTGATTCGGATCGTGGCAGTTTCAGCGTAAACGTGGTGCCTTTGCCGATTTCGCTTTCAACGCGGATGCGGCCCTGGTGAGCTTCCACAATGCGTCTACAAAGGGCCAACCCTAAGCCTGTTCCGCCCTGTCCTCGAGCATCCGGCTGCTTTGTCGTGTAGAACGAGTCAAAGATGTGCGGCAGTTTGTCGTGCGGAATCCCGCAACCGGTATCGCTGACAATTACTTCCGCCCAACCTTCAGCCTTGTTGTCTCGCACGATGAGCTTCAGGCGACCGTTCTCAGACATCGCCTGACGAGCATTCACGATCAGATTCATCAGCAACTGCTGAATCTGGCTGGCATTGGCCATCGCCCAAACGCTCGAGGGAGCCATCAGGTCGATGCCGATGCGATGCATCTGCAGATCCTTCTGGACAAGCGAAAGGACATCATCCAGCAGGCGTTTCAGATCGGCCGGCTCAATGCGATCGCTGGAATTGCGAGCGTAAGCCAACATCCCGGTCGTGATCTTTGCTGCTCGTTGTCCAGCGGACAGAATGCGATCGAAGGACTTGGTGCGAGTCGCCTCATCCCCGTGACGCAGTCCCATTTTGGCGTAGTTGATCACCGTCGTCAGAATGTTATTGAACTCATGAGTGATCGACGAGGCCAGAGCTCCCACTGAGCTCAGCCGCTGGGCTCGCATCAGCTCCTCTTCGAGCACTTTGAGTCGCTGGCGGAGTTCGAGATTTTCCGCAGACGGATCAGACATCAGTAGAAACTCCCATCCTGCAGGACTGCTGGCCAGGAAAAAGGCAGGGGGATTACTAATCCCTGCGATGCGCGATCTGTTCGCGAGTGTTAATGCCGGATCTTTTCTGCGTGCGCAGCGTTGAAAGTTTCAAAAACCACGGCGAAGGAATTATCGACAGAATCGGAAGCATTCTTGCGGCTCAGTGTGGAGCATAGCGTCATCATACGTCCCGGGGTTGCAGCAAAAACTGCCGCAGCGTGAAGTGATTCGTCAACAACCACATGTGGTTTCAACGCCCCGTCGAGATTGATTGCTTCGCGATTGCATCATGAGAACGACGCATTGCCATGTGATCAGGGATTTGTTAATTCCGGGGAACTTCTGCGTGCATATTTGACTAACCGTCGAGGGCTTCAACACGAACGCCAGACTGATGGCGATTCGTAGGGTGAGGCTTGACCCGGACCTGATTTTCAGGCTGCGTCAGATGAAACGTGCTTCAAGTAAAACTCCACTGCGTCGGGACAGCACACGCAGGGGAAGTGCCATGGTCGAAGTTGCTGTCTGCTTTCCGGTGTTTCTCCTCATCCTGCTCGGCATCATTGAATTCGGCCGAGCGATGTCCGTCAATCAATTGCTGAACTCGGCCGCCCGCATTGGCTGCCGGGCGGCCATTCTTGATGGATCCACAAACACCAGTGTCACGGGCCTCGTGACCAGCCATGTAACATCCACACTCGGATGCAGTGCGGCCAACATCACAGTGGAACTGAACGTGACCGATGGCAACACTGGGACAGTGTTAGCCGATGTGTCGGCCGCGACGACAGGAGACGTCATCCAGTTGGACGTGAGAGTACCATTCTCAGCCGTCAGCTGGTCAGTTCAGAATGTCATCGGCGATAAGCCGATCCGCGGTGAATGTGCGATGCAGCACGAATAGTCATCTTTGTCCCCGGCCAGCGGCGCAGTCAAGTTCACGACCGCATATCAGCCGACTGCACGACGACGCCAGGGTGACGTCGTTCGAAAAGACTAAATCTGCTCGAACGCCTGCGACGTGCATCAGCCCTTCGAAGCCAAATCCATTCCTCAAACAAAAGGAGCCGCTCAATGCGATTTCCATTGAACATTCCAGACCAGAGCAACCCACTGATCGTTGCACTGAGCACACCGGAGACCACTGTATTATCATTAATTCGAATGGCGTTGATCGGCCTTATCTTAGGCCACGCGTCCACAACCACACATGCGGATGATCGTGAGCGACGATTGGTTCGCATCGAAGAAGACTGGGTCGCGTTGATTGCTGAACCGGATCCCTCAACATCGTCTCCACAAATTCTGAATGTCATCTCGCCATCACAATCCACGACGGGAGTATTCGGACTCATTCAGGTCAACCATCGTGATCAGCCTACATTTAATGAAGGTGGCCTTCAGGTTCAGGTCCGGCGTGGATCGGGCTTAATCGGGACCGCACAGTCGAACCGCACAGCCACGCTGAGTCGGTCTAATGACAGCCTGAAATACACAGTCGCCATGCAGTTAACCGAGACCGGTATTCGCTTCGAACTACTCAACGGAACCTCACGAACCTGGGGCCAATTTGCGCAGAGCCCTGTTGCTGTCAATGTCACCGACGGGGAATCTACGCTTGAAGACTATACCCCTGAATTCTCCACAGAAAACACGTGCGTCAATCTCGGTGCCCATCGAGTTGAATTGCTTTACCTGAACACGACACGCAAGACATTCGACAATGGTGATGTGGTCACAGACACGACCGATCGGGTGCTCCATCGCTACCAGCTGAAAGTCGAGGATGTCGCTCGTGCAGTCTACGAGGAGAATCCTGAGGACTACACGATGGACATTACCGAGGATCAGGCTCCGAGCGGTACCTGACGCCAACTGCGAAATGAACCGCCGTCTGACTTTCTCACTCCCTTTCTTAAGTACGCATTTGTGGACGTTATCAACAGGAGACAGGCCATGAAGTCGATTTACGCAGCCCGACCAGCGATCCGCCGTTACGACACCCGCTGCAATCGCCGTGGTACAGTGATCGTACTCGCGGCCGTCATGATGGTGGTCGTCATTGGAATCGCCGCTTTCACCGTCGACTTTGCTTTGGTCAATGTTACGAAAGGGCAAGTGCAGAACGCTGCTGATTCTGCAGCACACGCTGCAATGCAGGAACTCATCAGCGGGCTTGGTCCGGGCGCGACACGTACTTCCGACTATGCGGCCAGTGAGGCCGAAGACGCAGCCACCGAAATGACAGCCAGGTTTCGCTCCGGCGATATCAAGTCAACTCAACTTTCAGCTGAGCGCGACGTCCGTTTTGGATGTCGTTCCTGGAACTCAACAACAAATAAGTGGGATCTGCAATGGGAAGTATCTCCATACAACATGGTCGAAGTCACCGTACGAAGAACCACTGCGGCGAATGCACCTCTCGGTGCCGTCTTTGCACAGATACTCGGACACAACTCCTTCGACGTTGAGGCTCGCGCGGTCGCGTCCATTGCCCCCACAACAGGTTTCTATCTGCCGGAAGATTCGACGGCCTCAATTGACATCCTGCCAATCGCGCTGGACCTCACGACATGGAACTCGTTACTCGCTCAAATCTATAACCAGACAAACTCCGGCTTCTCTGACCAGCATCGCTATGATTCGATGACTGGCAATGTCTCCAACAGCGCTGATGGTATTCCTGAGGTGAACATCTACCCTGATGCCAACAGTGCGATGCCGTCAGGGAATCGCGGCACGGTGGATATTGGCTCGCCCAACAACAGCACTGCCGATCTGAAACGGCAGATCCAGAACGGCATCAACGCCAGCGATCTTAACTGGTTCCCGAATGGAGAGCTGCGTTTCAATGAGGCTGGAGTTCTTTTCCTCAACGGCGACACAGGGATCAGTGCCGGGATCGAAAGCGCACTGAAGTCGATTGTTGGGCATGTTCGCGCGATCCCGATCTTTATCGAAGTCTCCGGACCCGGAAATAATGCTCAATTCACGATCACAAGATTCGTGGGTGTGCGAATCATGGCCGTCAAACTGACTGGCGGCCCCAGCCAGCGCTACCTGCGAGTTCAGCCGGCCCCTTACACGACTCGCTATGCACTGCGTGGGAACGCTCCAGTGACAGTCGATGGAATCATGAGTCAGCCGCTGCTGATTGAATAATTCGATACTGACGGCATCAACGCAAAAAGGGGACCGTGAATCACGGTCCCCTTCTCGATTTTTGTCATTCAGTGGCCCAGACAATTCACCTGAGTGACTGCTGGATATCAACTCTTTTGAACCACCCTCCACTGAAAATCGTCTGACCAGATCGATCTACTTCGCATTACTGAGCGACTGGAGCAGCTTCAACGTGAGCAGGAGCGGCTGGTTCAGCAACCGGAGCCATCGCAGTTTCGCCGCAAGCAGCACCCGTTCCGCATCCGCCGTTACCACAAGCACCGTTACCGGAGCATGGGTCGCAGCATGTTTGAACTGGTCGGCATACAACTCGTGGTACACAGCGAGTCATCGTTACGCAAACCTGGCGAGGAACGCACTTGGTACGAGTCACAGTGCGTGTCTCACAAACCTGACGGCAGGTTGTGTAAGGAACTTTGCGAGTGCAGGTCTGCTGTTCCATTTTGCAGACGGTGTAAGGAATCTGCTTTGTGCAGCATTCTGTAACCATCTTGCAGGTTGTGTAAGGAACTCGGCGGGTAATGCACTGCTCAGTCCAGCTGCAGGTCGTGTAAGGAATCTTCTTCGTGCAGGTCTGCTGTGTCATTGTGCAGGTTGTATAAGGAACCTGCTTGGTGCATGTTTCCTGTGTGAACGTGCAGGTCGTGTAAGGAACCTTCTTCGTTGTGGTCACAGGAACCTGACGGCAGATGGTGTAAGGAACCTGCTTGTGGCAGACTTCCGGAACCATCCGAGTGCAGGTCACAGTTTTCTGAACGACTTTTGGAACCCACTTGCGGCAAGTGACAGTGCGTGATGGGCACTGAACGCAAACCGTCTTTGTGCAGCATGGATTGCAAGGGTCAACAACACACTTCTTTACGACAGGACCAGGAATGCATTTCGTCTCTGTGATCCAGTCGCCACAGCAAACGTCTTCAGTGTGCGTTTCCGTAACCGGCTTGCAAACTGTGTAGCAGACGTCTTTGTAGCAGGTTTCGGATTCGGTCTTGTACGTCGTGCAGCAGACATCTTTATAGCATGTCTGGTAAACCGGCTTGCAGACGTTGTAACAGACAGTGCGGTAGCATGTCTGATAAACCGGCTTGCAGACGGTATAGCAGCATTCACGGTAGCAGGTTTGATAGACCGGCTTGCGAACGCGGCAGGTCACGTCGCGATAGCATGTCTGGTAGACAGGCTTGCAGACGTTGTAAGTGCAGGTCTTGTAGCAGGTCGTGTAGACCGGCTTGCAAACCGTGTAGCACTCATCACGGTAGCATGTTTCATAAACGTTCTTGGTGCAGGTGACCGGGATAGACTCAGTGCACTGATCGTACACAGTCTTCGTGCAGGTATACTGCTGCGGTTCCCAAATCGTTTCCTGAACCATCTGACATTGCGGGCCGTTACCGCACCGAGCTGCCACAAAATCTCCGCATGGTGAACACGCGGATGTTGCACAACCGGAGTAACCACCCTTTCCGAGTAGTCCGGCCATCAACACACCGCTGTTCAGCAGTACGGTAACTGCAGCAGCGGCTCCCAGCATGAGCCTTTTCATTGCCTCTACCTCGACTGTTCTAACTGAGTGAAACGTGAGCGCACGAGAGACGCACAAACCTGTACCTCTCTTCGTCGACCACGTTTACAAGACTTGACCGTTCGGGGTGGGGCCGAATGCCCTCCGAACCGTTTGTCTGATTGCACACCGAACAACCTGAACGACCGTCAGAGTTTCTCGTTCCGTTTGCGTAAGCTCTGCTTGACAAACCGAACAGGCAAAAACCGCCGCTCCGTTGAGTAAAGTATGACTGTGGTTCATGCCGGCACACGAAGGCCGCGTGAGTCCAACAATGAAACCGTCCCGGGGAATTTCCCGTCGACCAGAATACCCGATTCAACCTGAAAACTGCTCCAGTCGTTTTCGCTCGGGGCATCGAAATCGAAACGCCGCCGCGCATCCATTCGCATTGCTCGGCAAATTGATTCCAGACGGTTGTCGGCCCGGCGGTTTCTGCTAAACTCTTTCGCTCGCGAACTCGACGTTCCTGCCTGTGTCCTATGGAAACACAGGAACTCGAATTTCGGCAAATTTGGCACCAGAGGTTATCATCTCAATGCCGAAGCAGTACTCAGCGATTTGGCGGCGTAGCTCAGTTGGTTAGAGCACCGGCTTCATAAGCCGGGTGTCGCCGGTTCAAGTCCGGCCGCCGCTACCTCAAACCCCGAAACACTTAGTGTTTTCGGGGTTTTTTCGTGTTTTGCGAGAAGTGGCACACTCAGTGGCACAACGATTTCCTGTCGTTTCCCGTCATTGCCCGCGCCAACTGTGCCACCTGGTGTGCCACTTTTGGGCGTCGATCTTGGGTGGCTGTTGAATCGTTCGAAATGCCCATCAGTGATTTGGGCGTAGCTATCCCGCTGCACCTTCACCGAATGTCCGATCCAACCCGCGACAACGTGGGCCGGGTGGCCTTCATTGAGCCAATCCGTTTCGCAGCTCGACCGCAGATTCTGGAACAGCTTCGGCCAAGGGACGAGGCCTGCGCGGTGAAGTATCGTCTTGAACGGCTTATCTAGATTGCTGTTGGATTCAGAAAATCGGCTGATGATCTTCTGTTCCGCAGGCAGAGAGGAAGCCCCGTCGGTCAACTGGGCTTGGAACGTCTCCTGCAAATACTGTCGAATGTCGCGAAGCGGAACATACCGAATGTCCTTGCCTTCATGGTGCTTCGTCTTTGTGATCTGAACTCGCATCTTGCCTTTATTCCAGAGGACATCTCCCCACGTCAATTGGAATATTTCCATTTTCCGCAGGCCAGCGTATCGCCACAGAGACACCAGCAACCGCCATTCAGCATCCGGACAGACGGCAATTATTCGTTCCGTATCGTCTCGAGTGAGGAAATAGTCCCGAGCCCTGTTGGGGCGGGTGCTGGAGACTTGGTGCTCAAATGGGTTCACGGTCACGAGTCCCCGACGTTTTGCCCCGTTAAAGAACACCTTGGCACAGTCCATGTGTTTTCGCTTTGAGTTCTCAGCAAGTGGTTCCCCTTTGGGATTTGCCTTCGTTTTCTTGATCCGACGTGCATCGAGACTCTTGCGAAACTGATGAGCGTCTTCGTGGACGATGGTGCTGATGTCTCGATCATGCCCGAAGAACCGAACAAGACTGTCGATCGTGGCACGCCATTTCACCACCGTCAGCCCCGCGGCTTTTTCCCCCGTCTTTGTCAGACCGTCGTTTCGGAACTCCTCCAAAAACGCCCCAAGCTGAATCACTGGCTTCGATGGTTCGGCGGGCACCGGCTCAGCAGTGACTCGTTTCTCGACCAACCCAGCTTGAACCAGTTTCGCGTGCATCTTGTCACCGATGTCTCCAAGCCATTCAGCCGTTTGTCTGTTGAGAATTCCTTTTGAGGCAACCCAGACAACCAGATGATCAATGTGCCGCCCTATGAACTCGGCGGTGGCTTTGTTCGTGTCACGCCCTGGACGAATCTGCTTTCGCACTCCGTTTGGATCAACAAAGAGGATTCGCCAGCCCTTGGAATCTTTGTTCACACTTGCCACTGGTCACCTATCTTTCGGTGCTTTGTCTTGAAGAAGGGACGGCAGGAAACTGGCAAGACTGACCAGCTTGTCGTTCCGTCGAACTATCCTGCGTTGGGGGAGTATCGTTTTACATTGGCAATTCTGCCAGCAGGTTCACAGCTTGCCGGTCCACGGTTCGGTGCTGAACTTGAACCGGGGCCGGTCGAACTTCGCATTCACAATGCCACACTTTCCGGCGCGATGTTTCGCCACGATCAATTCCCGTTCATCTCCCCGTTCATCGCCGCCGATCAGAACGACGATATCCGCGTCCTGTTCGATCGCTCCCGATTCTCTTAAGTCCGACAGCATCGGCCTGTGTCGCTTTTCCGATTCGCGGTTCAACTGGCTTCCCAGCAAAATCGGAATCTGTAGTTCCATGGCCAATTGCTTCAGCTTACGACTCATGGCCGCCACCTGTTGTTCCCTCAGATCGTTCTTTCCTGTCGGGCTTTCGATCAGTTGCAGATAGTCAACGGCCGCCAGTTTGATATGATGCCGTCGCTTTGCGAGTCTCAGGACGCTTTGCAGCTTCGCAAACGAAGTGCATTCTGAGAAGAACACCGGGAGTTCCGCGAACCGTTGCCGGGGAATGGTCTGCAGCGCTCGTTCTGCCATTTCGCCGGATGTCATTTCGAGTGACGCCATCAACGCGGGCCGGAAATGGCTTGCCGCGTTCAGAACGACTTGTTCCATCAGGGCTGACTTTCCGAGTCCAGGTCGCCCGCCAGTGACGATCAGTTGCCCGCCACGAAACCCGCCATTGAGAAGCCTGTCGAGTTCGTCCAGTCCCGCCGGAAGAATGGTTCGTTCGTCGTTCGTTCTTTCATCGTATGCCGCCAAGGCTTCAGCCGCTGTGATGATGTCGGACTTTGGCGAATCGCCCCCGGCCATCGCTTCCAGCTGGCTCTGAATCGCTTCAATTGTGTCCGATGGCTCAAGACTCTGGTCTTCTGCCCGAACCCTCAGACGCTCACTCAGAGCCCGCAGTCGTTCCCGCTGAATCAATTCCTTCAACTGGTTGATGTAAAACCGGCAGTTGGCAGCATGGGGAACGGCTTCGAGGACTGCCGCGATTCCAGCCGCCCCGCCGACTGTTTCGAATTCTCCGCGCCGGATTAACTCCCGTGCCAAAAGCTCGATGTCGTTTGCCGGTTCATTTCGTTCAGCCATCGCGCAGACGGCTCGAAACATCGCCCGCATTGCTGGATTCTGAAAGTCGGTTTCCGCCAGCTCCCCGATCGCGTATTCGGCAGCCTGCTCAAGAAATGTCATCGAACCGAGAATGGCTTGTTCAATATCCTGTCGTCGTTCGTTCATTACCCTTCACCCCTTACTGAATTCCTGATGGAATCGCTTTTCGAGACTACGTAGCTCGAAACAATCAGAACCGATCCATCGTTCAACCTGCTTTGCTCCGCCGATTGATTTCAACGCCCGCCATGCTCGCTCTCCTATGGCCTGCCTGATCTCATCAGACTTCCACGAGGAATGCTGGCGAATCTCTTCCAGTGTCTTCTGCCATGCCTTAGATGCTTCAGGGGATGGCCGCCCGGCGTTTCCGTTGCCGGACTTATCGAGATATGCCCCCGCCACCAGTTGTTCCGCATACCATAGCCGGTTGGAGTTCTTCCCGCCGATCAATCCGGCCGCGTTGAACCATCCTGCATCACTCAGGAATTGCTGGCTTCCCTCAATCGCTTTCTGAAGTGCCGGTAAGTCGTTTAGACGCTCCCGCTGTTCTTTGTCGCGCTGCGATCGCTTCCAAGCATCCTCAATGCCTTTCCCTGGCGAGTTTGTGTCTCGAATCATCTGGCGAATGATTCCCGCTGAATGCCAGGCGTTCCACTCATGGCAAAACTCGATCAGTCTCGAGTCTGCTTTCCCCTTCTGTTTCGGTGCGCTCTCACTCTCTTGGGTTACTGGGATACTGGGAATAGGATGCGGCGCATTTGTTGGTGCGGTATGTGGTGCGATTTCGCACCGGGAAGACTCAGATTCTTCACTTTGCTGGTGCGATTTCGCACCGGGAATTCTTGTGAAGTATTCACCCTCGACGCCCTTGCCGCCGCTGTTCACGATAAGCCAACCAGCATCAACCGCAGCTTTGCGAGCGGAAAGGAACGTTCTCTTGTTCGTGAATCCTGTGGAGTCCATCAACTGCGGAGTCCACCATCGCGGGACTTTGGAATATCGCAGCATGTCCTCCCGGGCAGCAACGAACGTGACAAGCCAACAGGCATCGCGTCCAATGACTGACACCGCTTCCGACTCAATCAATGCCCGCTGCACTTTGTTGGCCCAATAGACTGGCCTCTTTGGGTATTCGATACGTCGCGATGAATCATCCATTGGCGCGTCCTTCAGTTTCTTCCCTGAGGACACGATGACAACATTTTCCGAACGGCGTGTAGCCGACGCACAACAAGGCAGGTATCATTACCGCACTCCTGGCCGCAAACTTGGAGACATCTGAGCTCGATCAGTTACCGCTGATCGGGCTTTTTTTTGGTTGGACGCCAGACTCAACCCAGTCGTTCTGCGTCGTGACACGTCAATGCGATCCAGCTCGATGACGCCCTTTGGCTGGAACTGATGTCCATCGGCCCCAATCCCGCAAACTGCCTTCGCCAAAAAGCTGAAGGATTCCGACAGCATGTCAGCCGTCGCTGGAAACTTCCGTCCATCGATTTCCGGAAATGCTGAGTGGATCTAGGGTGAAGGCCTTACCACGTTTGAGTTCCCGTCCCTCTTTGGTCACTGCTGAACTCCTTTTGAACTCAATCGAAGCTAAGATCCCAGGCTCGGGGCTTCGGAGTTTGTTGTGGCTAATCAACGCGATGCCGGAAGCTGGTTGATCCATGCAAGCAGCTCGGATC
>CAIXQV010001241.1 GCA_903921605.1 uncultured Planctomycetaceae bacterium | reverse complement strand
TTCGTCGCGAAACTAACACACCGATGACCGTCGACCAAACATTCTGTCGTGCTGATTGATTCAACGCACCGGCGAACTCGACGACGATGCGTCAGTGTTAGCCTGGCTAATGCGGCACGGATCCGTTCGTTGAATGATTCGGACGACATGCGAGCGGAACCTGTCACGACTTGTTGTAGCGGATAGGATCCGCACATCCGGCTTCACGAAAGCCTCGCAATCTCAACTGGCACGAATCACATTCGCCACAGGACGTTCCATCCGGCAGCGGGTCGTAACAACTATGAGTCAAACCGTAATCGACTCCCAACGCCACCCCCCGTTGAATGATCTCGGCCTTGGTCAAAAGAATAAGAGGCGTGTGAACACTCAGTCGCTGCCCTTCTACACCGGCTTTCGTGGCGAGATTGGCCATGTCTTCAAACGCCTTGATGAATTCCGGCCGGCAGTCCGGATAGCCGCTATAGTCGACGGCGTTCACTCCAATAAAAAGATCGTTCGCTCCGACCGATTCGGCAAGCCCCAGACCAACGGAGAGAAAGATCGTATTCCGCGCGGGCACATAGGTGACGGGAATTCCATCCGCCATCTGAGATTCATCACGGTTGTGTGGCACCGGAATGTCATTGGTCAGCGCGGATCCGCGAAAGATACTGGTGTCGACCTTGAAGACAACCAGTTCCGAGACGCCCTGACTTTCACAAACTCGACGAGCCGCCTCAAGCTCGAAATGATGTCGCTGGCCGTAATCAAATGAGATCGCATAAATGTCGAAACCTTCGCTCTTTGCAATCGCCAACGTAGTCGCCGAGTCCAAACCTCCGCTAACGAGTACAACCGCTTTCTTCTTGTGCAACATCGGGTTAACTACCTTCGAGCAACAGAACCACCATTTGATTTAAGGGCACGTTGAGGTCGTCAATGTACTCCTCGCTCGCCCCATGCGGTATGTGGCACACAGGGCGAGGTTGAAAATTCTCGCGTTACTTCGTTTCCCGAACGTAAACCCGCAGGCGCTTCGAAGAATATGATCCCCCATTACCGGAAAACGTCCAGTCCGGATTACGCTCAGAGCCGTTTCCTATTCCCAGGTCTGCTCCTGCCCCGGTTGTGTTAAGTCTCCCGTTGCGGTCGATTCGCCCGATATCAAACGATCGGCACCAAACCCTTGAAGTTACCAGACACTTGAAATTACCAAAACGGCAAGATCAAGTCACAGGCAAAGCCGTGCCCTGCTGCAATTGTTGACACTCTTTCGTCAACGCGCGGGTGATGTGGAGAATGCTGAGGAGGTCGGCGTCGGACATCACTGCGGAGCGAAGCCGATCGGCCTCAGTCGTGATGTTGTTCGCTCCGAGCCTGCTGGCGGTGGATCGAAGATGATCCGTAATAGTGGCGATGCGGGCAAAGTTCTGAGCTTCCAGCGAAGCGGTGATCTCCGCAAGATCTTCGCTGATGGCTTTGGCGTCGGCTGATACTTCAGTGGCCAGTTTCGTCGTCGATGATTCGCGAAGAATCTTCAAGAACTGTTCGACATACTCCGCATCGAACTGGCTTCCCGCACAACGTCTCAGTTCTGCAGTGGCGGATTCAAACGTACGGCCCGGACGCCAGGGGCGACCGGTGGTCATGGAGTCCCAGGCATCCGCGATGGCCAGAATTCTGGCTTCCATCGGGATGGCATTTCCGGCCGGCAAAGCTGGATTGCGAGAACACCCGTTGAACCACGCTCGATAGTTTTGAATGATCTCTGCGAGCTGTTGAGAGGCGAAAGCTTTTCGGACAATCTCCACTCCCATTTGCTCATGCTGATCCATCAACTGCCATTCGTCAGCGTTCAATTCGCCGGACTTCCGCAGAATCGCGTCGGGCACACCGACCTTGCCGATGTCATGCAACAAGGCTGCGACTTCCAGACGATAACACTCAGCTTTTGAC
>CAIXQV010001240.1 GCA_903921605.1 uncultured Planctomycetaceae bacterium | reverse complement strand
CTGAGACACCGGTTCGTCGTTGGGGTGAGCCGCAGGATATCGCGAATATGGCACGCTATCTGTTAAGCAATGAAGCATCCTATATCACAGGGCAGGTCATCAACGTTAACGGTGGCGCGGTTCGATAGTGTTTGGCGGCAGGTTTGTTGATCAGCAAGCCTGAAGGTTTACAGTTGCTCAGCCGGTTCTGACATCTTTTGTTCCGTGCAGGTCCCATGACATCCTCCGCTGCTATTCATCAGCCCTCGCTTCTTTTTGTCACCGGTCGATTGGCCGAGGCCAGTTTGCGGGAAGTGCTCGACGCTATTGCGCTGAAAGTTGGCTTTCGATTCGAGGTTGTTGTTCCCGGAATTCAGGTCGCGGCGCTATTGCATAGTCGGCTGCTCCTGAAGCGATTAACCGTTCCCGCAGAGATTGATCGAGTGATTCTGCCGGGCTGGTGTCAGGGTGATCTCCATGAGCTGGAGCAGCACTTCGGGAAACCCTTCGAACGTGGCCCCCGCGATTTGCATGATCTGCCGGAATATTTTGGACTGAGCAAACGCCGTAAGGCCGATCTGTCTCGTTACTCCATCGAGATCATTGCAGAGATCAATCACGCGACGCGAATGCCGCTCAAAGAGGTAGTCGGGGAAGCACTCAGTCTTGCGGCTTCAGGTGCCAATGTCATTGATGTGGGTGGAGTGCCGGGAGAGAGCAGCCATCGCATTTCTGAAATCGTTTCCGCCCTCAGACAAGAAGGGTTACGTGTGTCGATCGATAGTTTCGATCGTCATGAAGTTGAACAGGCGGTAACAGCGGGAGCCGAACTGATCCTGAGCTGTAATCATTCCAACGTGGACTGGGTTACGCAGCTGAAGACGGAAGTTGTGGTCATTCCTGATACGCCACAGGATCTGCAGTTGCTGGATGATCTGATCGAACAACTTCGAGGTGCCAGTGTTCCGTTTCGCGTTGATCCGATCATTGAACCGATCGGGATGGGGTTTGCGGCATCTCTGGATCGCTATCTGAAGGTTCGTCAAAAGTACCCCGATATTCCCATGATGATGGGAGTCGGTAATGTCACTGAGCTGACGGAAGTTGATTCTGCGGGCGTGAATATGGTGCTGGCCGCTTTCTGTGAGGAGCTGGGGATTCAGAGTATTCTTACAACGCAGGTCATCAACTGGTGTCGAAGCGCGGTCCGTGAATTTGATGTGGCTCGTCGACTGGTTCACCACGCCGTAGCTGCCCGCACAATCCCCAAGCATCTGGATTCTTCATTGGTCATGCTGCGAGATTCTCGTTTACGTTCAGTATCAGCGCAGACGCTGGAGAGTCTGGCTAGTGCGCTGACCGACACGAATTTTCGAATCTTTGCGGAAGGCGGCCAACTGCATTTGATGAACCGCCATGGTCATTGGAGTGGCGACGATGTCTTTCGCCTGTTCGAGCAGTCTCAGGCGACCGGGATGGCTCTGGATGTGAAGATGGATCCGAGCCACGCGTTTTATCTGGGCTATGAACT
>CAIXQV010001239.1 GCA_903921605.1 uncultured Planctomycetaceae bacterium | reverse complement strand
GGATTCTTTGCATCGGAAATGGCCTGGAAAGCTCGGTACGCCCGCTCCGTTATGGTGGCACAGGAACAAGCAGCGAACTTTTAGAGCAGCCTCTCGAAATGCCATCACGTTATGAAAGCGGGAACGCTAACGTCCCCGGGATTGCCGGACTCGGTGCCGGTGCAGAGTGGATCCTGAAAGAGTCTGTCGAGCGAATTCATGAGAAGATTCAGGCATTGACGCAACGGCTGAAGGAAGGACTCCAGGAAATCCGAGGAGTCGAGTTATTATCGCCGAGGCATACCCGGAATGTGGGAATCGCGACGTTCAATATTCACAATCAGGACTGTCGAGAAGTCGCGATGATTCTTGACCAATCATTCCGGATTCAGTGTCGAGCCGGTCTGCATTGTGCTCCTTTGGCTCATCGAGCACTTGGGACTTTCGAAAAAGGCGGGGCAGTTCGCCTGAGTCCCGGAGTTTTCACAACCGACGAAGAAATTCAGGCTGTCGTGGAAGCGGTCCATGCAATTGCTCAGCTGTAATCGGCGTTCTTTATTCTCAGGCCGAAGCTCCGAGCTGACTCGACCAGAATGTCACGTGCATCACTCTGCATGGAATGAAAATTCATCTTGAATCACTCATCAGCAGCACCGTCGTTCCCCGAGGACTATTCTTCAAAGGCCTGCAATCGCTCAATAAAGTCATCTGTCAAACCCGCCTGCCGACGAGCTTCGCCTTGAAATAACTCGCCGCGAGCTTTCGAAGGGCGGAGAGGCCAGTGCAAGGCTGAGATCCAGGCGTCCCAGTCGGAATCATCCGGGTTCTTGAAGTTCCGCAGCCATTGCAGACCAAATTCAACGTGGTGAATTTCGTCCTTGTGAATCGCTCGCATAATCGCCGCGCTGCGACGATCTCCGGCCGCCATAAAGTACTGTTCGAATTCAACGGTGTGATCCAGATTCGCACCTTCAAAGACAAGAGGGAGACCCGCCACGTATTCCAGAGTCGTCTGATACTCCTGAGCTTTCTTCCAGATCCAGCCATTCACCGGCAGATCCCCAAAGCTCAGCCCCAGTTCCAGGCATCGCTGAGCATGCATGCGAGTATGCCGTTGCTCGTCCAGCATGATTTTGGCCATGCCCATGCGAAAGTTTGACGGCGCGTCGGGGAATGCCAGCAACACCATCGCCATGACTTCCAATGCCTGCAGCTCATGATTGGCCATCACATGATGCGCGATGGCACGCTTCTTTGGGTCCTTGAGCGACTCAGACTTCGGCATCGCCGGAGCAGTGCGACGAGCAGCAAACTGAAGGTTCGTCGGCCGCGTGGGCGTCTGGACGCGCACTGCGTCCCCGGGCCGTTCATCGGTCAAAGGTTCATCAATACGACGAACCTTGGTGTCCAGAAGGTCAGAGTACAAAATACGTTCAGCAAATGTGCGAAGTTCCATCTCCGCATTTTACCGCATGTTGTCTCCTGCGCCCACAGAGCGGATCGCCGCAATATCATCCGCAGTCAATCGACCATCGTGCAGAGCCGAAGCGATCAGCAGGCCATCAAGCTCAGCAGCCTGAGCCTTCAAAATGCATGTGCGAGAATGCACACCTCCGCCAGAAATGATTCGCAGATGAGGCCAGCAACTTTTCGCCTGTTGGCACAGCGACAAAGTCGGTATTCCGGTTCCGGTGCCAACAGCCGCCAGGTCCAGCACAATGATCTGCTCAATTCCCGCTTCCACAATGCGAGCGAGAAGCTCTTCCGGATTCGTAGATGAGTATTGTGGATCGGCCAATCGAAGCTGCTCATGCTTCAGATCAACACTGAACACCAGCGATTTCGAACCGAACAGCTCGACGAACGACCGAAGCTGATCGATTCGCGGCAACGACTCCGAAGCCAGAACAATCTGACTCGCGCCGCAGTCCTGAAGTTCGTGGACATCTTCAGGAGAAACGACTCCGGCATCGACAATCAATCGGACTCCCGTCCGAGCCATCTCGGCCAGAGTACAGCGATTCCGTTGGCCACGCTCAATTGCATCCAGATCGGCAACGTAGCAAGTGTCGCAATGAAACTCCTGCCGAAGCGCATGGAGCACTTCGGCAGGTTCAATGCTGTCTGTCAGGCGACTTGAAACGGGCTGATATCTTCCGCGTTCCCCGGCCACCGCTCGAACCGCCACGCCGTTCCGGATATCGATGACGGGGATGATCTGCATCAGTGACCGCCGGACGATGGGCCTCCACCATCTTCTGGCAGGTCAGAGTGCATCCATGCCTTTAGGATTGGTGACAACGCAAGACAAATCCCTCCGCAAATCATCGCGGCGATGGCAATCTGTTTGAAGACGTCTCCATACACATGGACCGTCTCCAGCGGAATCGGAATCACATTTTCATCACCGCCTCCGTGCGACACGCCAGTGAACTGAGAAATAATGGCGGCCAGATACTGCGAGAACGCAGTTGCCAGAAACCAGGCTCCCATGACCGTCGAAACAAGGATCTTCGGGGAGAGTTTGGTGATCATGGACAGCCCCACGGGCGACAAACACAATTCACCGGTGGTGTGGAGCACATAGCCCAGCACCAGCCAGACCACCGCCACAATTCCTCGACTGTCTGCGTTGATGGCACCGTACCAGAATACGGCGAAACCAAGACCCAGCTGCAAAAGCCCCAGAGCAAATTTGACGGGAGTTGACGGTTCCAGTCCTCGGGCGCCAAGGAAGGTCCAAAGAGCCGTAAAGATCAGACCAAAAATCAGGATACAGACCGCGTTGATCGCCTGAAACATACTGGCAGCGAGTTCTTCTTCGCGAGTTGCCAGACCCATGCCTACGTTATCTTTGTGGACGGTCCAGTCGATCTCGAAGTCGCTCTTTTCCTTGTTTTCATCGGCAGCTCGCAGGGCGTTAAGCTGATCGAGGGTAAAGACTTTTTCGCCATTGGTGAATCCAAGTTGCTCCTGTGTAGGCTGCAGTTTGATGGTCGATCCGATCAGATCTTCAGTGACAACTTTGGATTCAGATACTCGATCCACATTGCGGTCAGCAAAGTTATTAAGACTGCTGCCAGCCTGCTCAAAGAATGCCCAGAACAACATCGAAAAGAAGGTCAATGTAAGCACGACGAACATTCTCTGTTTGGCGATTCGGTCGAGGCTGAAGGTTTTCAGAATCAGGTATCCAAAGGCCAGCGCGCCGGTCAGAGTCAGCAGCAAACCGGCAGGCTTGCTGATTTCTTCCATAAAGACGGCTGCGATCTGAGTC
The DNA here is from genome assembly GCA_903921605.1 of uncultured Planctomycetaceae bacterium. Next base: position 1,414 of record CAIXQV010001239.1, on the reverse strand, counting down.
AGCGGCCCGCCATCCTTTTTGAAGTTCTCGATGCTCTCGGAACTAATCAACTGAACGGGACTGCCATCTTTCGTAACTATCGAAAACCCGGAAACGAACAACGTGATGATCGGAACAACGATCGCGATACCGATCAAAACGATGGCAATTTTTGACAGTGCGACCTTTCCGGATCGTGCTGCACCAGCGCTCGCCGGTAAGCCTCCGCGACTCAACGCAACGATCGAAATCCCGGCAGCACAGGCGAGGCAGATGGCAACGAAGATATTCAACAAAATTGCGGCCGTGTTGTTTGCTCGGAAAACAAGCAGCGCAAGCACGGCTCCTGCTGCACCGGCGGCGATCAGGCCCTGGGTCACGACGTTGGGCATCACAAAGACGGCCAGCCCCACGATCATACCGATAGTCGCAAGTCCGAATCCATAGTGCCAGCCAAAGGTTTCGCCAATGTAACCACACAGCAGCGGACTCATCGCTGCCCCAAGATTCACTCCCATATAGAAAATCGTGAAACCGCCGTCACGACGATGGCTGCCAACTGGGTAGAGGGTACCCACAATCGTGGAAATATTCGGCTTGAAGAAGCCGTTTCCAACGATCAGCAGAGTCAATGCCAGATAGAATGTGACCTGATTCTCAATGCCCATGATCAGGTGCCCGGCGGCCATCAGCAAGCCGCCTATGATCACTGCAATCCGCTGGCCGAGCAGCCGGTCAGCCAACATCCCTCCGATGAAGGGAGTCATATACACAAGCGCTGTGTAAGCGCCGTAAACGGTGTAGGCTCTGGAATCGTTGTACTTCAGAAACCCTTTCATCATGTAGAAGATGAGCAATGCTCGCATGCCGTAATAGGAAAAACGTTCCCACATCTCGGCAAAGAAAAGGTTGAACAACCCTGTCGGATGACCAAAAACGGTTGGCCCATCCGGAGTTGTCTCATTAGCAGCTGCAGCTGAACTCATTGCGTATCCTCTGGATTCTCAGTTGGCAATCGAGAAACGATGGTGCTGAAAATAGTGCGGTGTTGCGGAAGCTTAACCGCGCAGATCAGATTGCGACAACCGGAACAAGGGACATTTGCAGTCCCACACCGAATCAAGGAAGACCGATGCCCGCGGGCTGCGTTAGCGCAGCCCGATTGGAGTCCACGGCGGGGCTGGACGAATCTTCAGACGGAGTCGTGGAGTTCACCGTCTCCGCAGGCCGCGATGGGGATGCTGAGATGCCTCGCGGAAATGGCGGAAGCCCCTGAGCATTCACTCCCGGCACCAGGCCGTCACGAGCTTTCGGAAGACTGAGCGGTCCCGAGTTAAACAATGCGGCATCGAGTTCGAACGCCGACGGCGTCATATCAGGCAACGCAAGTTTCGTATTCGAAGTCCGCCAGACAGGTCTCTGCCAGGCCAGCGGC
>CAIXQV010001238.1 GCA_903921605.1 uncultured Planctomycetaceae bacterium | reverse complement strand
GGTTTTGATATTGAATCGCAAGGCGAACAATGCGATGCACGCCGAGTTGCGGTGGTTAGTTTTTCACCCTTTACAGCGTCGCTCGCCGCAACCGGGTGATCGCGGTCGTTGAACTTAACCGCTTTGTGGTGTGTGAGTCTAAGAGCTAGGCCAGGTTGTAGTGATTCTCCAGGTCTTAGTTGCGGTGATGATCTTATGCGCTGACCAGGTTATAGTTGTTCCCTGGATTATGAGCGATCCCTGGATTGAATGAGTTCTACTCGCGGGTTGATGATTGGCTCGCTTAAAGTGATATGCTTCACTGGTGATAGCGACCAATCGCCTGTTTCCTGACGCATGATGAAGGTGTTCGAATCGCGCTGTGCGAGTTCGAAAGCTTCTCTGCTGCTCTCTCAGGAAACTCCATCAATGACTCCGTGGCAAAACCGTGTGACCGATCTGACTCGCCGTATGGCCGATGACATGAAGCTCCGCAATTATTCGCAGCGGACGATCGACGCCTACACCTATCACGTCGGCAAGTTTGCCGCCTCTCTCGGCAAAAGTCCGCTGGAAGCAACCGCCGAAGACGTACGATCGTTTCAACTCCACATGATTGATGTGCGAAAGTTGAAATGGAGTTCCTTCAATCAGGCCGTTTGTGGACTACGGTTCTTCTTCAAGACCACCTGCCCTCAGTCGTGGCATGTTGACATGATTCCTTTTGGCAAGCGTCCAAAGAAGCTGCCCGCGGTTCTGAGTGGCGAAGAAGTGAATCGGTTACTGTCGTGTGTGAAGTGTCACAAGCATCGCACGTTTCTGGTCCTTCAGTATGCGTGCGGACTGCGTCTGAACGAGGCCGCTCATCTGAAGATCAGCGACATCGACAGCCAGCGGATGCAGTTGCGAATCGAATCGGGCAAAGGCCAGAAGACGCGGATGGTCCCGATGGCGCCTCGACTGCTGACCGCGCTTCGCGAGTACTGGCTCGCCTATCGTCCGGAAGTGTATCTGTTTCCCGGCAAGACGCCCGACACGCCACTCCAGCCAACCACGATTCAGAAGATGTTCAAGGTCGCTGCAAAGGAAGCGGGCATACTCAAGCATGTCACGCCCCACACGCTCAGACATTCTTACGCGACAGGACTTTTGGAAGCCGGAGTCGATCTGTTGGCGATCAGTCGTCTGCTGGGGCATGCGAGTTTCTCCACGACGATGATTTATCTACATGTGAGGACTCTGCATCTGGGATCCGCTCCGAGCCCCATCGACTGGCTGCCGATTCGCCAACTGCCTGGCTGGATGCAGCCACCGGAGAGCAAAGCCTGACAGTTTCGCGCCTGCTGCGAAAATACACGCCGGCCTTTGTCAGCCAATTTCGCGATCAGGCACCGGCACAAGTGCGGAGCACTCTGGCCAAGCTGGAGCTTTGTCGCACGGCAGCATTGGGCGGACATAAGTATCGATGCGAACCGTGTGACTATGAATGCTCTGTCTATAATTCCTGCGGCGATCGTCATTGCCCATTATGTTCTGGCGCTAAGCGAGCAGACTGGTTAGATTCGACAACCCAACTCCTGATCCCGGGCATTACCTATTTTCAGGTTGTGTTTACAATTCCTGATAAACTCTCATCGCTGGCTTTGGGCAATCGCCGGGAGATGTACGATCTGCTGTTTCGCTCGGCGTGGAAGACGCTGCGTGACGTCATCGCCGACGAGCAGCACTTCGAAGCTGCGGCGGCGATGGTGTTGCATACCTGGAACCAAAAGCTGGAGGCTCACGCGCATGTTCATGCTCTGGTCCCCGGCGGCGGACCGTCGCTGACGGGGGATCGTTGCTGGATCAAGAGTCGACGACTGAATGTGGCGCAGTGTGATGGTCGGTATCTGTGTGATGCGGAAGAACTGAAATTGCAGTTTCGAACTAACTTCATCGCCGGTCTGAAGCGTCTTCATAAGAATGGCAAGCTGACGCTGAACCGCGAATGGAGTTTTCTGCAGTCGAAGGCTGCGTTTGACGACTGGCTCGCGCCGATGAAGCAGGTGACATGGGTCGCGTACATCGAACCACCGCCCAACGAGAATTGTCCTCCGGAGCTTGTGGCGAAGTATCTGGCTCGATATCTGACGGGCGGTCCGATCTCGGATCGCCGCCTGGTCTCTGACGAAGACGGCTTCGTGACGTTTCAGGCAAGAGTAGGCGACAAGATCGGCGGCAGTAAAGAGACGATTCCTGTTCGTCTTCCGGGCGCTGAATTCGCCAGGCGGTGGTGTCTGCATATTCTTCCGAAAGGCTACACGAAGACTCGTCGATTTGGTGGCTATTCGGGTCGTCATCGGAAACGATACGTTGCCGAGTGCCGTGAGTTGTTGGGCTCAGCAGCCGCACCCTCTGTTGCCGAACCGTCTGCTTCGGATTCTCCTGTTGAGGAACACGCCGAAGATCGAAGCCCATGTTGTCCGAAGTGTCAGACTCGCATGCGGCTGTTCGATTCTCGACCGAAGCCTAGCTGGCGAATCGTGATGTGGAGTGATCACCGCCCGGCATGGTATCGAGGCCGCGATGGCTGAACCGCGATCCACAATGCGACGCATCAGTTCTCCGTGCTTTTTCTCCTCAAGCACCGGCCCTCTCAATGCTGCACCGACAGTTCGTATTGGGAGGCCCGACAGCGGCGATCGAGCGTTCTTCGTGATCAGCACCGCTGAGTTGCTATCGGAGATCGCTCCGCATCGGGGCATATCCGGAGCCATCGTCAGGATCGAATCACCGCCAGCTCCCGAATTGCGGGTGACAACCTCCGGTGCCACGGGTAGACTCACCACAGCCGCTGAGTGCTCGTGATTGAATCCGCATAGGGCTGATTCAGCCTCGTGCCCCCAATCCACAAAGCGGAAAAGTTCAACGCACGATCTATGCGTCGGCTAATCGCCAGACGCATAGATCGCAATTCGTTAGGTGGGTATTGAATCGCAGTTTTTGATCGATTCGGAAAAATGGATCGGGAACATTGGATCGAGAATCGTGTTTTGTGGCGTCTTAAAAGCCTGTTGCCTTTGAATAACGTCGC
>CAIXQV010001237.1 GCA_903921605.1 uncultured Planctomycetaceae bacterium | reverse complement strand
GCCGCTGGCCTGGCAGAGACCTGTCTGGCGGACTTCGAATACGAAACTTGCGTTGCCTGATATGACGCCGTCGGCGTTCGAACTCGATGCCGCATTGTTTAACTCGGGACCGCTCAGTCTTCCGAAAGCTCGTGACGGCCTTGTGCCGGGAGTGAATGCTCAGGGACTTCCGCCTTTTCCACGAAGCATCTCAGGAGCTTCGGCGCGGCCTGCGGAGACGGTGAACTCCACGACTCCGTCTGAAGATTCGTCCAGCCCCACTGCTGACACCAATCGCTCCTCGCTGACGCAGCCGACGGGTGTTGGTCTTCCGTGAGAAGCTCCGCGAGAGGCATGCAGCTGTCTCGTGTGAGCGGCCCACTGAACGTGCTGCTCTCATCGGGAGTGCATATCAGCCCGTCTGAAGTGTGCCTGTAAAGTCCCCTGGCCTTGCTGCGCAAAGTGCCTTGGTTGCATCGGAAGTCAGGAAGCCGAGACTGTTTCCGTTTTTTGGCGTGCGCTGCGGTTGTCCCTCTCCGGGATTCCACACTAAGCTTCCCCGTCGGCTCCCACCGGCTTTGTTAAAAATCACTCGCCAGCAGCGATACCCGTTAGTTGACGGAGAAGTTGACCAACTATGTCAGGAAACCCTAACGAAGTGGAAGCATCAAAGGCAAGCACGTCAGCTAACGACGGTTTTCGGACTGCGGCAGATCCGAACGAGACCGGCTGGCCTAAGGGAGTTCCCTATATCATCGGCAATGAAACCTGCGAGCGATTCAGCTTCTATGGCATGAAGGCCATTCTGCAGGCGCATCTGACGATTCTGTTTGCGGCATCCGGGCTGGCTTCGGAAGTCGCCGCTTCCAGTGCCCAGCACATGGGGCATCTTTTCATGGCGGCCGTTTATGCGACGCCCATGATCGGGGCAATTGTTGCCGACAGACTTCTGGGCAAGTACCGAACAATCATGTGGCTGTCACTGGTCTACTGCGCTGGTCATGCCGTGCTGGCCGTTGCTGAGAACTCCATCGGCGGAATGTCTCTGGGACTGGGATTGATTGCGGTTGGTTCTGGTGGCATCAAGCCGTGTGTGTCGGCGAATGTTGGGGACCAGTTCGGAGCTGGCAATAGAAACCTCGTTGAAAAAGTGTTTCAGTGGTTTTACTTCAGCATCAACTTTGGCTCGTTCTTTTCGACGTTGATCATTCCTTTGTTAAATCGATACTACGGGCCCAGCGTTGCTTTTGGTCTTCCCGGCATTCTGATGTTTATCGCAACGATTATGTTCTGGCTGGGACGCAAAAACTTTGTGCATGTCCCACCAAGCCCCGGAGGAAAGCTGGGACTGCTTGATACCGTCAGTTCGCTACTCCTGTTCCTCGGGTTCATCGGCGTGCCGATGTTCTTTCTCGATATTCTCGGAGTGCCTGTTTCAATCGGCGCGATGATCGTATTTTTGATTGGCGGCTACTTTGTTTTTCGATATCGGCAGGCACTCAAGGAGGATCCGGGATTTCTGGCCATCATGATCCATTCTGTGCAGGCGACAGTGAATGGGCAAAACAAACAGGCCGTTGTCGAGGCAGGACCAAACGCGGACCCCATTCATCGGAGTTCGTTTTTTGCCTCTGCTGCTCGCAGGTACGGCAGCGAAGTTGCAGAAGGGCCGTTGGCGGTACTGCGAATCATCAGCGTGTTCTTCCTTGTCAGCGTCTTCTGGGCTTTGTTTGATCAGCACGCGACAAGCTGGGTTCGGCAGGCTCAGAAAATGGATCTGATGGTCTGGGGTGTCGAGCTAGACCCGAGCCAGATTTCCTCGATGAACGCATTGATGGTGATGCTGCTGATTCCGCTCAACAATATCTTCTTCTACAAATGGATTGAGGCTCTGGGATTCAAGCTGACTCCACTGCGGAAAATGACCATCGGGATGGGAACCGCCAGTCTGGCCTTTGCCTCGGCTGCAATTCTACAGTTGCTGATCGACAAGTCTGGTGATGGAAAGATTCCGGTACTCTGGCAGGTCGTGCAGTATTTGATCATGACGCAGGCCGAAGTGATGGTGTCGATCACCGGTCTCGAATTTGCCTACACTCAGGCACCAAAATCGATGAAATCGACAGTGATGGGATTTTGGCTGTTGTCAGTTTCTCTGGGCAACATCCTGGTCGCGTTCCTGAGTACGTTCGAAAGTCTGTCATTGCAGAATTTCTTCTGGGTCTTCACCGCCCTGATGGCTTTGGCATCAGTTCTGTTTGCCCTGTTCGCTCTTGCGTATCAGTATCGTGACTATTCAAAGAACGGTTGATGCAGATCATCCCCGTCATCGATATCCGGAACGGCGTGGCGGTTCGAGCGGTGGCCGGGGAACGCGGACGGTATCAGCCCGTTTCAAGTCGCCTGACAGACAGCATTGAACCTGCCGAAGTGCTCCATGCGCTTCGGCAGGAGTTTCACTGCAATGTTTGTTACGTTGCCGATCTGGACGCTATCGAACGTGGCAGTCGGAATCGCTGTACTCTGGCCGAGATGGCTCGGACGGGAGTCCGACTGATTGTCGATGCCGGGGTCCTGACCGTTGAAGATGCAGAGGAACTCCGGGAGTCGGGCGCAAGTCAGATTGTTCTTGCATCGGAGTCATTGCCGAGGCTCGAAACGCTTCAGGAATTTGTTGATGTTTTTGGCTCGCAATCGCTGGTCTTCAGCGTTGATCTCAAGCACGGGCAGCTTCGGACGGCAGATGCACAATGGTCCGCAGAGAGTCCGCAGGATCTCATGGCCTATGTCGTGAGCATCGGGATCAGGCGTTTGATTGTCCTCGATCTGGCTGCTGTGGGGACTGGAAACGGGATCCCAACGCTATCGCTGTGTCAGCACGCGAAACATCAATGGCCTGAACTGCAAATCATCTCCGGCGGAGGTGTGCATTCACGCACATGTCTTGTGACTGCCCAGGCCGCAGGACTTGATGGCCTGCTGATTGCTTCGGCTCTGCACGATGGTCGATTGACTCCGGATGATTTGACTGCGGTCCGCTCTGTGGGCGCGAGCGACAACATTGAGTAAAACGCAGAGATGGAACTCCGCATATTTGCTGAACGTATTTTGTGCTCTGATCTTCTGGATACAAAGGTTCGTCGCATTGATGAACCTTTGACGGATGAGCAGCCAGGAGACGCATTGCGCGTCCAGACGCCCACGCGGCCGACCAACCTTCAGTTTGCTGCTCGTCGCACCGCTCCGGCGATGCCGAAGTCTGAGTCCCTCAAAGACCCAAAAAAGCGTGCCATCGCGCATCATGTGATGGCGAATCATGAGCTGCAGGCATTGGAAGTCATGGCGATGGTGTTGCTGGCGTTCCCTGACGCGCCGTCAAACTTCCGCATGGGCATGGCGAAAATCATGTTGGACGAGCAGCGGCATACTCGCATGCATGCTCAGCGATGCCGGGAACTGGGGCTGAACTTTGGGGATCTGCCGGTGAATGGCTGGATCTGGAACAAAGCTCAGGAGTATCAGACGACTCTGGAATACGTCGCGGGTCTCCCTCTTGTTTTTGAAGGTGCGAATCTGGATCACACCGTTGAGTTCGAACAGTACTTTATGGCGGCCGGAGATCGTCGCAGCGCGGCGATTATGCGAGCCATCCACAAGGACGAAATTCACCACGTTGAGTTTGGTCTGCAGTGGCTGCGGAACTTCAAGAACCCGGAAGATTCCGACTGGGACGCCTGGATCTCAGCCTTGCACTGGCCTATCCGCCCTTCGAAAGCTCGCGGCGAGTTATTTCAAGGCGAAGCTCGTCGGCAGGCGGGTTTGACAGATGAGTTTATTGAACGATTGCAGGCGTTTGAAGAATAGTCCTCGGGGGACGGCGGTGCTGCTGATGAGTGATTAAAGAGGAATTCTTCATTCCTGATAGAGTGATGCAAGTGACATTCTGGTCGCGTCAGTTCGGAACCTCGGCTTGAGAATGAATAACGCCTACGCTAACTGAGCAATAGCATGGACCGCTTCCACGACAGCCTGAATTTCGTCGTCGGTTGTGAAAACTCCGGGACTCAGGCGAACTGCCCCGCCTTTTTCGAAAGTCCCGAGTGTTCGATGAGCCAACGGAGCACAATGCAGCCCGGCTCGACACTGAATCTGGAATGATTGGTCCAGAATCATCGCGACTTCTCGACAGTCCTGATTATGGATATTGAACGTCACGATCCCCACGTTCTGGGAATGCGTCGGCGATAACAACTCGACTCCTGGGATTTCTCGGAGTCCATCCATCAGCCGTTGGGTCAATGTTTGAATCTTCTCATGAATTCGCTCGACAGACTCTTTCAGGATCCACTCTGCTCCGGCACCAAGGCCGGCAATCCCAGGGACGTTGGCGTTCCCGCTTTCATAACGTGATGGCATTTCGAGAGGCTGCTCTAAAAGTTCGCTGCTTGTTCCTGTGCCACCATAACGGAGCGGGCGTACCGAGCTTTCCAGGCCATTTCCGATGCAAAGAATCCCTGTACCTAATGGGCCAAGCAATCCCTTGTGTCCGGCCGTTGCCAGGAACTCAATTCCCATGTCATGCATCGAAATCGGGACGTGACCAGCGGTTTGAGCGGCATCCAGCAGTACAGCGGCTCCGGCGTTGTGAGCAATCCGAATTAGATCCTGAATGGGCTGTATTGTTCCCATAACATTGGATGCATGCGTAATTACAACGAGACGTGTCGGCTGTGATGACACCAGTCTGGTAAATTGTTCGACATCGATCAGACCACTCGCCGGATCAAAATTGGCCAGCTCCACGGTAATGCCGCGCTGTTTGAGTTCCTGCAGAGGTCGCAGGACTGAATTGTGATCGAGTTGTGATGCAACGACGTGATCCCCGGCACTCAGAAATCCTTGTAGAATAATATTCAGACTGTCGGTGCAGTTCAGCGTGTGGATTATTCGAGATGGTGAACTCAGGCCCAGCAATTGAGCCAGTTTTGAGCGGCCCAGATCAATCATCCGCCCTGTGTCGTCAGTTCCCTGATGGCTGCCTCTTCCGGCAGCCATGCCATTGCGCAGCCAGTCATTGACGGCCGTATAAACACGCTCGGGCTTGGGAAAACTTGTTGCCGCATTATCGATATACATTTCAGCGACTTGCTGCAAAGTAGCCTTTGAGGGCTGGGTGGATGTACTGATTTTTCCCGCAATATAGTTCAGTGAGGGATTCTGCGTAAGAGCCAGAGAATGCCGTTGCCCAGCGTTGAAACGTTCGCCGGAGACTGTTAATAACAATGTCAATGCAGGCGTTCGAGGATCAATTAGTTCTTCAATCAGCCTTAGGACCCTTGGCTACGTTCACGTAGTACATTCATTTTGACTTTATGAAGTTACGAGAGTAAGGAACACACGACATGGCGAAACGCGCAGCAGCAAAAGGCGGAGTTGTTATCTCCCAGGAGATCTTTAACCTGGTGAAGAGCAATAACTCGATCAAAGGTCCGGAGGTTGTTTCGGCTTTGCGTGAGAAGTATCCCAAAGTGGACTTTAATTCCGCAAGCTGCCAGGTTGCCTTCGCGAATGCTCGCAAGAAACTCGGTTTGACTCGAACAGTTGTCAAGCGTCCTGTCGGCGCCACGAAGTCTGTCTACCGTCCTATCGGCCCAAAGGCGGCGGTTGTCGCATCAACCTCGGTCGAGACCGTGAATATCAGCCTGCTGCAGGCTGCCAAAGCCTTGTTGATGCATTGCAATGGCGATGCCAACGTTGCTGCTCAGGCATTGAAGCAGGTTGCAGCTCTGCAAATGGGCTGAGTGTCTGTTAGCTCAGGCAAAGACAGATAATGCTGATGGCAAAACCTCGGCGGCGATCGGTGAAAGTCCTTTCATTTCGCCGTCGAGATTCATCAGATCTTCTCCCTCGGTCCTGATTTCAAATGACCGGACCTGATGGTATTCGACACACTCCAAATGAATGTGAGATCCGTCGAAGACTTTTGAGAACAGGTTCAGCATTTGCCACCGACTGGCATTTCGCACCACAACGACGTCCATCAGGCCATCATTGAGTTCTGCTCGTGGGGCCAGTTGCATGCCGGCTCCCGTATACTTCGGGTTGCAGGCGATGATGAAGAGAAAATCGTCTGAGTGTGATTGCCCGTCGAGTATAAGTGTTGCTTTCCGCCGACGTGCTCGCACGATCTGCCACAGGGCCGCGACCGTGTATCGCTGACGCCCAAGAATACGCCATCGTTCAGCATTCAGGTTGATATCTGCGACGGCTCCCCAGCCGACCATGTCGATGCAGTGGACAGTTCGGTCACTGAGCTTCACCTGAATGACGTCCAGCGGAAGCACCTGCCCGCGAGCAATCCTGCGGGCGGCTTCCATTGGGGTGTCGCACTTCAGATGCTGAGCCACCGTGTTGCCAGTGCCAGCCGGAATGATCCCAAGGGGAACAGTGATCGGTTCGCGTCGCTGGAGAAGTCCGTCGGCGACTTCGTGAATAGTTCCGTCGCCGCCGACAATGCAGATTCCATCGCAGTTTCGCAGATCCATTTCCTGAGCGAATTGGAATGCATGACCAGCGTGAGTCGTGACGACGACATTCAGATCGATGGCGGCTGCCGTCAGAGCAGGCTGGATCTGTTTCAGCACGTCGCCGCCGCGCCGAACTCCTCCGCGAGGATTCACGATCACAGTCATTGCTCGACGACTCATGGGAGCGGACTCGGTCTTCTACGTAAACTGGACAAAGTTCTTTGTGGCTGCTGGCAGATTAGCAAACACTCAGAGATTCCGGGGTGCCAATCGTCGAATCTTTTGGCACGACGATGCCAGATTTCCTGTGCGCTACTCCAAGCGGCACTCAGGGCTATAATGCGGCAGGTGCTGAAACCGTGTCCGAGCAAATATGTTCTCTTATTTGATGCCTGAGGTCTCCTGTGACTGAAACTAGCTTTGTTACCGGTCAAAGTTTTCGAAAAGCGTGGTGGCTCGCGATTGCACTCGGCATTTGCATCGGCATCACTGGTTCTGCAAATTCACAGGACGCCGCTCCCGCTGCGGATGCGGACATTACGGAAGCCAATCCTGCAGAAGCTCAAAAACTGGAAGCGGGATTCATCAGCAGAACGAGACAACTGACTTTCGAGGGCCGCCGCGCCGGGGAAAGTTACTTCAGCGCCGACGGGCGGAAGATGATCTTTCAAAGCGAACGGGAACCGGGAAATCCGTTCTTTCAGATTTATCTGATGGATCTGGAGACGGGCGATACGGAACGAGTATCTCCCGGCAAAGGCAAGACGACCTGTGCCTGGATTCATCCGTCGGGAGAACGAGTACTCTTCGCGTCAACACAGGATGATCCGGCGGCCGAACAGGAACAGAAAGACGAACTGGAGCTGCGAGCTTCCGGCAAAGAACGTCGTTACTCGTGGGACTACGACGAGTTCTATGAGATCTATGAATATGAACTCGCCACAAAACAGTATCGCAAGCTGACGGAGGCACGCGGCTACGATGCGGAAGGCTCGTGGTCTCCTGATGGAACTCTGATTGCCTTCGCCTCAAATCGTTCGGCTTATGAGCGTGAACTGAATCCAGAAGAACGAAAGGCCTTTGAACTGGATCCCGCCTGGGCCAATGAGATCTATGTGATGAAGGCGGACGGTTCTGACGTAAAGCGTCTAACAACATCGCCCGGTTATGATGGCGGCCCGTTTTTCAGTGCGGATGGAAAGAAGATCTGCTGGAGAAGATTCTCCGAAAACGGCGCGACGGCAGAAATCATGACGATGAATCTGGATGGAAGTGACGAGCAGCAGCTAACGCATCTGGGAGCGATGTCGTGGGCTCCGTACTTTCATCCGAGCGGTCAGTATCTGATCTTCACGACGAATCGGCATGGGTTCGCAAACTTCGAACTCTATCTGGTCGATGCGGCAGGTAAGCATGAGCCTGTTCGAGTCACTCATACACCGGGCTTCGATGGCCTGCCGGTTTTTAGTCCCGACGGCGAACATCTGGCCTGGACCACGAATCGAACCACCAATAATCAATCTCAGATTTTCTTTTCTGAATGGAACCACGCGTGGGCTCTGGAACAGCTTGGACTGAAAGAAGCGGCAACCGACGTTGCGGGATCGAATGGTACGAAGCCGTCGGTGATGGCTCAGGCACCGTCCGCTCGGGGCGATTTTGCTCCGGCCGATGCTGTGCGACATGTAGAGTATCTGTGTCGACCACAATTGGGCGGACGACTGACCGGGACAAAAGGCGAAATCCTTGCAACGAATTATGTGGCCCTGCATTTTGAAACGTTGGGACTGCTTCCAGCCGGAGACAATGATACCTACTTTCAGGAGTTTGAGTTCACATCCGGTGTGTCCGCTGGTCCTGAAAACACGATGAGTGTTGGAGATCAGGCACTGACTCTGGAAACCGACTGGCGTCCAGTGGCATTTTCGTCCTCCATGAAGGTTGATGCGTCCGACGTAATCTTTGCTGGTTATGGCCTGAAGGCTCCGGCTGCTGAGGGCATCGAAGAATACGACTCGTTTGTGCATCTGGATGTGAAGGATAAGTGGGTCGTTGTGTTCCGCTTTATGCCTGAGAATTTTACACCCGAACAACGGCAGCACTTCAGTCGCTTCTCCAGCCTGCGTTTCAAGGCCATGCAGGCTCGTGACCTTGAAGCACGAGGATTGATCATTGTGAGCGGCCCGACTTCCGGTGTGAAGGAGCAGCTGGTT
>CAIXQV010001236.1 GCA_903921605.1 uncultured Planctomycetaceae bacterium | reverse complement strand
GTAGTCGCTCACGAACAGTTGATCTGGGCAGACCATGGATCCTGTAAACTCACAGCTTTTTAACTCAGAGGGCAATACTCTCATTCCGCTCACGGGACATGTTGCCATCAACGCTGGAGTCGCCTTTGCTCCACTTAATTCACTAGCTGCGACTTCATCCAAAAGCAGCTGTTGCGATGAGACGGCACATCGGATCCCCTCGATTTGATGACCAACGCGTTCAGTTAGCTCCGACTTGACAGCTTCGTCGCAACGGAAACTTCTCCCGGAACAATCGCTGACAAGAATCTCATCGGGCAGAACGATCGCGCCGGTAAAGTCACATTTTCGACATTGGTCGGCCAAGGCGAATCGCCCTGATACCTCTGACTTCGAACACAGTCGTCGCAGGACTCGCTTTGTTGTGACAGCACACACCTCGGTTTCTGTCGGCGAAACATGCACACCGGATACACCGCAAACGACTAATAAATTACCGAGGACGAGATCGCCTGACTCCTCACAATGTTTCAATAGAAAGGAGTCTACGAGTGAGCCGGTATACGTACACCGGCCCACTTCATCCACAAGAATTCTCTTGCCGGAAACTTCACACACTCTTATTTCATCAGCGAGGCCCATCCTGGCTGGATTTCGCTCTGAGGCTTGCAGGAGCGTTCTTGCTACCTTCTTACCACTCACGCTACTAACCGCGATCTCACTATGAAGGACTAGAGACCCTGACACTTCACAAGTTGCGAATTCACTCGCATGACCTCTGGTGCCAGTAATGGTACACGTTTCGCTCTGATCTTTGCGATATCTTCGATTACTGACACCACTGATGTCGAGTTCGTCGACTCCAGCCGAGACGCCCGTCACTTGGCAAACATCAAGCTCTTCCTGCAGATAAATTCGCTTGGATATCGACGACTGCTCAAACTCTGAACGCACGGCACGAGTACCCGAGTAGCTGGATACCAGGAATTCATCGGTAATCGCGAGTTTTTTGGTTCGCTGGCAGACCTCCATGTGGACCTCCAGTGCTCGCCGATTCGACTCCTCAGAGCGACGCAGGAAATGTCTGACACAACGAGTCCCTGAGTAGTCGCAATGACTCATGAATTCAACTGGGTATTCGCTTCCACTTTGCTCACAGTACTCCCAAACAGGAGGTTCGTGAATAACTTGCCCCGTGGCCGGAATAAGCGAAAAGGTCAACTGGTAAACGTCGTTATCGCCTGCATGTACTTCGGCTGCGACATCGCAAGAATCGTACTCGTACCCATCGGTAGAAACCACATGGGCCTGCATCGATACCGTGAAGTCATCCTTGATCTTCTTCTTTCTCATCTCAGAGTTGCCAGCCCCAGGCAACTCCTCTTCGAGGCGGGCATTGTAGAACTCGCAAAACTTTTCAATATCTTCATCTTCCCGGATCGCCGCTGCCACAACACCCTGCACGGCAGGGCGTCTTTTCAAATCGACAACCTGAACTGGCTCGATGCGAATCTTCTGTTCTTCAAAAGCAAATGACTCATGTCCTGCAGCTCGAAACTCTGAAGTGAGGAGCTTTTCATACTGATCGACTCCGTTGGAGGCGCGAATCAGGCTCCGCACATGCCCGCCAAAGTGCGTCTTGCGGTTCGATATCGTCAGCTTTCCTAGTCTGCCGTCTGGAATCTGCTGCATCCAGTGTTCAAGAATGACGCGTGACCACGTTTCGGTGAGTTCGTGAAGTGGAACCACATGAGAGGCTGCTCGTACTCGCCATGTTTGCACAAACCTCTCAAAGAGTGGCTGTCCAGGCTGGTACAGATCGCAAGGCCGGTGTGGGGTGGCTGAGCGAATTTCCTTCCATGTTGCTCTGTCAATTACCGCCAGTTTTTCGACACGTTGCCCGGCATATCGAACTGCAAAGACATTGTCGCCATAATCACGGTCGGGGGTGACCCTGTGCCCCAGCAGCCTTAGGCCGTTTTGAAGAAATACATGAACCGGTCGTGAGGGAATATTCTGCGTCAGCTCTGGTGGACGCACGCCAGAATTATGCAGATCCGACAAATCGCCAAGATTCTGATTCAGTTCTTTTTCATTGTCTTCAAGGCGACGCTTTGCGTTTGCAACGCTCTGTTCTGTCAGTTTTTGTTGTTCTTCTATATCCTGCCCCTTGAGCGAAGCGGTGACCATTTCCTGAATCTGCTTCTCGATCGACTTTCCGCCCCCCGATTCCTCGGAGGCAGATTCCAGAATGCTTTCAATGTCTCCCACGCTCTCGGAGATCTCAGTGAGTTTGCTTAATAGGCGGGCAACGACTCTGTCCTCAGGACTATCCTTAACCGCGAGATTGAAGATCACAACATGTGCGAACTTTGAACCAAGGCGTTGCACGCGTCCAATACGCTGCTCAAGCACCATGGGGTTCCACGGCAAGTCATAATTGATCAAAACGTTTCCGGCCTGAAGATTCACACCTTCAGCGCCGGAGTCAGTCGACACAATTACATTGATCCGTGGAGGCTCACTGGAGTATTGCTGGATCGTCTTTTGGTTCTGTGAACTGGCTCCTCCCTGAATCACGCCGACCAATATATTCATCTCCGTCAGCCGACGAACGATCAAATTCAGCGTCTCAATTCGACAAGTGAAAATTACCAGTCGCCAACTCTCCGGGCGCTCCGCTCTGAGTTGATTGCAGACGTTGACTACTGCAGCGAGCTTTTCAGGATTCACGTACTGCTCAACGACCGCGTCGACTTCAATCGCGGCAGTTTTCCAGACCCGCTCTTCCACAGCCATGTTGTGCAATTGTTTCCGCAATGCCTGGGGGCTACTCATCATCGCGACGCCAAGACTGGACGAGATTAAGCCTTTCCCTCGCGGAAACTCATCAAGAGCATTAGCGACGATCTTCATGAGCTGTTTGT
>CAIXQV010001235.1 GCA_903921605.1 uncultured Planctomycetaceae bacterium | reverse complement strand
TGGCATCTAGAGGAGAAAACCTGCTAAAATCGCTGCGTCACCGGCTGCAAGCCCTTGGTTCCCTGCATGCGACGAACGATCGAAAAGGACGAACCCTATGAACGGGATGAACCCTGTGAAGCTGACAGGCTGGAAACCTGTCGCTCCTTTTTTCCTCGCCTCGTGCTCGGCGTTGATCCTGGGAATTCTGTGCAGCCCGTCGGCGGTCGGAGGCGATACCGAGGAACCTGGGAAGGTCAAAACAAAGATCACGTTTGAAGAACACGTCCTGCCAATCTTCAAGGCGCGGTGCGTAAAGTGTCATGCGGGTGCTGAGCCATCACAAGGGCTGCGATTGACGACGCGAAGAGACATCCTTCGCGGTGGGCAGTCAGGACCGGCGATGCGAATCGCGGCAGCGGAATCGAGTCTCTTGTGGGAGAAGCTTGCATCGAACGAAATGCCGAAAGATGGCCCGGCACTTTCGCCGGATGAGAAAGGAGTGATTCGTTCGTGGATCAATGACGGTGCGACATCGATCAATGCGACGGACGACGACGCGAACGAGCCTGAGAGTTCCGTCGGGCAGCAGCAGCAGAGCGATCATTGGGCTTTCCGTCCGCCCGTTCGACCAGCGGTGCCGACGGTCAGCACTGGTGAACGCGTGCGAAACCCGATCGACGCATTCGTGATTGCTGCATTGGAGGCGAAAGGACTGAGTCTCTCGGCAGAAGCGAGTCGCGAAGTAGTGCTCCGCCGCGCTTCGTTCGACCTGATCGGACTGCCTCCTTCCCCGGATGAAGTACGTGCGTTTGCTGCCGATCTCGATGAACTGCCGTATGAGCGAATAATCGATGGACTGCTGGCCAGTCCGCATTACGGCGAGCGCTGGGGCCGACACTGGCTGGATGTTGCGGGATATGCAGACTCGGCGGGAGTGCTTTCCGAGGATCGACCGCTTCCCACCGCGTTTCGCTTTCGCGACTATGTCATCCGTGCATTCAACAGCGATAAGCCCTACGACCGGTTCCTGCAGGAGCAGATTGCGGGGGATGAACTGACCGACTACTGGACAGCGTACGAGCAACTGGATCGATTGCCAGACGAGGTTGTCGATGCAGTCACCGCGACCGGTTATCTGCGATGTGCTCCGGATTCAAGTCGTCCAGATTTTTCAACAATCAAGAATGCCGACGCTCAGTATTTTTATCCGACGATCAACGACACGTTGCAGATTGTCGCGTCTTCGACAATGGGACTGACGCTGCAGTGTGCTCGCTGCCACAGCCATAAGTTCGATCCAATTCCGCAGGTCGACTACTACCGTCTGCAGTCGATCTTTATGACAGCTTTCCGGCCGAAGCAGTGGATTCCGCAGATGGATCGGAAGTTACTTGTTGCATCGGCGTCACAGAAAAAGTCGGCGGAAGAACTCAATCGAAAACTGGATGCGGAAATCACGCGGCTGAAGAAAGAACTGACCGATATGCGAGCGGAGTTCAAACAGAGGCTGTTTAATGACCGACTGGCGATGGTACCGGAACCGATTCGAGCTGATGTGCAACAGGCACTGAGCAAGCCAGTCGACCAGCGCACCCCTGTCGAAACGTACCTCGCCGAGAAGTTTCAGCTGCTCCTGCAACCGGACGACCAGACGCTCGATAAACAACTGCCCGAGATGTTCGTCGACTATCGAACCGGGATTGATCAGCGTAACTCAGCGATTGCGGAGCAGGAGAAACAGCGAATCGCGTTCGATGAATTGCGTGCGCTTTATGACCAGCCGGGGCCAGTGGTGACACCATTGCTGCGACGCGGCGACGCATTGACTCCGGGACCGCCAGTCGAACCCGGTGTGTTGACGTCGCTGATCACGCCGGCAGAGTTTCAGTGGTCGCCGCCAGTCCCGGAAGCTCGGACCAGTGGCCGTCGGCTGGCATTCGCTCGTTGGCTGACTCAACCCGATCATCCTCTGACCGCGCGAGTGATGGTGAATCGAATCTGGCAGCATCACTTCGGCGAGGGAATTGTCGCGACACCCGAAGACTTCGGGACACTCGGATCGCCACCGAGTCATCCGCAGCTGCTCGACTGGCTGGCACGCGAGTTCGTAGAGAACGGCTGGAGCATCAAACACATTCACAG
>CAIXQV010001234.1 GCA_903921605.1 uncultured Planctomycetaceae bacterium | reverse complement strand
TTCGTGTGATTTCAACTGCAACTGCCACGCGGTGAGAACCTCCAGCGGACGCACGAAGTTCATCTTCTTGGCGTTTGGCAGTCGGCCACCCAACTGTTCCACTCGCAACCGCATCGCTTCAAACATGCGACGCAGGCCTTCTACTTCCGGCGCGGAGTTCCGCCATTGAGTCAGCAACTCACGCACATCCTGAATCTTGCGCCACCAGTCGAAGGCTTGTTCGACGTGAATAGTCTCATCCATGCCAACCTGAGTCAGCAAGCGACACCATTCCTGACGCTGGACGTTCAAATCCTGCTGAGCACCCCGGAAGCGATCGCGCAGCATCTTCAGACGCATCCGCCGTGCGGCAGCTCGCATCTGTTTTTTCTGCAATACTTCCAGCTCGGCAATGCGTTGCGAGCAGTCGCCGATGCGATCGACCATTTCGGCCGTTGATGATTTCCAGTTATCCGCATTCTCTGAACGATTCTTACCGTAACGATCAGCAATCGCCATTCTCTGGATGCGATCCTGCAGCAATCTGAGCTGGCGATCAGCCTGACGCGCTTCGTCAGCGATGTCGTCGAGCTTCACACCCACAGTCGCGTCAAAGTTGTTTCGCAGGCCGTTACGTACGCCCCACCACATGATGCCGGCAAAACCGAACGCTGCAGCGGCCAGTGCTCCGCCCAGTGAACGCTGGGCTTCTCCACCCAAAGAAAACGTCGCCATCCCGAAGACACACAACGCGGCCCCGATCCAGCCCATCGTCGTGATCGTCTTATCGACCCACTCGGGAATGGATTCGTTCAGGTCAACGCGATCGATCACGCGTCGTACGGTCTGGATTTTCAGCGCGAGTTGTTCTTCCTGGAGTCGCAGGCGGCCAAGATTTTCCAGTTCTTTCAGCCGAGCCTGCTCCATCTCGATGGCTTCATTGACCGGGATGCCGACTTCATCCAGTTGCGCATTCAGCTCGACCAGTTCCTTCTGGCTGCGTTTGGTCATGCTGCGATTCCAGCGACGCAGTTTCCCGCGTCGCTGCAGGGCATCATGATACTTCCGCGCGGCTTCCAGCAATTTGTTGTGGGCGGCAGGAGAAGTGTCGACGGCATTCAGGCGGTCAATACTCCAGCCGGGGCCCATCTGTGTGAGCTGATGATTGAGTTCTCGCCGGAGTTCAGACGATCGATCTTCAGCCGTGCGAATCTGTTCTTCAATCTGTCGCAGCCAATCAGCCTGATCGACCAGACTCTGGATCGCATAGCGTTCCTTGTCGAACTGCTGATCCATCTGAATGCGTTCAGCCTGGCCTCGAAACTGAGCCGACTGTTCGTTCAGCTTGTCGCGTCGGCTGCTGGCTTCCTGGAAGTCCTTCTCAGCCGTCGCGAACTGTTTCAGAGCCTCTGTTGGATTCGTCGGGATGACCGGCAGCTTCGCCAGCTCTTCCTGCAACTCACGTATTCGTTTCCATGGCTTATGGCAGGTCTGCAGAAATCGCAGGCCGCGAAGTTCGTTGCGGATTGCATCTTCGCGCTGCTGCAGCTCATCAATCTCTGTTGTCAGTTCACGACGGCGGCGCGTCAGCTTGGCGTGCTTATCCCGCGCAACACCGGTGTTCTTCCGTCCGGCGGAGAGTTTGGCATAGCGATCGAACAGTTGGGGAATCTTGCCCGAACGATTGTCCTCTCCGAACATCAAGGCACGACGTTCGCGCACATCCCCAAGAGCATCCAGAATCTGCCGACCCTGATGTCCCAGTGAAAGTCCGTAGATATATTCGGCCACCTGGTTCGTGCCGAGCGTCGCTAACTGCTGCAGTTCGCGCACACCGACCGCAAAGATGTCGGTGTAAACTTCTTCGCTGGTTCCGGACAGTAGATTCGTAACAGCCTGTTCTTTGTCAATTCCTTCCGGGCCGCCGGATAGACGAAGCTTGCCGCGTCCTTCGAACTCCGCTCGCCGATGAATTCGCCAGGTTCGACCGCCGTGTTCACATCGTAACGCACCACGCCAGGGCTGTTCAGCATCTGGCCGATGCCACGCCGGCTCCGTTGATAACGGCTCGTAACCGTACAGCGTTGAGCGAATAAACCGCATTAACGTTGTCTTGCCGGCTTCGTTCGGACCGTAGATAACATTCAGGCCCTTCGGATCCAGGCGCAGCAGCAGGCTTCGCCAGATTCGAAAACGGTCGATATCGATTTCCGTCAGCCTCATGCCGAAGTCCTCTGCAAGACTGCATCGCGTCCAGTAATATTCTTATCCTGATTAGTCATCGGAGTCCTCATCTTCAGGAGATTCCGCGTCCGTCAGGTCGGTGATTTCTTCGTCTGCGTCTTCCGCTGCTGGCTCATCCAGAAACGAATCGTCCGGATCACCTTCAGCGAAAACGCCATCAATACCGAAGTCCGGTGCAAACCACGCCGCACCGTCAGTCCGCATGCGAGCCAGAATCTGTTCCGGATCGACCGATGGCATCAGCGAAGTCAACCGCTGCTTCCAGCCTGCCGTCAGGTCTTCATCACCGTCGATCAGTGACTGCAAAGCTTCATCCGAGAGCTGCTTCGATCGTGTCACGAAAGTCTGAAACTGATCCGCCAGGCTTGTTGGTGGATCTCCAATGGGCCAGCCGTTCGGAAGAGTGCGAATATCGTGCAGCAGCCGAATCGTTCGTCCCGCATGACGCAGCTCATCCAATTCGACTGCGGCTGCGACATCAAGGTCGTTGCGAGTCAGCTCCTGCAAGGCCGGAAGAACGCCTCGCAGGACCCAGCTGACGGACCAGATGCGGTCGGCCGCACTGGGCTTGAGTTCCATCAGGCAGGTTTTCATCTGCTGCAGCATGGCCGACAATGTCGTATTCGGACGCACGTTAACTTCAATCGTCTTCCAGTCGACGCAACTGGTGTCGACCGACGTGATACGAACTTCGCCATTCGCGTCGATCTCAACCAGCGAACAAGCTCCGCCGGCTCCTTCGAGTTGACTGCGAGCCTGAGTTGTCCCCGGGCAATGCACAACTCCATCTTCGCGCCACAGTGTGGTACGAGCCATCTCGCCGGTCAGTGCAAGGTAATTCAGTTGGCCTTCACGCAGCATTTCGTCCGTGTATTTGATGAAATCAGGATCCAGCGACGGATGCTCATCCGTCGGGCCGGATTCGAGACTGTCCAGCGATCGCTGGACCTGACGGCGACGGCTGTCGGCAATGCGGCGCGGCTTGTCGCCGCTCTCTGCGTCGATCGAACGCCAGACGCGAGTCGATTCGTCGTTGTCACCTGCGTCCAAATTTGCACCGGGAGCATCGATCCGTTCTCCCGACACGACATTCTGCATGGTGGAAGCAAGAGCTTCGTCGGAGGCCGAGGCGGCCATGGAAGCCATCCGGCGGGCTTCTTCAAACTTGGCTTTGCTGACGACACCGATGCGAAACGGCTGAACTCCGCCACCACCGCGAGCAATCACGCGAATCCCGAAATCGTCAACTTCGCCAAACCACATGGAGGCGGAAACTGTCGTCGCAAGCTGATCTTTTACATACAGCTCCATCGGCTCGGGACTTGAGCTGTAGCAGACGGTGACATTCTCTGGCAATTCGGGAATGGCTCGCCAGGCTTCCGGCGGATCGGCATCGCCGGGCAATACGAAGACATGAATGTTCTGTTCGTCGAGCCGATGAAAGCCCTTCAGCAGCCTGAGTCTCGCGCGGAGACTGCGATCGGCCTCAATAAAGATGTTGCCCGACAGAAGCAGAAAGTCCACGTCACGCTTGATGCACACTTCGATGACTTCATCAAAGGCGTACAGCGTCGCGTCTTCGAATGCAAAGCGAAGTTCGTCAGTCAGCTTCTCCGTCGTTTGCACGCTGACGGGAACATCCAGACGAACATTAGCAGCATGAATAAATCGTTGTGGCTCAAACGCCATCGTTCAGAGTCCCTTCCGACATACGATTTGGTGCCGTGGTTTCCCAAGGCGACAAATGACTCCTTCAGAAGCGAAACGCTTCTGACCCGCTCCGATGAACGTTCAGATGGTCAACAATACAATATTGTCTGATAATCTGAACGAATGGCACCTCACGGGGATTCGGTAAGCTGCCAGTCGCTGAGAAGTCTAATAAACCTGCGAAGCTGGGGAAAGCCTTCTCGTTGAGCAGTTCCGGCAGTTTTTTCGTGAAGATCAAGGTTGGAAGCAGGTTAGAGTCCGTACCAGCAGGGCTCGCCATTGAGATTTGTCACCTCTACGAATGCGATGAGCAAGGGCGTTGCTGCAGACACAAGAGTCTGAGACAGTTTCCGAAAATCCCGCCAGGCAATTGGCCGCAACGCCGAATTCCTTCCCATGCAGACAAGAAAAATCATACTCGGCACATCAACCTGGCTTACGCTGATCATCGGCGGTGCACTCGCTGTTAACAGCCAGTTCGCGGCCAGTGGTCGCGGGGCGTCAGAGACCGTCGCGGGGATTGCAGGCTGGCTGGCTGGAGCGCCGCAGGAATACTCTGCGGTGTCCGCTACGCACCTGT
Organism: uncultured Planctomycetaceae bacterium; assembly: GCA_903921605.1. The sequence goes on along the minus strand of CAIXQV010001234.1, from coordinate 58 downwards.
TGCTGGCTTCCGGTGATCCCGTTTTCCTGAAAACTGAGGATGGACGCTATCGCCAGGT
>CAIXQV010001233.1 GCA_903921605.1 uncultured Planctomycetaceae bacterium | reverse complement strand
GCGGCTCCGGCCACGAAGATTCCTCGAGTCGGTCTGATCGGCACCGGCTGGTACGGCAAGGTTGACCTGCTGCGTCTGATTCAGGTTGCTCCGGTCGAAGTCGTTGGGCTCTGCGATGTCGACAGCAAGATGGTGGCGGACACGGCGGAGATCGTTGCGGGGCGACAGGCGTCAGGACAAAAGCCGAAGACATGGAAGGATTATCGGCAGATGCTGAAGGAGCAGGAATTCGACATTATGCTGGTCGATACTCCCGACCATTGGCATGCTCTGCCGATGATTGACTGCGTGAATCAGGGCATTGATGTCTGGGTTCAGAAGCCGATCAGCGTTGATGTCATTGAAGGGCTGTCGATGGTCACGGCGGCACGAAAGAACAATCGAGTCGTTCAGGTGGGAACTCAACGCCGAAGTACTCCTCACTTGATCGAAGCGAAGCAGCGTGTTGTCGATGCCGGGCTGCTGGGTGATATCGGCATGGTTGAATGTTACTGCTACTACCACATGCGAGCTCAGAAGAATCCGCCGGAGATTGCGGTTCCGGACAACCTGGATTACGAACTCTGGACCGGCCCTGCTCCGATGAGACCGTTTACCGAGCTGACTCATCCACGAAGCTGGCGAGCGTTCATGGAGTACAGCAACGGCATTGTCGGCGATATGTGCGTGCATATGTATGACATGGTTCGTTGGATGCTGAAGCTTGGCTGGCCAAGTCAGATTTCTTCGTCCGGTGGCATTCTGGTTCAGACGAGTTCCGCCGCGAACACGACGGATACTCAGACTGCTACGTTTCAGCATCCGGACTTTCCGGTGCTCTGGCAACATCGTTCGTGGGGAGCCGCTGCCGATCCGCAGTATCCGTGGGGCTCGACGATTTACGGTGATAAGGGCACCTTAAAACTCAGCGTCGACAAGTACGAATTCATTCCTCGCAATGGTGGCGAGAAACTAACGGGCTCGGCCCTGTTCGAGTACGACAAGTACCCGGAAGATGAGACCGAAAAAGATCTGGAGCGACACGTGGCGTCAGCGGTCCGCGGTCACATGTTGAATTTTCTGGAGTGCATTGAGAGTCGCGAAAAGCCGGTCTCGGACATTGAAGAGGGCCACATTTCCACGGCCAGCTGCATCCTTGCCAACATTGCGATGAAGCTGGGACGCACATTGAATTGGGACGCGAACACTCACACTGTCATTGGCGACGAAGAAGCCACTCGACTCCTTCGCCGCGAATACCGCGCACCGTGGGTTCACCCGGAACCGGTGTGAAGAAGAGAAATCCGCAGAGGAGTTGCAGGTCTTGGGCGATCTGATCTTGTTGGCAAGTGTTGCGCGAGAATGCTTGCGGAAACGTCCTTAGCCAAGCTGCCGTGTCGGAAATTGGCGAGAAGAACCCCGTTCTAAAGTCCGCCCAGTCCCTGAAACTCTATTTCCAAATCAGGACGAGCCTCACGGACAATCTCCTGGTCCAGTTCGTCGATTCCTCGTCCCTGCAGTGAAATGTTTTGCAATGTTTCTGAGGTTGTCAGGATCTGGAGGGCTTCGTTGGATAAGGTGCAATCGCGAATTGCCAGTCTCTTGAGGCGACTTGATTGGGCCAGCGTTTTGGCTGCCTCCGTTGTGAGCCGACATTCGACCAGAGTCACGCCCTCGATGGATTGAAATCGATCTACGTACTGCAATTGTTCCGGCATCGCATCCTGAATGGAGATTCCACGCAGAGTTTCAGAACTTACGGAAGTTGGCAATTGTTCTGTCGTCAAATGTGCCCCGTCGATTGCTAAATGCTTCAAAGGAAGGTGACTGACAAGGCGCTGAATTGAGCCTGAAGGAAGTTCAGCACCAACGAGAATCAGCCATTCGGTTCCATGAGTTTTGCATAGTGCATTAACACCTTCCTCGCTCAGGTTAATCTGGCCCAGATTCAAGTTCTGGATTGAAAGATTTGGGCATTCTCCGAAGCCAGAACCATCGAAAGGTGAAGCCGTCAGGTAGAGAGAAAAGAGGCCTTTCCAGTTGGAAAGACCAGAGAGCCCTCGATCGGTCAATGCGGTATTCTGCATCATGAGCGTTTGAATCGGGAGCGCGGACAGTTCGATCAGCGTTTCACCCTGAATTGGATTCTCTGAAAGATCCAGCTGCCTGAGTTCTGAAAACCTGCTGATGAATGCAATGTCATCGTCGTACATGTTGCACGACACCAGAGAAAGTTGGATGAGTTGCGGTGCTTCAATACGACCGACAAAGCGATTCGCGCTGGTTGTATTGTTAAGGCTCAGAGAGCCCAGCTTTTCAAAGCGGATCACTTCAGTCGATGCATCGATTTGAACTGTGGCATCATTGAGATGAAGTTTTTTGAGATTCGGAAGTGTCGCCAGGGATTGAAAGGTTTTAGTGCCCAGGGTCACATCGTTCAGGAAGAGTTCTTCCAGTGCCTTGAGAGACTGAATTCCCGCCATTGCCAAGTCAGAGCAATGGGAATGCGAAAGGTTTAATGTCTTGATTCCTCTGGAAGTGAAAACAATGGGGAGTATCGAATCCTGAACCCCGGCACCGGTAAGGCGGAGTGATTCCAATTGGGGAAGAAATTGCAGTGGGGTCAGGTCCGTTGTTTCCGGAAGATGAAGTTCAAGTGAACGTATTGAGCCCGTCTCCGGAGCTCTTCCCCATCGTTTTTCTGCCGCAAGGTTCTGCGCATCAAGCGAGTATTTTGCGATCAGCGGCTGAAGGTCCGGGGCGATTGACTGATCGTAAGTTAGTTTCGTGTTTGGGCAGAGTTGCTGGAATTCTGCGGCGGCCTGAAGATTGAGAGGAACTGCAGCGATTGTTACCTGTTGCAGGTGTGAAAAGAGTTGCAGTGTTTTCAGGGACTCGCTGTTGAGCTGGGAGCAAAATGAAAGATTGATGCGATTGAGACTGTCACATTCAGCCAGCACCTGCAAACCAGAATTGGAGATTCGAGTCCGGGACAGGTCGAGACTTTGAAGTTCCGGCAGCTTGGTGAGTGAAGCCAGGTCTTCTTCATGAATCCAAACGCATCCGCTGAGGTCGAGATCAGTCAATTCGGTGTGAGTCTCGAGCGAAGATCTTCCCGACTCAGGCCCTTTGCTGTCGGAGAGACTAAGCAGCTTCAGTGCAAGCTGGCTCAGCATCTGCAACTGGGCGGTTGTGACGTTACAGCGTTCCAGCCGAACTGACTTGAGGTTTGGAAGCGACGTCAGTGCAGAGATAAGCTCATCCGTGCAATGAATATCCTTGCCATGGAATGACTTCAGCGAAGATTGCTTTGCAATATCATCGGCAAGCTCTTCGTACAGATCACCCTTGTTTAACTCGATCCCGATGACTCGCTGGTCGCCATCCCGCATCATCGAAATGTCATTTTGGCTAAGGCGGCCTGGATCAGAGTCTGAGGGAGCTCGCCAGACCAAGATAAGGACAACTGCCACCAGTCCGACGAATCGGGCGATGTGCCACATTGCAGAAAACAGCGGCCTCTGCGACATCGTTGCAGCAACCTGAAACAAGAAAAATACATCGGGCGATAAGAAATGTCGCTGGACATTAGACAAGCGAAATCACACGCCGCTCATATTCTCCGAATTCAGGTGCGTATGCAAATCGGCTGTAGCCCCAAGGCGATTCCAGCAATGATGGCTGATCAAGGAGAAAACTCTGTGGGGGGAGACAATCCTGTTATCGGTTGCCAATCTGCAATAGACGTTAAGAGCCTGGCTATTCCACGATCATTTTCACCGCAACGGGTTTGCTGATCGTCGCTCCACTGACATGCTGGATGCGAACGGACAGGTTTGGGATTTCACCAGGTGCTGCTGATTCTGGAACGGTGACCGCGAGTGTGAAGGCTGTCTGATCGGCAGCCACGGCCACAGGAGCTGCTGTGTAGCCTTGCGGCAGGCCGTCCATTACGACAGTCACGGCTTCGCTGAAGAACGGATGACGACGAATCGAGCCCGTAATGTTCACAGTCGTTGCTTTCTTGCCCTTGGCTGGTTCTGCGGGAGCGTTCACCAGAACAGCGTCATCCACGGCAAGAACCAAAGGTGCGGTCCAGGAGCGTGAGCCACTGGCTGAGGCCAGAGGTTGTGGCACAAAGTCCGCGGAGATAACTGAGTCGATCGTGCTTGACGGAGTATCCGCTGGAACTCGAACCGTTAGTGGGAATACGCCCTGTGAGGTTGGGCCAAACTGGAAATCATCCAGACCGACTTGTGGCTTTAGAGGCGAATTAGGATTGTTCGGATCTTCGCGCCGGGCGATCTCGGTTGTCATCATTTCAAAGCGAACATAGGCTGGCACTTGATCACTCAACGGGATGACTCGTACTGAGATCGTGGCCGGGATGCCTCGGAACAGAACAGGCGGAACGGAATCCAGCAGCATCGTCGCAGGGACGGAATCTGCGGGTCCGGCGACCACTGAGGTATCCGGAAGAGTTAATGATCCCGGCGGCAGCGTGTCAACCTCGATCGCGGCTGTTGTGGTGAAGACTGGTTCTGCGCCTTCGGCACGAGCTTCGATGAGGAATGACTGGCCTGCGGCGAGAGTGGCGGCGTCTCCGTATGTTGATCGAGTTAACATGACCAGCAACTGTTGATTCTGATCACTGGCCGCGATGGACTCCGGCACGATGCTGACGCCGGAGATTCCTTTGATGGCAAGCCGAATTGGTCCGGTGTATCGAAACGAACGAGACTGTCGAACGACAGACAAACGCAATGGCACTGATCCGTTTACTGGCAATCGCAACGCCGCGTCACGCGTGCTCAGCTGAAATGCCTGACGATCCGTGCGGGAAACCAGCAGTCGATAGGTGGAATTGGCAGAACCTTTTCCATTCACATCCTTGATCTGAACCTTCAACTGAGTGACACCATCTGGAACTTTGAAATCCAGAGCAGGATCTGTCGCTCCCGTTTCTCCGTCGTTCTGAGCCACGACTGCGTCACCATTCAGTACTGCCAGATATGGTCGCAAAGGTGATGCGAGTTCCCTGGCTGCGACAGCGAAATGCAGGGTCTGGCCCGGCGTTACTGTCAGAAGCAACGTGTCAATTTCTTTCGGTGCGGTGATGCGGCCGCTGACCAGCAAGGCTGGAAACGGTGCAGTAGTGAACGCTGCATCGATGGCGGTTGCGGCATAAGTCCCGTCGACAGGTTCCAGGATCAGTGTCCCAGCTTCTGTTTTCAGAGGCGGCAGAGCGAGGAGTGGTGATCCGGCATCCACCGCGACCTGACCAGCCGCAGTTTTTACTGAGACAGCTTCGGAAACGGCATCAGCCCCAACAGTTCGCAATGACGTTGAGGCGGCTGCGACAGTGGCTGGAAATGCCAGCGATGATGGAGGCAAATCGCCTAGCAGCAATCGCCATGGGCTTGCGCCCGGAGCACGGAATTGGAGATCATGAACTTCCGCGAAGTACAGGCCGTCTGCAGGCAGCACGACAGCCGTACGAGCGTCGCCTCTGAGATCTGATTGTTGCCATTGAATGGCCAGAGGAGTTCCAGCCTGACTGCGGATTTCAATGACCGGATCCAGCATTGAGCCGACTCGTCGACTTTCTACTTCAGCGACGATTTTCTGATTGGCTGTGCCCTTGAACCAGACTCGCTTCTGTTCCGCGCCGGAAATCAAGCCTGAGGAAGCGATTGGAAATGTCGCTGCCGGGTTTGCTTCGTTGAAGGTGCCTTCCGGCTGAGTTGCGATCCGATCGAGAGTAATGATGACCGGATTGCTGACTCCGGCGGGAGTCACGCAGCGGACGAGATATCGACCGGGGACAACTGTTGCATCGGCTGTCACGTCCATAACGGCCTGTCCTGCATTGCCACCCTCGGCCACGGCTACCGTCAGCCCTTTGATGTCCGTATGCAGCTTTGCGTTCTCCAGATTCTGTCCGGCCAACACCATGCGCGTCGTCTTGCCGATTTCTGCAGAGTGCGGAGCGATTCTTGCGATCTGTGGAAGAGGCTTTGCACCGTCCCCTGCACTGCCCTGGTCGGCAGAGATTTCAGCCGCCGCCGCACCAGCAACTTCCGCAAACAGGGCTTTGGCATCGTCATCCGACAGAGCTTCAGCGAAGACGTGCACTTCGTCACAAATCAGCTTCATCATCTCGCCGTTGGCAAAACTGGAGCCGATTAGCAGCGGCGTATCACTCACGCATTTCGCCAGCATCACATCCTGCAGCCAGCCCACGTTACCTTCGACAAAGCCGCCGGAAGCCCTGACTGGCGCGAGAGGAACGCCGTTGATAAACAGTCGAATGCGAACATCGTCGGCGTCTGCATCGGCGTCAGCTCCCGGTGCGTCGCCCTGGTCGAGACTGGCCGTCAGGTGAACTCGCCGACGATAACCAATCGCTCCTTTGACGCTGAAATTAACGACTTTGTAACCGGTGGCGTCGTTAAGGTAGACCTGAAAGTTGTCCGCCGCCGGCTGGAAGTTGATACCGTAGTTTGTTGGATCTCCTGCACCGAGTTTTCGTTTTGCGAAGAGTCCGAAAGTCCCGCCATCATTCAAAGCTTGCAAACTAGCGAACAGACCGCTGACCGTGACGGCGTTTGGTTGACTGATGTCTTCGCTATTGGCGATCGATAGAACCTGCTGTTTGGTACCGTCGATCAACAACGAATAGCCAGCGTTGCCTGTTACGAAGGCAGATGGGATTCGCGTCGGGCTAGCCGCAAAAGAAACGGCATCAGCCACTTTGCCGGCTTTGCCGCTATCGGTGGCTGTTGTCACAGCCGCTGGAGCATCGTCAAAGTTGAGGCTGACGACGGCACGATCACGAACCTGTGCCGAGGCGATGTCGCCACTGAATGCGAGATTTGCGACAAGTAAAGCGACCAGCAGGAAATGAGAACCGGAAGGCATCGTGGCGTGGTCCTTCAAGGAGAGATTTTGCGGCGGGAAACTGCGGAGATTTGCCCATGGTGGCAACTGTATGGCTCTCAGGCAAGTCGACAGTCAGATTCTCGTAGCTTTCTGTAACATCTGTTCGCATCTTGATCTTACGAGGCGTAATAGTGGACGCTTTTGAGAATGAGGAGAGAACTAATAGTCAAATGGCCAGGAAGGAGCTTCGCGATGTTGGTTCCTGGACCCAATTTTTGAGGCTGCCTGGTTTCCGACTTGTGATTCGGAGTTCGAACGCCTACCTTGTTGTTCCCGCCTTTTTTTGGGTTTGGAGGAACTCCAATGCCACTTGCCACATATGCCGTTCGATCCGGACTGATCCTCGCGGCTTCTGTTTGCCTGTCTGTCGCTGCAAATTCGCAGGAGACTCCGGTTTCCTCAGCGTTTGCAGACTCCGTCGCACCGTTGCTGCAGAAGCATTGCATCTCCTGTCATGGGCCTGATATGCAGGAAGGCGGGCTGCGTCTTGATACGCTGGCCGGGCTCACCAAAGGAGGGAAATCCGGACCCTTGTTGCTTCCGGGCAAGCCGGATCAGAGCCTGCTGATTACGGCCGTTCGCAGAGAAGACGAGTTACTGCAAATGCCTCCGGATGAAAAACTTCCGGATGAAGATGTTAAGCAACTTGTCGAATGGATTCAGGCCGGTGCGATTCATCCCGAAGGTGCAATTGTCGTAAATGAAGATGCTCTGCCATTTGATGTGACTGAAGCTCGCAAGTTCTGGGCGTTCCAGCCTGTTCAGGCTCCAGTTGTTCCTGAGGTTGCTGATGCGGAACTTGTTTACTCACCGATTGATGCCTTTGTTGTTTCAAGGCTCGCAGAAAACGGTCTTCGTCCGAACGCCGTTGCAGATAAAGCCACGTTGATTCGTCGAGCAACGTTTGATCTGACCGGGCTTCCTCCGGCTCCGCAGGAGATTCAGGACTTCCTTGCCGACGAGTCGCCAGAAGCGTTTGCGAAGGTTCTCGATCGTCTGTTGGCCACGCCGCAATACGGCGAACGCTGGGGCCGGCATTGGCTGGACGTTGTTCGTTATGCAGATTCCAATGGTCTTGATGAAAACATCGCCCATGGCAATGCGTGGCGATATCGCAATTATGTGATTTCTTCGTTGAACGCTGACAAGCCGTATGATCTGTTTCTTCGGGAACAACTGGCTGGTGATTTGCTGATCGATGAAAAGACCGAAGAGACGACTCGTCATGATCGCCTGATCGCAACTGGTTTCCTGTCGATGGGTCCAAAGGTCCTTGCAGAAGGTGATGAGACGAAATTGCAGATGGACATTCTGGACGAGCAGATCGATACCATCGGTCGTTCGATGCTTGGGCTGACTCTCGGATGCGCGCGATGTCATGATCATAAGTTTGACCCGATCGCTCAGGCGGATTACTACGCGATCGCGGGGATCTTCCAGAGCACAAAGACGATGGAGTCTCTGAAACGCATTGCAAAGTGGAATGAGAATTCCATCGCAACCGCAGCGGACAAGGCGAACCTGGAAGCTCATCAGGCAAAGATCGAATCGCGAAAAAAAGAGATCGCCGATTATTTGGAGAAAGCAAAATCTGCGGTTGCCGTTTCTGCAGGAACCGGAACAGCACAGCAGGTTGCGGAAGATCAGTTGCCTGAAGCCGTGAAGAAAGAATTGGCCACGTTGCGAGACGGCTTGAAGCAGCTTGAAACCACCATTCCAGAATTGCCCACGGCGATGGGGGTGGTTGAGGGCACGGTGACAAGTTCAAAAATCCTTTTGCGCGGCAATCATCTGTCTCCGGGAAGAGCAATTGATCGAGGCGTCCCCGTCGTGTTGGATGTTGCAGAATTTGCTGCTCCGGCAGAACACAGTGGCCGCCGTGAATTCGCGGAATGGTTAACGAGTCCGGCTAATCCGCTGACCGCGCGAGTGATCGTGAATCGAGTTTGGCGATGGCATTTCGGGCGCGGTCTTGTCGCGACCGCAGACAACTTTGGAAAGCTCGGGGATCGTCCGGGCAACCAGGCCTTGCTGGATTGGTTGGCCAGCGATTTTGTGAAGAGTGGTTGGTCCCTAAAGACTTTGCATCGCAATATTATGATGTCACGAACGTGGCAGCTTAGTCACGAACATAATGAAGCTGCAGCGGAGAAAGATCCGGATAACATTCTCCAATGGCGCTGGTCGACTCAGAGACTTGGAGCAGAGTCCGTGCGAGATTCCGTGCTCGCTGTCTCTGGTCTGCTGGATCGGTCGATGGGACAATCCATGCTGCATGTGAAGAATCGAGAGTTTCTGTTTGATCACACTTCAAAAGATGGCACGTCCTACGATTCAAAACGTCGGTCGGTCTATCTGCCCGTGATTCGAAACAATCTCTACGACGCGATGTCTTTGTTTGATTGCACTGACGGCACCGTCCCGAACGGAGACCGTGCGTCGTCAACGGTGGCTTCGCAGGCTCTGTTTTTAATGAACAGTGATCTCGTGATTCAAGCGGCCGAACATCTGGCCGGCGAACTGCTCAGGGAGTATCCGGATGATGCTCGTGAGCGAGGCCGGATTCTGTTCCTGCGAACTTTGGGCCGACCTGCGGAACCCGGAGAAATTGATCAGCTTCTGGCATCTGCAGAGAAGCTAACAAGTCAGTTACAGAACGATGGTACTGATCCGACAACTCATCCACTTGCGACCTGGACGGCAGTTGCTCAGGCTATGCTGATGTCGAATGAGTTTTTATATGTGCGGTAAGGCAAGAACCGGTATCTGGTAGCGGGCATTTCTGAACATATTTGTTGACGAGAATTCGGAAGTCGCAGCGGATTCTATTCCCCGCGACGCCATGATCGTGAGGCCAGAATGATGTCTGGAGGAAACATGTTTGACTGCAATCAATCTCGACGACAACTGTTGCAATCCACGGCCGTTGGCTTTGGAGGCGTTGCTCTGGCGTCGATGATGCAGGAATTGGCCGCGGCGGATCAGTCCGTCGTGAATCCATTTCATTTTGCTCCCAGGGCAAAGCGAGTCATTTTCATGTTTATGAAGGGAGGCCCGTCGCAGGTTGATACCTTCGACTACAAACCTCGACTTCAGCAGGATGATGGGAAGCCTTTTCCGTTTGATAAGCCTCGTGTGCAGTTTGCTCCGACCGGTAACCTGTTGGGATCGCCCTGGCGATTTCGACAGTTTGGCGAGAGCGGGATTCATGTCAGTGAGCTGTTTCCGAATGTTGCTCAGCATGTCGACGATATCTGTTTCCTGAATTCTGTGCATGGAACAAACGCGGCTCACGGTGGCGCCGCATTGAAACTGCATACCGGCAGCGATGCGTTCGTGCGTCCTAGTATGGGAGCGTGGGTCAGTTACGGGCTGGGGACAGAGAATCGCAATCTGCCTTCGTTCGTGACGATCTGTCCGACACTGGCTCATGGTGGTGTTAACAACTGGGGCTCTGCTTTCCTGCCTGCTGAAAATCAGGGGATTCCTCTGGGAGTCGCCAGTCAGCCTGCAACGGCCGCCGCCGTGAAGTATATCGCCAACAAGAAGTGGTCCAGCTCTGCACAACGCATGCAGTTGGATCTACTGAAGCAGATGAATGAGCAGCACCTGTCTCAGTCGCCGCAGGAGTCGGCTCTGAATGCTCGTATTCAGTCGTATGAACTGGCATTTCGCATGCAGTCTGAGATGCCTCATTTGCAGGACATTTCGCAGGAGTCTGAGGATACTCAGAAATTGTACGGTCTTGATCAGCCGATCACCGAAAACT
>CAIXQV010001232.1 GCA_903921605.1 uncultured Planctomycetaceae bacterium | reverse complement strand
TGTCGCTTCATGAGGTCGAGGTCTCTGCATGTCAGTCAGAACCAAGTGATCAGACCACCACTCACCGAATCCCTCTGTGGTTAAGGGGGCCACGATTCCCGTTTCTCGTTGCGTCAGTGGTCGATGCATGGATCAAGTTGGTTCATCGGGAATATGGCGAATGTCGTGGAACTGCTGACGTTGCTCATCGTTTAGCCAAGCTGTCACTCTCCTTCGGCACAAACCACGACATCATTGGCCTCATTTGTCAAATGATATGCTTCGTCCAGATTGCGTCGCAAATAGCCCAGTTCAGTCGAGGCCATCTATTTGGTCGCGTCGACTGCCCGCCTGCGGGACGAAAACAGTACTCATCCGGGAAATGTCAAACAACGTCAATTTGAAGGTGCGATAGACCGGCGAGCGGATCGAGGATTATTCAGGATCTCTGTAAGATTGTGGTTGTCGAATTGTTTGCAGAGAGGAGACCATCCGAAGAACATGTTGAGAACTTCCAACGTCAAGCCCCATGTTTCTTCGAGTTGTTCTGGATATGAAGCAACAGCCCGTTTGGCTTCACATCTTCGTGCGTTCTACTGGCCACCAGTCGTAATTCCTCTCGGGGTATCACGAGACCTCTCCCGATTCGCAAGGTGACCATGCAGACTGGAGCTTTGAGTCGCAAGACGTTGTTGTGTTACAGCGCTGGCAGCATCATCGAGACAAGCATCTACGCGTTCTGCGGTCTCTATTTGATGAATTTCTATACCGATGTGGTCTTTCTAGATCCACGACTCGTTGGGTACGCATTCTCGATTCGATTTATTGTTGACGCATGTTCAGATCCGCTGATCGGATTTCTTTCTGATCGGACAAGGTCGCGGTTTGGACGACGCAGGCCCTACTTCCTGTTGGGGGCTATACCAGCAGCCTTCTTCTTTTATCTCCTGATGATTCCACCATCAGGAATCGAGCTCAAGGTGTTTGTCTATTTGACAACCATTTCCAGCTTACTCATTACGTCGCTCACGGTATTCGGTATTCCGTATCTCGCGTTGTCATGGGAACTGACCACGAACTACGACGACCGGACTCGCATCTCAGGCTATCGGCGATTGATGGAAATTGTGGCTGAAATGATTTCTACATTGTCGGTTCCTGTCATGCTCGCCGTCGTGGCTGCCATGTCGACAAACGCCCATGCAATGACCACTCTCGAGGAATCGAAATATTATCCAGCAGCTGCAGTGTTCATGGGGGTGGTTGCGGTGGCTGCGGCAGTCATCACTTTTGTCGGAACGAAAGAATCTGTTCCTGTCGGCCACGAAGACAGAGAGGGGTTTTTCCGAAGCGTACACGCCACTTTCCAAAACAAGCCATTCGTGATTCTTCTCATCACATTTACACTTGTGGCTGTCGCCGATCGGGTCACAGCTTCACTCTTATTTTACTTACTAGAACATATGCACGGCATTCCAAAGCAGGACTCGATTCCACCGTTGTTGGCCTATTTCTTCGGGAGTCTGGCCAGCCCCAAGTTCTGGATCATGCTGTCGAACCGTATCGGAAAAAAACGAACCTACATCCTGGCCATGGTGTGCTGGGGGGCTGTGATTACGAGCTTTGTCGCTGTGGCGTGGAGTGTGTCTGCGATCTATCTCGTCGCAGGGCTGATGGGAGCAGCGAGCAGTGGGGTGCTGATCCTTCCGGGAGCGATTGAACCCGATGTGATCGAATGGGAACAGGTGAGAACAGGACAGCGTCGCGAAGGAATGTATGCTGGCGTTGCGAATTTCTCCTGGAAGATCTCCACGGGGCTCTGTTTTCTCCTCGTTGGGCAATTGTTGCACGCGATTGGTTACGATGGGCAGGTTCAGCCAACTCTCCCAGTTTTGAACGGGCTCAGGTTGGTTTTTGTGCTCTTACCCGGAATCTTGCTCGCCTTGGCCATCCTCGTGTTTCGCAAATTCCCTATCACTCCGCAGAGTTACAGCGAAATCATTAAGAAAATTGAACAAAAAGAATCGGAGGATAACAGGGATAGATGAAAAATGGCTTTTGCATTATGTGGGTGTCTTTTGCATTATGTTGGTGTCAATGACAGAATCACCGTTGCTTTGTGTCGGTCTGTGAGAAGTAAAGCTTTGACAATGCATCAATCGTCGCGACAAGGCATCCTCGTGAGATGATCTCATCTTCCTCGAATCATTCGAAGCACAGTCTTGCAGAAGCGTTCCAAAGCCTCTGTGGCGGAGATGGCTGTGCCCCGGATGTCTTCGAGTTTCTCAGTCAGCATCCCGCAGCAAGTGCAGAAGAGATCGCTGCGGTGTGCTCGATCGATCAGTCCCGACGCTGGCAAGCGGGCTCTGGTCTGCCAGTTGAGAGTTACCTGGGGAAGTACCCAGTTCTAAATACCCACATTCGGGCAAAATTACGATTAATCCTTGGCGAGTTCCAACATCTTTCTGGCCGTGGGGAACGTCTTGACATTGCGGTCTTCGCGTCCCGGTTTCCGGATGTCCGCAATGAGCTCCATGAGCAGTTGTCTGCCAGGCGTAAGGAGCCGGCTGACAGGGGAGTACAGACGACTGCAGTTCAAGGGCCTGACACCGATAAAGGGGCAATCTTCGATGAGCCCTTCTTCTCGGTCGATGAAGCGGTTCTTCATTCCCCCGCGACGTCCAACCGGGCTGTTGACCAGCCACAGTTTATTGGCCGCTTTCGCGTTCAACGAATCTTGGGAGACGGGGGTTTCGGGCGTGTCTACCTGGCATTCGACGAAGAGCTGCGCCGTTCTGTGGCGATCAAGGTGCCTCACGCATATCGCATCGCAAACCCGAGCGATATCGAAACCTATTTCGAAGAG
>CAIXQV010001231.1 GCA_903921605.1 uncultured Planctomycetaceae bacterium | reverse complement strand
TGAATGATTGTGCGGGCGGCCACCGCTTCGTATCGTGGAAGCGTCAAATATGCCCCGACTTTTACAGTGACTCCGTCTGCCTTTTTCTCTGCGTTTTTTTTGAATCCTTCGAGATTCAACGAACACGGATGTGACGCTGTGTCTGTGTTTGGCGATTCCCAGCGTCTAACGTTTTCCAGCCCGAAATGCTCCATGTGCGCCCGCAATCGAGTCTCGTTCCACGCCGAACGATGAATGTTGTCTTCATCCGTTTGCCCACCCATGACAATAAATGGCCATTCGTCCGGATCCGCTTTTGATGCTGCATCGAGATCCGGAACGGCAAGCCGAATCTTTCCGCCTGGCTTCAGCACCCGAGTCCAATCTTTCAACGCTGCCTGAGCATCGGCGAAACTGAAGTGCTCCAGAATGTGACTCGCCCGAATCTCATCAACTGAGTTGTCTGGATAGCTCAGCGGATACGCCTCCGACCCCAGTTTGCGGTCGATCGGCGTGAATCCGGGAATGACTGTTGAGCCTGCACCGATGTTGAGTTTCAAAGACATGAGTTTTCGATAAAAAGAGCGTTACAGAAAGTTGTCGCCATGAGCGTGTATCCCTTGGTTTTCCCAAGGCTGACGATAGCGTCTAGCCCTGCCTGTGCGGGATATGATTCACCCCGTTGCGGCACTGGCATTGACGGTCCCTGAGTGCTGATTTCGACAAGCAGGATTCGCGGTCTAAACGACTGCAGGTCGTGCCACATCCAATAATCTTGACCGTCGATATCGATGACCCCAAGATCTGGCGTCTCGTCGATGAATGTTTCCAAAAGCACGCGATCGAGATCAGAGCAAACAGCATGAATGCAAGTTGACTGAGCATCGTAATCGGCCTTCAGTTTTTCGAATTGCCGGTCATCTCCTTCGATTAAAACAGCCTTCCAGCCTTCTTCTCGAAGTCTCAATGTGTTTGAGAAGAACCGACCGTCAGCCGCTCCGATTTCAAAGCAGTGACGGTTGGTTTCTCCTATCTTCAGCAAGCAGGCTGCAATCAATCCGTCTTCACCGAATTGCGTGTAGACGTTATGGCCTTTGCCGCGTAACCACGGCACATGAGCTTGGTAATTGATCGAGCCCGTGGCGGCCATTAAATGAACACTGCCGTGTCAGCCACACTTGTCGTGCCGTTCGGAGCGTCCTGCAAATCACTGAGCGTTGCGACGGCGGCAAACGTGATATTGTCGTTTGTTGCCGTTGCGGTCGTCACGGCAAGCCGTAAGTATCGCTTTTTGCCCTTCAGATCAACGCCGTAATGCACTTCGCGGGTCGCTGTCAGATCGAGGCCAGTCTGTGTGTTCAGTGTCGCAAAGTTCGTCACAACAGTGTCGTCTGAATGTGACAGAACCAGCGTCGGGCCAACCGCATTCGTGTTGAGTTCCGATGCGAACGCAACTCGAATTGTGGCGTATGACGCCCCAACGGTATCGAGATTCGCGGTTGTCGTCGCCGAGTTCGTCTGCGCCTTTGGGGCAATCAGAATCGAATCGTTCACCAATCGTTCATTGATCATTATCGAGTTCTCCGCAGAGATTGAATTTAGAGAGGCAGGCGATTCACAGCAAACCGCCTGCGGTCATGCCGTCAACTGATTAGCTGCCAGCGGTTTCGAGGCCAACGATCGGCCCGGCTGTTGAGTTGCTGCCGAAGTCGTGCACGACAACGTCGAATCGTTCCGTCCCACGAACGCCGATCTGGTTTCGCTCGAACATGCTTTCGCCGCCGATTGTTGCCTGATCACTGAACGCAATTTCGTCTCGCTGACGGTCGCCAAACATCGCCCCCATTGAGTGATCCCCGAAGGTAACTGGGATCTGGCTGTTGGCCTCTGTCGATGGGTATTTCTGGCAAATTTCAACTGGGTAGCCGAGAAACATTGGCATACGTCGACCGTTGACGGTTTCCGTTGCTGTTGTTCCGCCTGCAGCCAACGCCAGCCGCACCATGACGGTGTAGTAGAACGTCTTGTGGCAAACCCATCGCGTCATTGGCGTGTCGGCGTACTGTGGCAGAGATCCAACAACGCTTTCAAAGTTGACCAGTGTCAGTTCGGACCACAGATTGCCCGCACCTGAGATCAGGCCAGGAGCAGTTCCGGCTGTCAGCGTGTCGAGTTTGCTTCGAATGCCAGTGATTCCGCCGTACGCAGATGTTCCAGTGCCGTTGAACGCACAGTCATCCTCCATCGACGCAAAGCTGTACGCGATTTCTCGCACGAGCTTGTCAGCCCAAGAGATTACGCTGTCCATGTCCAACTGACGGCTGATTCTCGCCAATGTCATCAGGTCTTTTGCGACTAGAGTGATATTGTCGTGAGACATCGTCGATTCTGTGCCAGCAGAGTTTTCGCCGACGAAATACGCCGTCAATCCGCTCAACTGACGTGGTTCCGTCTTCTTGTCCGACGACATTGGCACGACATTCAGCAACCGGCGAGCGGTTCCAAACTGTTCTCGAAGCAGAATCAGGTCCGTGCCAAATTCCGTTGGAACAACAACATGCGAGCCGGTTGTGTCGGCCCCGCCTTCACCGTGAGCCGCATTCAGGATTCCGAGTTCCTGAACGTATCGATCCGCCTGTGCGGTCAGGCCCTTGTATTGCGGCATGCAGTTGCCAAGCAACGACATGGCCCAAACGCCAAAGCGGAATGCTTTGACTTCTGGCGTCGTTCCGTCTTCACCTTGGGTGAAGTTCTGGACGCGATGCGGCCGAACGTTGCGAGGCAGTTTAAAGTCTACGCCGTTGCCAACGTGCGGCAATGCTGGAGCAAGCGAGCCGCCGAAATTGTCGAACATGGCTCGGATTGTCGGATTGTCGGGCTTGTTCTTGGCGGCCTGCAGTTTGTTTCGCATCTCAGACTGCTCTGCGGCTTTCTTCGCCAGAGCGTCAATCTCGTTGCCAACCGTGTCGGCTTCGTCCATCGATGCCTTTACCTTGGCAGCATCTTCGTCGGACATCATCTGATCGCCAGCCGCGTCGATGATTTTCTGAGCGTCATCCAGCAAGGCTTGTCGCTTCGCCTGCAGTTCTTTGAGTTTGTTCATTGTTGATTCCTGATTCGCCAGGGATCAACGCAAAACGCCAATCGCCTGGCAGGTTTTCGATGAAGAAAATCTGCTAAACGACTGGCGTGAAACTTATCACACAGATCGCAGTTGCCGCGTCCATCTCACTTGAGACTTCGCGACTTACGAGGGAACTCTAAACAGCTCATTGCCGATTTGTCAACGCTGTTTTTGCAATTACCGCATCAAGATGTGAGCGAAGATCCGAAACAGTCCCTCCAATTGCGTGCCCCTCTCCATCTCTGTTGACCGGTTAAAGCATTGCTTGGACCAGAGAGACCGTTCGTGCCCGCATCAGGATCAGCCCATGCGTACATACGACGACCGCCAGATGTTCCGCCAGTCCATGCTGGACCTTCTGTCGGAATCGGAGACGGACGAGATGACAGTGAACCGAGGCGTCCAGCAGATGGGTTGGATCGACCGCAGTCTTCGATGCACAGCAGCGTGTTTGAAGTACCGTCGGTGATTGAACCGAACTTTCGGTTCTTGTCGCATGACAGGAAACCCTGCTGCGTCATGACGAGACGTCGAGCTGACGCTGTTGGGCGTGTGCCGATCGGGTCAGTTGCACCGGCAACAGTACCATCTTCGATGTCCGTTACTGCGATGAACATGTAATCCCATACTCCGAACCCGTCTGGTGCACGAACACCTGGGTCAATCGGGGTGCTTGGGCAAATGAATGCACCAATCTGGGTCTTTGCAGCAGCAACCGTTGATGGGTGTGCAGCGTCATTGTACACGCGACCGAGTGAATTTGCGTTAAGGACCGACATCGTATAGCCAGCAGTTGGCATATTGGCGTAGGTCAAGCGGTGGTCCATCTGAGCATACACATTGGCCTGCTCGATTAGTGGCAGCAGCAGTGTCGGTGTCGACTGAGTCGTGTAAGT
>CAIXQV010001230.1 GCA_903921605.1 uncultured Planctomycetaceae bacterium | reverse complement strand
GGCCATCCGTCGTTCCCTGAGCTGTCGGCGTACGTCCAAATTCGCCGCCCCACATGACCAGAGTATCCGACAATAATCCTCGACGCTTCAGGTCGGTCAACAGACCCGCAATCGGCTTATCGACTTCGAGTGCATTCTTGCTATGGCCGGCTCGCAAATCGCCGTGCTGATCCCATTGAACCTTTGAATCACTATGCGTGACCTGAACGAAGCGAACGCCAGCTTCGCAGAATCGTCGAGCCATCAGGCACTGGCGAGCAAAGTTCTCGGTGATTGGCTGATCCAGTCCGTACAGCTTTTGAGTATCCTCAGACTCCTGCGACAAATCCTGTAAATGAGGCATCTCGGACTGCATGCGAAACGCCAGCTCGTACGACTGAATACGAGCATTCAGAGCAGACTCCTGAGGCGACTGAGACAGGTGCTGTTCATTCATCTGCTTTAGAAGATCTAACTGCATGCGTTGCGTGGAGCTGGACCATTTCTTGTTGGCGATATACTTCACGGCAGCAGCCGTCGCAGGCTGACTGGCCACTCCCAAGGGAATCCCCTGATTCTCAGCGGGCAGGAATGCAGAACCCCAGTTGTTAACTCCTCCATGCGCCAGCGTCGGACAGATGGTCACAAATGACGGGAGATTGCGATTCTCTGTCCCCAGCCCGTAACTGACCCACGCTCCCATGCTCGGCCGGACGAAGGCGTCACTTCCGGTATGCAGTTTCAGAGCCGCGCCACCGTGAGCTGCGTTCGTTCCATGCACGGAATTCAGAAAGCAAATGTCGTCGACATGCTGCGCGACGTTCGGAAACAGTTCGCTAACATGAATCCCGCTCTGACCAAACTGTCGAAAACGCCAGGGCGACCCCAGCAAGTTCCCAGTTGGAGCAAACTGCACTCGAGGTTTATCAAACGGCAGCGGCTTGCCATCATCCTGCTGAAGTCGAGGCTTGTAGTCGAAGGTATCAACCTGCGACGGGCCTCCCTTCATAAACATAAAGATGACTCGCTTGGCTCGAGGAGCGAAGTGGAAGGGATTCACAACGGTCTGATCGGCCGCCGCCAATTCCTGCATCATCGAAGCCAGCGCGACGCCTCCAAAACCTACGGCCGTGGATTGCAACAGTTGTCGTCGAGATTGATTGCAGTCAAACATAAAAACTCCTTGTCATATCATTGATGACTGGATACCAACTCGAGACAGTGGATCAGGATTTCAGAGTGGGAAACAGCATGCAGCACGCTATGGTCGTTGAACCAAGGCCGATAAGGTAGATCTGGAATGGACGACGATTGATTTCCCAACGACTAAAGAGGTAATAGATCGCGTAGATTCCGAAAACCAGGTAGAGAATCCCACACAAGACGTCCTCCTCAAATGCATTCTTCAAAATGCTAAGGGCGCCCCACAAGCCAAGTACTAGTCCTATGACTGAGCAAACCATAAACCCATAGAATGCCGCCCCTTGCGCTGCCAACTCCGCGACAGCAAAAAGCAACCCGCAACCGACATTTATTCCGCCCATAATCAGCGGAACTCCCAAGCTCGTCTCGTCTCGACTGTGATGTACCCCGACATCCTGTCGTTCATAGTAGTAAGGCGACGAACTCTCTGCTTCCTCAGAAGATTTTCGCTTCTTTCGTTTTGGAGGAAGACCGTAGGCTTCCGCCTGTTCATCTGGAATCGCGGGACTCGAATAGCTCGAGAGTGATTCAGACCACAAATCCGGCTCACCTTCTCCGTTTCTACGTTTACGCTCTCGAGGCGGATTAGAAACACGTGGTTCAGGGGCTACAGGCCTGGGCTTGTCTGCACGCACTACTGCGCGAGCTTTCAACGGGGCGGCAGCACGCACTGAAGTGACGACCGCGGGAGCCGAAGCAACCTCCGGCAATTGAACAACGCCGCTGCAATTTGGACAACGAATTTTCTTCCCGGCATGTTCGGCCGCAACCGCCAGCGTTTTCGCGCAACCTGGACATAGGGCTGTGATCTTCATGGTTCACCGAACATACAGAAACTCATTCGACATCAACATGGCCTGAGCAACTGCCGTCCAGGTCGCAAGTGGATGAGTTGTCGGATCAGTACCATCGTTCTGTAACTGACTTGTTAGCTTCTCTGCAGATGCCAGAAGCTGATCAG
>CAIXQV010001229.1 GCA_903921605.1 uncultured Planctomycetaceae bacterium | reverse complement strand
GTGACAAGTACGCTTTGTCAGAGAAAGCATTACGAGGTCTCTCTCTCTTCGTTAATGAAGGAAAGTGTGTCAACTGTCACTCTGGCCCCGAGTTCACAGGGGCAACGATCAGCCAGCTTCGTGGAAGTCTCTCGGGGTCCGACGAAAGCATAATTGAATTCATGACCCTCCAGAGTGGAAGTGCAGGACACTACGACTCCGGTTTCTACAACATTGGCGTTCGCCCGACCGAGGAAGATCTGGGAGTTGGCGCTTCACATCCTGCCTTCGGACCACTCTCATACACTCGGCGCAGCCAAAATGGACAGCTCCACGGTGGCCATGG
Source organism: uncultured Planctomycetaceae bacterium (assembly GCA_903921605.1). Next base: position 2,064 of record CAIXQV010001229.1, on the reverse strand, counting down.
AAACTCAGCGTCCGTTAGCCGTCGTGATCGAGTCGCGGTGGACGGAGCGTTCAAAACTCCGTCACTAAGGAATGTCGAACTGACCGGTCCCTATTTCCACAATGGGGGACAGCGGACACTCCGTGAGGTGGTCCAGTTCTATGTTCGTGGATCCGATTTCCTGAACAAGAACATCGACAATCTTTCTCCAGATGTACATGGGATCAGCGAGTTGCAAGGCGACGACGAGGGAATTGATGCGCTCGTCGACTTTCTGCGTTGCCTCACTGATGAAAGAGTTCGGCGGCAGTCTGCTCCTTTTGATCACCCCTCTCTCCCAATCTCCAATGGTGCCCGTGGAGAGTTCGAGGACGAAGCCATTGAGAATGAACTCTTTCTACCAGCAGTCGGAAGAGGCGGCGGTCCGCCGATCCTTACATTCGAACAAGCCTTGCCCTGAAGAACCGATTGGAGACGGGGCGCGCACTGCGACCCTCATCACTGATGTTGTGCCTCCACTGCGTTCTGCCGAGCGATTCATCGAGTCTGATTCCAATGCCTGCCGTGTTAAGTCAACCAACGACTTGTTCTCATCCTCTCGTGCAGGTGATGTTCGCGCGTGGACTCGTTGATGAGAGTCAAGCGGAGACACTATGCGGAATGCCGCAGCTCAACATTGACACCCTGGTTGGCGAACCACTTCATCTTACCGAAGAGTCACTTCATCAGTGTCTTGTGGAAGAGTATGGATTCGAGTGGATTGATCTGCACGATCTTCAGGTGGATCGCGAACTGCTGAACCGATTCTCAAGTTCACTGATGTTTCGGCACTGCTTGCTACCGATCAAGCAAACAGGTCCATGGGCGAAGGTGGTCACGCATGATCCGCTCAATCTTTCGATGATCCAGGAAGTTTCGGAGAAGACCGGATTCATGATCGACGTTGCAATCGCTCCGAAGAAGAGCATCACTGAGCGATTAACCCAGGAACTGGGCTTGGGGGGAGCGACTGTCAAGGAACTGCTGGACCACGGTTCGATATCCGATTCCACTGATCCAAACTGGGAAGAGGGAGGCGAACTTGGCGAACAGTCCGCATCGGTTGCCTCACTCGTGAATGAGTTGCTGGTAGAGGCGATGCGTTTGGAAGCCAGCGATGTCCACATTGAGCCGACAGAAGAAGGTCTTGACGTTCGCTTCCGAGTTGATGGCGTGTTGCGAACACAGACAATGCCTCCTGAAATTCACCGCTTTCGCTCAGCGATTGTCAGCAGACTGAAGATCATGGCGAAGCTGAATATTGCGGAGAAGAGATTGCCCCAGGATGGCCGACTCGTGCTGAATGTCTCCGGACGTGACGTGGACATCAGACTGTCGTCGATCCCGATGGTGCAAGGAGAGGGAATGGTACTGCGGATGCTGGACAAGTCGAGGCGGACTCTCGATCTAAACTCACTCGAACTGCCAAACACGATTCAAACCAAATGGAAGTCCTTGATTCACCGACCCCATGGAATCGTTCTCGTAACCGGCCCGACAGGCAGTGGAAAAACGACAACTCTGTATTCCTCACTCTCAGAAGTGGCGAAACAGAATCACAAGATACTGACGATTGAAGATCCCGTTGAATATCAGATTCGAGGTGTCAATCAGATTCAAGTTCATCCGAAGATTGGACTGACATTCTCGTCTGGTCTGAGGAGTATTCTTCGGCACGATCCGGATGTCATTCTGGTTGGGGAAATACGCGACCAGGAGACAGCGCTTAGCGCCATGCAGGCGTCGCTGACCGGGCATCTGGTACTCAGTACCCTTCATACCAATGACTCAGCATCGGCATTTATACGCCTTATTGACATGGGCATTGAACCATATCTCGTATCCAGCACCATTGAGGCAGTTCTCGCACAGCGTCTTGTCAGGAAACTTTGCCGGTCATGCGCCATTTCTGAGCAAGTTGTCACTCGCTCTTTGCCCGACGGATTCCCCAGAAGTGCAGCCGATATCACGACGATTCGATTGCCTGGAGGCTGCCGCGATTGTGGTGGTTCGGGATATTCCGGGCGGATCGGCATTTATGAACTG
>CAIXQV010001228.1 GCA_903921605.1 uncultured Planctomycetaceae bacterium | reverse complement strand
GGAGCAGGTGCTGTCGGGGCAGTGATTGCCGAACTGCTGGTGCGTTCTGGCTCCAGTTCAGTGGTGCTGTGCGACCATGACAATGTTGAGCACGGCAATCTTTGTCGCCACACGCTCAAGATGGAAGACGTCGGACAGAACAAAGCGGAGGCTGTCGCGAATCGACTCGCCAGCGTGCATGCACATTCAGAAGTACGGTTTCTTTCAAGCAGGTTTCCTCCAAGTCTGGAACCTGCGAAATCGTTGGTTGATGATTGCCAGTTGATCATTGATTGCACAGGTGAGGATGATTTACTGCTTCATCTAAACCGTTACCACTGGAATGAGGCAAAGTTCTTCTGTTCAATCTCATTGAGCTACGCGGCAAAGCGGGCATATGTGTTCACTGCATCCGGTGCGACTTTTCCTCTGGAAGAATTTCAGAAACAAGTTCAGCCGTGGCTGACGAAAGATCTTGAAGATTTCTCAGGCGAAGAACTCTTGCAGCCTGAGATCGGATGTTGGCATGCTGCTTTTCCAGCTCGAGTTGACGACATTTGGATGCTGGCAAGTGCAGCGTTTCGACGTTTGGAAAAAGCAATTGCATCAGAAGAAACCGAATCGCGGCTAGTTGTCTTCGAACGGATCTTTGATGCTGATGGATTTCAAGGGATCAGGAGGGTATGAAGTTGGCCGATGAACCTGGTGCGAGGCGATTCTGCTCTCCAGATGGCTGCTTCGATGTTGTGATACCACACGCAGTAATTCAGAAAATGCACCAGATCTGCGTTGAGGCTGGTGGCGTTGAAACCGGAGGGATACTTTTGGGACGCTACAGTGAAGATTTAAGATGCGCCTCGATTCAGTCCGTCACTGGGCCGCCGCCAGATTCTAAGAAACGCTTTTCCCAGTTTGTTCGTGGCATCAAAGGACTGCCGGAATTGCTTGGAAAACTCTGGAACAAAACAGACCGGATCTACTATCTAGGAGAATGGCACCACCATCCACTAGCAATTCCAGATCCAAGCCGAGACGATATCAATCAAATGAATCAGATTGCCAACAGTGCACAGTACGAATGTCCGGAACCAATCCTGTTTATCTTGTCCGGATCACCATCTGAGAATTGGACAATGACGGCAAACATCTTCAAGCGGGGCGGCAGCGTAATATCACTGACGTAGGTCAACCACTTCTGGGAAACTCACGAAACCTCACCGATGAATTCGAATGCGTTGCGAATCCTTGCGGTCACAGATGAGATCAGCATGCTTTCAAGACAGGTCAGGGAAGCCTGCAAAGGCTACGATTACCAGTTCGTTGAGAATAAAAATGCGTCACAAGATCTGATGACAGGTCATGAACTTCATGGGCTGGCGATTGATGTCGTCGCGGAGTCCGGTCTCAATGAATCCATGAGGGCTCGGAGTACACTTGGGATCAAGTACGACCTTGTCACGCTTTTCTCCTTTCGCGTTCGCAGCCTGGCGAACGTCCTGACGGGCATGCTGAGTGCCGTCAGATCCGAAAATGTCGCATGCTCCGATGGCATTCGCACGGGCGGTTTGCCAGTTGCTTTGATGAACAGGCTGGAGTTGGTTTCGAATCCAGCTCACCCAACGTTCGAAAGATTCCGAGATCTGTTCAGTCAAAAGGAACTTTACGTGGCGAGCGCCGTGGAGTCATTTCCGGAGATGGCTGCGCGAGCCGTGGGAACATGGTGGCTGAATGCCGTTTGCGAATTGCAGTATCAGGGAGTTGGTTTGCAGGTCGATCGAACAGGAACCTTCTCACTCTGTGGCACCTATGCGGAACCAATAGATGGAAGCTTCTATTTTGCTGGCGGGACTTCTCCACAGACGCTGCTCCGGAAAGTGTGGAGGGTCAAAGGAGCTGCTGACGATTTGAATGAAGCCGTCAGTGCACTGAATGAGTCACTCAACAAAGCCGCGAAGGCTTCGAAAAAGCAACAAGAACCGATCCTTCAACGGTGTTTCACCCGCTACCCTGAACTCCTGTCGATGGGCTTGTATGACACTGTGCTGCCGGAAATGAGCCTCAAAGCGCCGGATGCATTTGGACTCGGAATCCGCCCTGACTTTATCGCCATGAACTCGATCATTCCTGGATTGCAGCGTGCCGCTGCAGTGATTGAGCTGAAATCTCCGGAGATGCGGCTCCGCACAGCAAGAAAAGCCTCGGAGCAGTTCTGCAAGGCAATCGATCAACTGGGCCACCGATACCGAACTTACTTTGACGACCCGCGGACCGCTGCAGAGCAAAAAGCGAAGCTTGGACGAACACTCTCTACCCCGAAACTGCTGTTGATCATCGGCCGCAACGCATGGCAGAAAGAATGGCTGGATTTGCGTAAGGAACATCCCGGAACCCAACACTCTGACATGCGGATCGCTTCATATGATGATGTCTACGATCTCGCTCAATGCCGCCTTCAAACTCTTCAAAAAGTTAAGGAACAAGTGAGTTCTTTGCACCAGACATGAGGTGTTCAGCGATTGAAACTACGATGCGCCATTAGCCCCCAGTGAACAAGGTACTGAAGTTCATTCTGACTTTAGCCCCACCGTATTCACCGCACG
>CAIXQV010001227.1 GCA_903921605.1 uncultured Planctomycetaceae bacterium | reverse complement strand
GGAGCCCGGCTCCAAGATGCCGAGTCTCGCCCGCAATCTGGTGCATGATGAGTCGAACGAACTGCTCCGTGAATGGATCCTCGCTATGCCCTCTGACCATAAGTCGGTGAAGGAGTAGCGTGGTAGTGCCAACCGGGCACTCAGCCACCCAGCGCTCGGCCACGGAAACCTGAACTCAAGCATCGCCCGTGACTCCGTTCAATCGGGAGTCACGGGCTTTTCCTTTATTCCATATGCCATTGTGCCAGGGGTGGAGTCTGGAAGATGGTCACACGACACCCTACGATTCTCGAACATTTGGTGTTCCGGCGCAGCTGCGCCGCCTCGGGAGATGGAATCGATGCGAGTTGCTTGTCTTGCCCTGATGATGGTCGTTCTGGTGTCGTCAGTCCGCGCGGATGACGTTCCGGGACTGGTCAAAGACAAGCCGGCCAGTGGGGCATTCGTCGAAACAGAACGGGGCTTCATGGTCCCCTACACAGCCAAGATTCCGGGCACAAACGTCTCATTTGAGATGATTCCTGTGCCAGGGGGCGAGTTCCTGCTGGGAAGTCCTGAAAGCGAAGCGGGACGCAAGCCTGACGAAGGCCCACAGGTGCTGGTCAAGACCCGCCCCTTCTGGATGCAGAAGAACGAACTCAGCTGGGCGGAGTACAAGGTCTTCATGTCCCTGTACAACGTCTTCAAGAAGTTTGAAACGAACAAGATTCGGGTGGTGAATGACTCGAACATGGTTGACGCGATCACCGCACCGACCGAGCTGTATGTCCCGGACTTTACCTTTGAATTTGGCCAGGATGACGACCTGCCTGCCGTATCGATGACACTCTACGCCGCCCGGCAGTACACCAAGTGGCTGTCGGCGGTCACTGGCCAGCAGTATCGCGTGCCGACCGAGGCGGAATGGGAATACGCCGCCCGGGCCGGGACGAAGACGGCCTATTCCTTTGGAGATGACCCCAAAGATCTGGCCGAGTACGCCTGGTACTCGGAACAAAGTCAGGAGAAGGGCCCACGCAAGCTCGGCCTGGGCAAGCCGAACGCTTTCGGGCTGCATGATATGCACGGGAATGTGGCCGAGTGGTGCCAGGACGACTGGCTCGAATCCGGTTACGCCCCCCTCAGCGACAAGGTCGCCGCAGCCAAGGGACAGCCGTTGTCTGTTTTCGATGTCCTCGGCAAGCCAATACTGCATGACCCCCGGGTGGTGCGCGGTGGTTCGTGGCTGAGTCCTGCCGAAGAGTGCCGGAGTGCCTCGCGGCTTGGCTCGGTGTACTCAGTCTGGAAAGACACCGATCCGAACCTCCCGAAGAGTCCGTGGTGGATGACCGATGATCCCTGCCGGGCCATCGGGTTTCGGTTACTGAGGTCGATCGATGACCTGCCGCGTGATCAGATCGAGCAATTCTGGAACATCGATAATGAGTCACTGCAGATCGACGTGGATGGACGTATTTCCGGTGGTCGCGGGATTTATGGCATCGTGGATAAAGATCTTCCCGCAGCGATCTCCACGCTGAAATCGGGCGGAAAGAAGAAATAACACCTGAGACGTCGTCAGCCAAAAGCTAGACTTGGGGACAGCTGACTGTTTCTGGCGGCAATGGCCTGTCGCGTCCTGAACATGAATCGGTAAAACCGTTTCAATCGGTCCAGTCGGGGCGGCTTCAAATCTTCCGGTGCGTTCAGGGCGGGGAGTGGTGGCGAGCGACCTTGGACTCTGCCGACACCAGAGACGACGGATTCTCCTTGTTGGGCCGACTTCTCGTAAAAGTTTGCCTGACCCGGAAAATCGCTGATTGACAGGGCAATTTCCCCCTGCGTACGATCAGTATGTCACTGTTCCATGTGTGTAGCCACTGGGAATCCTGGGTGGCGACTTCACTGAGTGACAACTTTTTGCGTGTTTCTCCATGACGCGTATCGGAAAAATTCTGGTCGTTCTGATCGCCGTCGTCAGTCTG
>CAIXQV010001226.1 GCA_903921605.1 uncultured Planctomycetaceae bacterium | reverse complement strand
TGTCCGGCCCTGGGACGTGTTATCTGGATGACATCAAACTTGTATCAGGCCCTGTTCCTGAATCCGGCGCGAATCTGATCGCTAATGGCGGATTTGAGACCGGCTCGACTAATAGTTGGTCGTTCTCGAACGGTTATCTCACGAATTCGGTTGTCGTTGGCGATGTCGCACATTCCGGGAATTATTCACTGAAACTTGTCGGAACTGCGAACGGATCGACTTCGGTGTCGCTTTTTCAAAACCCTACGCTGGTCAACGGTCAAACCTACACGGTGAGTTTTTGGTATCGTCCAATGACCATGGGCGTAACACTGACTTCGGAGTTGAATTCGACAGGATTGGCTTCAGGAACAAATCTGAAAGCGCTTCCCGACACTTCTGTGGAAGGGAATTACCGTCGCCTTCTCAATGTGGGTGCTGGTTTAAGTGATTACCGCGCGTGGTTCTGTTCACACGCGGTAAATTCCAAGCGGCAGCTTTTTGAAATCCTCTCGCAGTTCTGGGAAAATCATTTTGTGACGCAGCATACCAAGAGTCGCGACTACATCGACAACTCGGGTTATAGTGCAACGGAGGCGGGTATTCTGGCGACGGATTGGGAATGGCGTGAAATGAGCAAGTGGCGCAACGCGATGCTGAATCCCAATTGCACTTTCTATGACATGCTCAAGATCAGTGCCGAGAGTCCGGCTCAGATCGTTTATCTCGACACGGTGAACAGCAAAGGCAATGGGGCAAATATCGCGAATGAAAATTATGCGCGTGAACTGCTGGAGCTTTACACCTACGGCGTGGATAACGGTTATGATCAAAACGACATTGTGGTGATGTCGCGCGCATGGACGGGCTGGTCAGTGGAGTTGGTGGACACAACAAATGCCGACAATCCATTTGCCCCAGCATCGGTCACGCTTTATCCGGGCGCCAACACCCTCAGCAAGACGAACACCATCGGTACTTGGGCGTTCAATTTTAAGCCAGCCAACTATGGCACGAATCGCGGGCCTATCTTTGCCGGTAAAACTGTGCCAGCGCGTTTCGGCCCTCCGTGGGCTGGAGCATCGTATCAGCTCACTCTACCGCCACGCGCTGCCGCCAGCACAAACGGAATCCAAGATGGCTACGATGTCATCGCGCATCTCGCGAACATGCCCTTCACGCAGGAATACATCAGCGTGAAACTTTGTCGACTGTTCGTGCATGACGATTTCCCGAATCCCACCACGCTCACGGATTCGCCGGATTATGATTTTTACGATTATACAGATCCGAACCGTTCTGCCGAAGCGGAGCTCGTCCATCAATGTATGCTTGCTTGGGAGAACAGTTCGCCGAAAGGCAATCTGCGCGCCGTGTTGAACGTGATCTTCGACTCTGATCTTTTTCGCAGCCAGACTGCGAATGCTCAGAAGGTAAAGACTCCATTCGAGTTTGTGACCAGTGCAGTGCGGGCATTGCGGGCCAGCACGAACGGCGGCACTGGCATCACTGCCTTTGCCGATGGCTATTCGGTCGCCTCGCCGCTTTCGCGCATGGGTGGCATGAATCTCTTTGATCGCGATGCACCGGATGGTTATCCCGAAAACGGCGCGAATTGGGTCAGCGCGGGCACTTTGGTTGAACGCATCCGCTTCATCCAGGCGTTCCTCAATGCCGGTACAGGCGATGATGCGGGCAATCACCAGTGCGATCCAGTCGGCTTGTTGAAGGCGAAACTAACCTCCACCAGTTGGGGCAACGCTGGTGCCGTCACGGATTATTTTCTTGGCATCCTTTATCCGGGAGAAGGGGCGGCAAATCTCAACCTGTATCGCGATGCTGGTGTCGCGTTCCTGAACACAGGGAACGACGGCATCACATCATCACCTTTCTCGTCTGGCATTAGCGACTACGACACCCGCGTGCGCGGCCTTGTCTCCATGCTGATGACGCTGCAACGATTCCAGGAGCAATAATCCATGAACAACTTCAACATCTATTCGCGCCGCACGTTCCTCAGCCGCTCTGCCAAAGTCGGCATGGCCGCCGCACTCTCCACGCTCGTGGACATCCCGTTTGTGATGAAACGCGCGTTAGCCGAAGGCAGCATCGGGTTGAACGGGAAAAAAGTTCTCTTCATCTGGCTGCGCTTCGGAAATGACGGATTGAACAACATCATTCCCATCGAGGATACGGCGTATGCTTCGATCCGCAATTCGACACGGATAGCCAAGGAAAGTCTCGTGGATTATTCGGCGAGCGGGCCGATCTTCGACCCGACAGTCTACCTCAACAAAGACACCGTTCGCGGCACGAATGACAATGTCTTTGCCTACTCCAATGCCATCAAGACCGGCAATGGTTTCGCCGCGCTGCATCCGGCGTTGAAGTTTCTCGCTCCGGTTTATCATGCCGGTGATCTCGCGTTGATCCATCGCGTGGCGTATCCCAAACAATCGCGTTCGCACTTTGATTCGCAGAACTATTGGGAGAATGGAAACCCAAACAAAAACCTTATCAAAGACGGCATTTTCTATCGCACCATCATCGAATCCGGCCTCGCTAACACAGCACCGCTCACAGGAATTACGGTTCAATCCGCATTGCCACTCATCATGCGAGGCTCTGCGGCGGCGATGACAAATCTTACCAATCCGACGCGTTATGATCTCTTGGGCATCCCCACAACCACTGGGGACAACAAGGCGTTCAACGCCATTGCTGGCGCGAATTATCATCCGTTTGCCAAGAAACTCAGCCGCGATATGCTCGACATGCAGTATGAGAACATGACCAACACGCTGCGCATTTTCGGAAATCTGAATTTCACCGAAAGCGGAAATGTATTTCGTGACGACATCAAGACGGACGGCGATACGGACTGGTATCCGAATGGCAATCCGGGTAATGATGCGGATGGTTACTATCTTTTCCCGACGAGCGACGCGAAGAATGGAGGCTCGCTTCGTCCGGGCGGGGCAACCAACAACAACAAGCGCGTCGTGCCCACCAACGCTTACAACTCTGGCGGAACAGGCTTCATGAACAACCTGAAAGCCGCTGCGATGATCTTGAATAACACTGATGCCATCATTGCAGGCACGGAGTTGGGTGGATTCGACACGCACACCACGCAAGGCGGGGCGACAGGTCAGCATGCGAACCTGCTCCAGCAAGTCGGCTGGGCGATGTATGCATTGAGAAAATACTTCACCCGATACGCGGACAAGGCGACTTGGGAAAACACCGTCGTCGTCACGTTCTCTGAGTTCGGGCGCACCTCGGTCGAGAATAACGACGCAGGCACAGATCACGCCGAGGCGGGTGTGATGTATGTCGCGGGGGGCAGTGTGAAGGGATACGGCTCGACGAACGGTAACGGCGTGTTCGGGTGCAGTCCTGCTGATAATGTTCCTTGGAAGCCTGGTCCTCGCACCACGAGCGGTGCGACTTGCGGCACCATGTTCGCCGCAGGATTTGCGGAAGGTGCAGGAACGGTCAATCCCGTCACAGCTGGCTATCTGCGCCGTTCGATTGATTACCGCTCTGTTCTTGGTGAAGTCATCCGCAAGCATCTCGGTGCAACGCAGAATCAGTTGAACCGCATCATCCCCGGCTACGCTGTAGCAGGAGAAAATCTTCTTAGCGGCGGCGTCTGCACGGTTGATAACGTGGCCATTCGCGGCGAACTCGGATTGCTGTGAAGTGTGATTGCATGGTCGATATCAGGCGGAAAGCTTTCCTGGTTGTAATCTTTTTGAGGTTGGTCTGGCTGACCGGGATTGATGGTCTCGCTGCCACCAATCAATTCATTCCCGTGGCAGATACGTCACTGCTGGAAGTCTCGCCCTCGAACAACATGGGTGGATTCGTTGGCATGAACGCGGGCACGACTCAGAACGGTCCGCGCACGCGGGCATTGTTGCGGTTCGACCTTTCTAGCTTCCCCACGAACACAGTGATCCAATCCGCAAGGCTTACCGTGCAGGTCACACAACAACCGATCGATGGATATGACTTCACTGCATTTGGGCTGCACCGCATGTTTAGACCGTGGGGCGAGGGAAACAAAATTCCTACGACACAGCCCGGTCAGGGCGTGCCTGCAACCTCCGGCGAGGACACATGGCTGCATGCGTTTTTCCCGACGAATCAATGGGCCGAACCAGGAGGCCAGCCGGGCACGGATTATTCTCCGATCGAAAGCTCGTTCGAGATCGTCTATGACGT
>CAIXQV010001225.1 GCA_903921605.1 uncultured Planctomycetaceae bacterium | reverse complement strand
TCCCCTCGGAGCCTTCGTCACCGGCCAGGTCCTCCGAGTCGACGGCGGCTCACAGATTTGGCCTGCGTAAACATTGGCGTATCGGTCGACGTCTTACAGCCTGTTGATTTAGTCGCTTCATCAGCCGCCGGGCGTTAGCCCTTAGGTTTAACCACATTTATTCAACATTTTCATGGCATCAGCACCGCAGAGCATCGCCTGAAGTTCATGCCAACCTCTCCAGATGGTTTGCCATCCGGGTGGATGATCGTTCTTTCGGTTCTGATGTCCGCCGAGCCGGGCCATGGCGTAGTAGAAGTCATGAATCGACCAGTCACGCTGGAACTTACCGTGTCGCCAGGCACTCAGAACTGACACGTAATCTTCGCAGAGGATTTCCGTCGCTTTGCGAGTCTTCGCATCCGCACGACGACTTGCATCACGCATCTCCAGCAGTGTCAGTGCGACAATCGAGAGCACAGCAATCGCTGGCTTCAGCCGGTCCTCAGTTGTGAACTGCGGGCTTTCGATCTGGCAGCCTGTTTTCAGACCCTTGTGATATTCTTCAACGATCCAGCGACATTCATACCAGCCAACGACCTGGTACGCATCGTCGAATGTCTGAACCGGTTCGTTCGTCACAAGGAACCACTCCAGACGTTCTTCACCCGCAGGCGGATCGACTTCCCAGACTCGCACGACCCAAACCTTCAGCGGCGTGATACCGTGGTGTCCATTTTTCTCCTTCGGCGGTCTGATCTGGACCGGAGCGAACGCCACGGCCATGTTCGCCATTCGCGCCGAGCGTTTTTGTTTGACCTTTGGACCTTTCTTCTTCGGACTCTTCACGTTCACGCGACTGGTCACTTCCAGAGTCCACTGCCCCGCCTGCGGAAGTTCTGCAGCATGCGAACGCAGGTAACCCGACTCGCAGAGCGAAGGCTCATCATGTCCCTGGAAGATGCACCGATCATAGGCGGCGCGAATCACAAACCTTCGCCCACTGTGGACTTCATGCTCCAGGAATTCAAACGTATCCGCCCCCTGATCACAGACATCCACAAGCGACCAGTTCGCCGGCAACGGCTCGACGCCCTTCAGCCACAGCAAACTTTCCCGCGACTCACGTTGCCGCTTTTGAGTCTGCGTTTCTTTCTTTCCGACCTGGTCGCGATGATGCAGAACCTGATTGCACAGTCCCAAAACATTGCGAGTTTCCGCATCGACGGCCAGACTGTTTTGAACAATGTAGCCTCGGTGATTTCCGTTGCCAATCTGTCCAAGTTCGCGCAGCGATTCATGCTTTGTATAGTCCATTTCCGTTGCGTCACTGATGATCAGGACTGTGGAATGGCTCTGCGAGATTCTCTTCAGCACAACGTCTCGATGGGCCGCAAGGATCGCTTCGTGAGTCACCTCGTCACAGTTCATCAACCGGTAGAAGGCTCGCAGGTCTTTGGGAGCGTTGAGTTTCTGAGGCAGCGTTCCGCCAGGCCGACGACACATCAGATCGACTGTTTTCACGAGTCGCCTTGTGCGTCTTGCATCACCCAATTGAGCGTGGGAAAAATTCACTTCGCCAAAACTCCCGGCTTGCGTTTTCATCGGGGGACCTCCGTGCGTGATCGAGCTGGTACTGTTTCCTTCGCTCGAAATCTACGCACTCGGTCAAGCCCCTCGGTCGGCGGTCAAGATATGAACACGCGTTAAACTCATTCACCGACACCCCAACTCCCCAACAAACACCCGCACAGACTTCCTCATCAGAATAAATTTCACAGAAAAATTTTCGCGGACTGTCAGACTGTCAACAAAATTGTGGTGAAACCTAAGCGTTAGCCCCCGGTTGTTTTGCTTGGGATTCTGGGGCGAAAACCGGACGCTAACGTGTTCCGGCTGATTAAATCAACAGTCTGCTAGCGGGCTGTTGACTGAAGCAATTAATGGCGAG
>CAIXQV010001224.1 GCA_903921605.1 uncultured Planctomycetaceae bacterium | reverse complement strand
TCGCCATCTCGCCACGCATCTCTCCAGTCTAAACACTCCGCCGAGATGAGCCTTGCTTCTTGCACATGGCACCAACAAAGCAGGCTCACACCGCACTTCGCATTGACGAATGCTTTCTGAATTTTGGATCCGGGTGCACTAATCTACAGGCCCGCCATAAGGCCTCGTCTCGGCGGAGCGAGACGGCTACTTTGATGGGGGCAATTCTTAGAGGTTGGACGTAAAAGAACGCGGGCAGACATGCAGCGGTTTTCGAGTTACAGTCAATCGAGTAGATCGTTGGGGGCTAAGATTGTTTCGTAGGCGGCAATCAGAAGCTCACACGAATCTCAGCGTCCAGAAAGAAATAGACCAGGGTTGGTAAACCAGGTCCTGATTTTGTTGAGTGGCTGCGTTAGATTTTATTCCTCCTTTCTCAGACAGATTGTCTTCTTGTGACAACAATCGGTCAGTACCTGAGTGTGGCTATCTTTCTGACGGCGGCTTTCATTCGCAATGATGGCAAGGCTGAGGCGGTACAAGACGTTCGCAGGATTCATCCGGCCGTTTTTGAACTGGTGACCTGCTGGAATTCTGATACGGAACAGCCCGTCGTTACCGAAATCAATTTGGATGCGGTCAACAAGAATCGAAATCAGTTTGACCGGACGACAGTCGTGATGAACGGAGACTGGGCTGAGTGCTCAGGCAGTGATGGTCAGGGGTTCAGAAGGTTCCGGATAATCTCATCAAACAAGAATGTGTTCGTCGTGGAGTTTCAAAGTAACGGCGGAGGAACTTTGACGAATGCTGCGTTGATCGAATTCATCATTGATACTCGAGAGATCCGAATCGCCGGCAAGAAGCGACCTATTTCAGTGCTCCGTGTAATGTCCGTAAATGCCAGTTAGATCAAGAGACAGTAGGCTGAATCGGATTCGGATCTGATTGCATTGCGCCTTACGAAAATTCGGGGCAAGCATGGCAGATGAAGCATGTTTCTTTGTTGAATGCTTTCTGAATTTTGGATCCGGGTGCACTAATCTACAGGCCCGCCATAAGGCCTCGTCTCGGCGGAGCGAGACGGCTACTTTGAACAGCCTTCGCAATCACTTCTCGGATTTCTCCGGTACGGCTTCCCCCTTCTTCTCATCAGCCGCAGCGTCTTTCTTTTCTGCGGCCTTCAGCATTAGCAGAACCGGAGTTCCCTTCGGAGGAATATGCTCGCTCCAGCCTTCATAGGATTGTGATCCATCAGAGGCTGAGCTTTCTTCCTTCACATCCAGCAGAGCGTCGCCGAAATTCGAAGTGCAGATTACGTGGCCACCTTCGGCCTGATAGTACTCTTCGCCCGTTTCTTCGTCCTTGTACATGCTGCTGCCGACAAAGACGAATTTCGCCGTCATCGGGATCGACTGACCATCCTTGTGGAACTTTCGAATCACCTGCTGATACTCTTCCTTGTCCCACTTTGACAGCAGGTCATCGCGTTCCTTGTCACTCATTGGGCCATACCACAGGATCTCGCTGTTAAAGCGATCCCAGCGGAGATTGCTGTAAGGCAGCTTAAGCCCTGGCGGCGGTCCGGAAAGCGGCGCGGAGTAATACCGATGAATGTTACGACGGATCCAACGTTGGACTGGTTTACGCTGGACTTCGCCGTTGTCGTCGACCCAAACCGCTTCGATATCAATCTCCGGGCCTGATGCGGCAACGAACTCGGGTGAGAAGTGTGCGGGCTTACCAGGCTCAAGCCCCAGTGCCAGCAATGCCGTGTGAATCACGTAAGCTTTGGATCGAATGCGGAGGATCGTTTCGTGTTCTCGATTGCCTTCAGGAACCAGCAGCATCTCCAGCAGGCAATCTTTGCACGCGACTTCCGTTCGCAGAACGATTCGGCTGCCTGCGACATCCAGAAGAACCGTGGAATCCGGATTCAGCGGAGTCGTGCCTTTGATCTCTTCGGCCAATTTTTCCGGCAATGCCGCGAGAGGTTTCTTCTTTTCATCATTCGGCCCCTTGTCAGGCACCGGCTTCGGAGTTTCGTCCGCCTTTGGTTTCGAAGCAGCTGGTAACTGAGCCTGCACTTCCCCCACGAACCCTGCGTTGAGAACCAGAGAAGAGCCGAGCAGCCCTGATAGAAATTTTGAGTACATCATTCTCATTGCAAAGGTTCCTCCAGAGTCGACTCGACAAACTTTCGCGTCGGCAAAGCTCGTTATTGAGCCACGGTGGTCCACAAACTTCCAAATGCTTCAAATTTTGTGTGCCTGCGTTCGCCGCGGCGAACTGGTCACACCCTACAAACAACTCGGGTAGAGAAGATAATTGACTTGGTTACTGCGTCGACAGCACTTCACGCACGGAAACACGAACCGCCGTCCAGATCGGAATCAGAACGGCCAGAGTACCAATCGCGAGCACCGCCACCAATGTAAACATCAATGGAATCCAGGGGACGTCAGCTCCGGTACTGAGCAAATGCGGCAGCATGGCAATGATCGCCGAGATAGCTCCGGAGGCGATCCCTACGACAAGCAGCAGAGAGTTCTCCGCAAGGATCAGCCAGACGATGCGACTGGTGCGAAACCCCAGAGATCTGAGCAAAGCGATTTCACTTCTTCGCTCAATCACGTTTCGCAACATGACAGCCGCCAGCCCGAACGTACCAATCAATAATCCGAGGCCGCCGAGCATTTGAAACGTCGATAGATACGTGTTCTGTACCGCCAGAAAATCAGCCAGCCGCTGACTCACTCGTTCCGTGTCGATTCCATAGGTTTGCAGAGCTGTCTCGATGGCCGATGCCGCTTTATCAGATGATTCCGCACTGGCAGTTTCAATCAGGAAGTAGGCAGAGCCAGACGTTTCCGGGGCTGCTCGCTTGAGATTCTCATCGGACATCACCAGCACGCCCTGGAAGACACTGCTGTCCAGCATGCCGACTACGGTCAAGGCATACTGAGGATTCTGTGAGTCCGGGAACAGAATCACATCGCCGACTTTCTTCTTCAGGCTGAACTGCAAAGTATTCATGTCGCCGATCACAGGGATGGCCGGCAGCGTCAGTGACTTTTCTGTTTCAGCATAGTCCGGTAAAGGCTTCGAAAGCTTTAGCCAAGCACTTTCGCCGGGCTGATCCAATGGAGTATCCGCGAATCGGAATCCGCCGCGCTGCAGAAACTCGGGAGTTGCTCCCAGCAGAGTCGGAACCGTCGCCTGAAACAAATTAAGGCAACTGGCATCCTGACCGGGTTTCGTCCGAAAGCCAAATACCTTTGTACCTTCGGGAAGCGTCGTCACGGGGGATGCGTTAAGGCCCAGCTTGAGCTGTCCGTCTTTTGAATTGAGATCGAACAGAACAGGCTGCGATGATTCCGCGACCAGGGAGAATCCACCGTTGCCCGAATTCAGGTCTGGAGTTTCCGACACTGGATTTCTACGACCGGCTCCGACCGCCACGATCACAAACGCGGCAAACGCAATTAGGGCCGCGGTCAGCAAGCTGCGTTGAGGATTCCGCGCGGCATTGGCGAGGGCCAGTCCATTCAGGCTGGAAATCTGAGATCCCAGAACCGCATCACCAGCTCGCCGACGCAAGCTGTGACGCAACCAGAGAAGGCTCACGGACAGCCACGCGAATCCGCCGAGAAAGAATCCGACGACTCGCCACGACAAACCGCCAAACGCTTCGTTCGTCGGCAGCAATCCGGCGATCCCAGCGACGGGCAATGCAATGGCCGCGATGGCCGATAGTAACAGCCCCAATGACAACAATGCATTCACAATAGGACGTTGACGAATCTCCATGTCGTCCGACCCAAGTCCGGCCAGCAGTTCGCGCGGAGACCGTTGCGTACTGCGGCGCACCGAATTCCAGATGACTGCACCGGAAAGAAACAACGAAATGCCAGCCGCTATTACCAACTTTATCGGCTGCAGATCCAGTTGCAGAAACTGAGTTCCGATGGCTCCGACCCACCATGTCGTGAGTCCAAGAATCATCAGTTTGGCGAAGAACACTGCCAAATCCGCGCCCAGTACGCTTCCCAATAATGCAACGGCCAGGCCTTCCATCACGAAGAATCGACGAGCACGCCGCTCGGTAAATCCGATGGCTTCCATAAGTCCAATCTGAGCAACTCGCTGCCGCACGCTGAGCTGAAACATCAGAGCGGCCAGCAGAATTGCCGACAGAATCAAAAAGAAACTGAAGCCGATAAACAGTCCGGTGAAGTCATTCGCTCCCACGGCCGCTTGCAGTCCTTCGGCACGAATCGGCCGGAATCCCACACCCATTTTGATGGGATTCAGCAGCGATCGAGTTTCATCGGCCAGCCGTGACTGCACGATCTCCATGCGATCCTTGGGCAGGACGTTTCCCTCTGATGCGACTCGAATCGACGTGTATCGGCCAAAGCGACTGCTCCAGAATTTCTCGGCCGTTGCCAGCGAAACAAACGCCTTTGGAGTCGCGCGATGAGCATCCCAGTATTCGTCGTCGCGGCTGGTGATACGATCCATCTCCATATCGAAGGGCTGATCCCAGTCTCCGAAGGAATCGACGTTCGTTACACCGTCCACGAACGGCGTCAGATCCTGATCAACCGACATCGAATCATCGGCCTTCAGGATTCCCCGCACTGTGAAAGTCTTATGCGTTTCCGGAAGATCCCCATGACTGCCGACTTCATGCCAGCGAGCATCCACGGTCTCGCCAACTCCAATTCCCAGGTCCACAGCCAACCAGTCTGAAAGAATGATTTCATCATCTTTTAACGCCGGCACAGCAGTTCCATCATTGAGCAAAATCGGGCCCAGCGGCGCTGGCTGTGCGAAATCCAGACCGGCCACAATCGAATACATGGAGAAGCGAGCATTCTTGTCTTCACGCTTGGTGGCGTTGATCTCATTGGCCAGATAAACCAGCGTCGGCGCGGCTTTCATGCCGATGTTTTCGGCCGCTTTCTGCACGGCGTCGGCGATAGAGTCTTCAAGAATCATGCTGTCGCTTTCGACAGACAAGTAGCCACGATCTTCGATGATGCGAAATCGCAGGCCGATGTCTTCTGCCGAGATCGATTTTTTCACGAGCGTCTGCAATTCATCCGCTGCACTGACATCGTTCTGCATCAATTGCATCAGGCCGCTGGCGGATTTCACCGTGGATGGATCCGGACGCTGATCACCACCAATCAGGATCGTGTTGACTCGGGCGGGGCGAGATACCGGATTGCGGCGGCTGGCGACTCGCTCCTCCAGATTGAGTCGTTGCTGAAAAGTCGTCAGCGAAACAAACGCGTTGTAAGGCAACTGCTGAGCAGGCAGCAAAGAAAATCGGGACGCACCTGCGGACTCCTGCAGGACAGCTTCGACCGTGAGTACAATCTCGATCGTTGTGTCTTCTCGCTCGCCCAGCAGACTGTCGCGAGGAATCGAAGAGGGCAGTTCGACCCAGACGGAAACAGAATCTCCAACGACGGCCTCGAGTTCGGTTGCGGTTTTGTATCCAAGCACGATGCCAGCATCGCCAGGGGGCTTAACGGGACTTTCGCTGGTCGTTGAATCCAGCATTCCCCAGTCTGCGGGCTTCAGGCCAAGAACCGTCACAGAAGCCGCGCGACGAAGTTCGCCGGTGGCCGTTTTCTTTTCCACACTCGCGGGCAGCAGCATCGCTGGAGCTGCATGCACGGAACGCAACGATTCGACTTCGGCCGACTTTAGCGTCTCTGAAATCTCATCGGCGAGTTTCTCACGGACAAATCGAGGCGAATGCAGCACATGAGTAATCCCACCCAGTCGACTGAGCGTCATTTGCCTCAGGCTGGCTCGCACGGAATCCCCAACGATTAATGCTCCGCCGATCACAGCAGTCGAAACGGCCACTGCCAGCATCACCACGAAGTGGGAACGTCGATAATGAAAAATACTGTGAAGGATAAATCGAAACATGAGGAGATCTCGTCAGGCCGTCGATCCGCGACTGCATGATAATCAAAGTTGCGGAGGCGACCGATCGTGCTGGTACAGAAACTCAGTCTGTGGGCAGACTTCTTCTCATACTATAACCGCTGCGGCGCGTCTGTCATGTGGCTTGCCGTTAAACGAGGACTGCAAATCCGCCCGCCTGACGCCACTTTCTCTCCCCGTCGCATAAACCTCTTCGCAGAAAACTGAGAATGTTGCGGCCAGCTTCCCTGAGCGGGCCAGTGTCGAGTAAAACTTCCACAGCGGCGAAGAACGGTACACTCGCCGAAACTGTGAATTTTCGAAAGCGATGCTTCGGACGCGATATCATGAAAAGCGGTCAGATTATTCTTCTTGGGTTGCTGTGCCTTTCACCGGCTCGCTCGCTGACTGCCGATGATTCCATTCGCTTCGGCAGAGATGTCCTGCCCATATTGAGCACAAACTGCTTCGCCTGCCACGGGCCTGATGAATCCGTTCGCAAAGGCAATCTTCGCCTCGATCTTGAACCTGACGCCAAAGCGGCTCACGACGGAGGCGTAACGATTATCCCCGGCAATCCCAATGAGAGCATTCTGATTCAGCGAATCATCAGCACAGATGCGGACCTGATTATGCCTCCGCCGGACTCGCACAAAGAACTGAAACCGGAACAGATTGCGACTTTGAAACAATGGATCAAAGAAGGCGCGGTCTGGGGACGACACTGGTCATTTGAGCCAATCGTGCGTCCGGAAGTTGCGACCGAAAATGCTGCCGCTGCGATTGACTCAGTTGTGGCTGCAACACTAGCGACGAAGCAACTGAAACTTAGCCCTGAAGCTTCTCCGCATCTGCTCGTCCGACGCGTCGCTCTGGATCTGACCGGAGTGCCACCCACCGTTGAGATGGCCGATGAGTTCGCTGCGAGCCCAACAAATGAAGCCTATGAAAAGCTGGTCGACGAGCTATTGAAGAATCCTCAGTTTGGCGAACACTGGGCGCGAGTCTGGATGGACCTGGCTCGTTATGCGGACACAAAAGGCTACGAAAAAGATCTGGGCCGCACCATGTGGCCCTATCGTGACTGGTTAATCAATTCGATTAATGCCGACATGCCTCTGGATCAGATGACCGTCGAACAGCTCGCGGGCGACTTGATTCCCAATGCCACAACCGATCAGTTGATCGCGACGGCCTTTCATCGCAACACCATGAGTAATGATGAAGGCGGAACCGATGACGAAGAATTTCGCACGATCGCGGTGAAGGATCGAGTCGACACGACGCTGCAGGTCTGGATGGGCTTGACCGCTGGCTGCGCAAAATGTCATACACACAAGTACGACCCGATTTCCCAGCAGGAATATTATGGGCTGTATGCGATCTTCAATCAGACACAGGATGCCGATCGATACGATGATGCTCCAACGTTTGAGATTCAAACAGCAGCGATCGAAGAAGAGAGAAGCCGAATCAACGTTCGCATCACCGAGCTGAAGGACAAACTGTTCGCCGCCGAACAGGCGAGTTCCAAAGCTGAAGAAAACGACTGGAATTTTGGTCCTGTGAGTGAAGCCTTGTCAGAGGGCGCAGCAACTTTGGCTGTGCGTGACGATAACAGTGTCATTGTCAGCGGTACAAACCCCAAAGAAGATGTGTACACGCTGACTTTACCGGTAAAAGCCGGGCGTCACACCGTCCTGCGGCTGGAGGTTTTGACGGAGAAATTCCCGGACGGACAAGTTGGCGTCGGCCGGAATCCTCGTGATCCGAACTTCGTGTTGTCAGAACTTGAGGTCGAACTGTTGACGGGCAACGATGCGAAACTTCTGGTGCTGACAAATGTACGGGCCGACTACTCGCAGGAAGGCTGGCCGGTCGCGAATGCTCTGGACGGCGACAAGGCAACTGGCTGGGCTGTCAGTCCTCGCCAACGCGAACGACATGCGGCGTTGTTTGCATTTGCAGAACCTCTTCAGATTGACAGTGACGCGAAGTTGCGGATCACGATGCGTCAGCATTACGGTGACTCTCTTGTGTTGCGGCGTTTTCGCGTGGCGACCAGTGGAGTTGATGCGGACAGAATTGAACTGCCTCAGCCTTCTGCTGACGAACGTCGAGTTATCGATGATTTGACGGCGGCCAATAAAGAACTCTCGGATCTCAACGGTCGTCTTCCAAGGATTCCGGTACTGCGAGCATTAGAAGAGTCGAAGCAACGTGTTACAAAGATTCATCGCCGAGGCAATTTTCT
>CAIXQV010001223.1 GCA_903921605.1 uncultured Planctomycetaceae bacterium | reverse complement strand
TGCTCGCGATCGACCGTGCGTTTGTCAGCTCCCAGATGAAAGCGACGCAAACGATTCACACTCTGGCGAACAACAAACTTCAGCCAGGCGCTCAGGGACATGTCCGTCGTCTGTTCCTTATCGCCAAACCGCGCGACGGCTTCGACCCAGGCGTCCTGGACTACGTCGGAAGGGCTGACTCGCGCACGGAGTTTCCTGTCCAGATTGGCATCGGCAACACGATGCAGCAACGGATACTCGCTCAGAAATGCGGCTTCGAGATCTTCAGTTTCAATGGTGGTCATGTTCAACATCTCCCCACAGCGCAGGATTCTTGAGTGTGGTCTGATGCAAACGTAGCTCAAAGATTTCGGCTGCGATTTCAGAGTGATCCGCTTTTGCTGGAATTTGTCGAGTTCTGAGGACGGCCGTTGGTTCGTTCAGTAGTCGTTGTTGGCCTGCTCACGTTGCGATTAAATCGATTCTGGCGAATTGTCCACTTTGCTTTTGAGGACAGATTCACGTTTTCCACGCCGCTGCAGGCTTTGCGAGCTATGAGTTTCCTTGGGACATTCTGGATATTTCCCTGCGATCGTTATTTAGTGGCGTTCCTGGCGTTTTGTGTGATGAGAACGCTTCCGACCACAGCGCCGTGTCTCGCAGGCATCGGCAGCGAGGTCTGTTGATGTGATTGTTGAACGGCAAGCCGCAGGTGTCGTTTCCACTTTTGCCTACGCCTGAGGCTCGCCGCTAAACGAAAACGCTCAATACGCGACTAAAGTCTGATGAAGTTCAATCGTCTGATATCGCCTGTAAAGTCGACACCGCTCGGTGTTAAGGGCATGCCTGCGCGCGACAGACTTGAGCAACTCGAACCTCTTCTGCTGATGTCGGCCTCTGCGCATGATCTTGACCTCGTCGAAGACGTGAATCCCGATGAACTGAGCGTAGTCGGCTCTGGACTTGATGCGGGGGCTGCCGAGGCTCTGACAGAATTCGCCACATTGTCAGACATGGATCTGTTTGATCTGGCCGCCACCGGATGGCCAGGTCAACTGACCACGGATATTGCTGACCGTAATTCGGACATCACTGACGGTAATGCTGAACCTGTACCGGACACGGAACCGTTACGGGAGGTGGTGTTTATTGATTCAAGTACTCCCGATCTCAACGCGTTGCTGGTTGATTTACAAAACGAGTCGGATCCAAATCGAGAATTCATCGCAATCCTGCTGGACCCCGACCGCGGCGGTATTGATCAGATTACGGCCACTTTGAGCAACCTGAATAACGTCGCGGCGGTACATATCGTGTCGCACGGGTCTGAAGGTCGTGTTGAGCTGGGTAATGAGATTCTGGATGTCGGCACCGTTTCCAATCATTTGAGCGCCATTGAGTCCTGGGCGAATACACTGACTTCGGATGCCGACATACTGATCTACGGCTGCGATCTGGCGGCTGTGGAGTCTGGCCGAGCCCTGATGCAGGTCATTGCTGAAGCCTCTGGAGGCGATGTGGCGGCCAGTGATGACGCGACCGGGGCGACGACGCAGGGCGGCGACTGGATTCTGGAAGAACAGGTTGGCAACGTCTCCACAAAGGTCGCGTTCTCTGAAGAACTCTGGTCCACATGGGACCATATCCTCGCAAACTACACAGGCACTGAAGCCGCCGATGTGATCGCGGCCACGAATGGCAATGATTTCATCGATGGGCTGGGTGGCATCGATACCGTTGTCTATTCTGGCAACTATGCCGAATACGCCATCAGCGGCACTCCCGACAAAGTCATTGACGATCAAACTCCGGGGCGTGACGGGACAGACACCCTGACCAATATTGAACGTGCGGAGTTTCTGGATGGCATCTACGATCTGACGAACGATACGTTCAGTCCGTTCGTGGCTCCATCACTGACGACCAGCGGCCTGACGCTGACTTACACCGAGGACAGTGGTCCGATCGCGATTGATGACCAGCTGACTCTGACTGATGCGGACAGCGCCACGCTGATCTCCGCCACGGTCAGAATCACCGGCAACTATGATTCGACGCAGGATGTGCTCACCTTTACCAATCAATCGGGCATCAGCGGAACCTGGGATTCCTCAACGGGCACGCTGACACTGACCGGCTCGACCAGCGTCGCTAACTACGAAACAGCGTTGCGATCTGTCACGTATTCGAACAACAGTAACGCACCATCGACCAGCAATCGGACGATCTCAATCACTGCCAGTGACGCTCATCTGACCAGCACCGCGGCCACAAGAACGATCGCCGTGGTCGCCACAAACGACGCGCCAATCGGAATTCCCACGATCACGGGCTTGGTCCGTGAAGATCAAACACTGACAGCCAACACCGCCGCAATCAGCGATGCGGATGGTCTGGGCGCCTTGAGTTACCAGTGGCTTCGCAACGGAACGGACATCGCTGGAGCAACATCCTCGACGTATGCCACAGGCGATGCCGAGGTGGATGGACAGCTGTCTGTGCGCATTCGTTACACCGACGCGTTTGGAACTCTCGAGACTTTGACTTCAGCCCAGACCGCAGCCGTACAGAATATCAATGATGTTCCCACCGGATTGCCTTTAATCACGGGCACAGCGACAGAGAATCAAACGTTGACGGCCGACGTGTCTGCATTGGCCGACATTGATGGACTTGGAACCATCAATTATCAATGGCTGCGAGAGGGCTCTGTGATCTCCGGAGCAACCGCCAGCACTTACTCGGCCAGCGATCCTGATGTTGGATCCAGCATCAGCCTGCAGATTTCGTACACTGACGGTCATGGAACTGTCGAAACGCTGACTTCCGCTTCGACCGCTGCGATCATCGGGATCAACGACACTCCGGCGGGATTGCCCATGATTCAGGGCACGATACGCGAGAACCAGACGCTGACTGCCAACACGTCCGCGATCAATGACGCGGATGGTCTGGGCGCGTTCAGCTACCAATGGCTGAGAAATGGCTCCAATATCATGGGGGCTGCAGCCGCGACATACACGACAGGTGACGCTGACGTGGGATCAATGCTTTCCGTGCGTGTCTCGTATGTCGACGATCAGGGGACTACGGAATCTCTGACATCGGCCGTGACGGCCTCCGTTCAGAACGAAAATGATGCTCCGAGCGGTTCGCCGGTGATCAACGGAGTACTGCGGGAAGCCGAGACTTTGACCGCAGACGTCTCCGGAATCGCGGATAACGATGGACTGGGAACGTTCAGCTATCAATGGCTGCGGAACGGCTCCACCATCGTCGGAGCCACCGGCACGACCTACAGCACCAGTAACGCGGACGTCGGCTCAAATCTGGCCCTCCGAATCACTTACACCGATGTTCAGGGCACTGTTGAAACCGTGACCTCAGCTTCGACCGCCTCGATTCAGAACATCAACGACGCGCCGAACGGTCTGCCGTTGATCTCCGGTATTGCAACAGAAGATCAAACTCTGACGGCTGACACCTCCGGAATTTCAGATGACGATGGTCTCGGAACATTCGGCTATCAATGGCTGCGAAATGGTACGAATATTTCCGGGGCGACGAATTCTACGTACACATCAACGGACGCTGACGTCGGGGCAATGGTTTCTGTCAGAGTTCGCTACACTGACAGTCATGGCACTCAGGAGTCGTTGACTTCATCCTCGACTGCTGCGATCACGGGGATCAACGATACTCCAGTGGGATTGCCCGTAATTCAGGGCACGATACGCGAGAACCAGACGCTGGTTGCAAGCACCGCGGGTCTCTCTGACGCCGACGGTCTGGGAACGCTGAGCTATCAATGGCTGAGAAATGGTTCAGCCATCTCAGGCGCGACGAACTCGAATTATGCGACCGGAGACGCGGACGTCGGGGCGACTCTGTCCGTGCAAATCAGCTACACCGACAATCAGGGAACGACGGAGACGCTGACCTCCGCGTCGACCAGCGCGGTGCAGAACGTCAATGACTTACCGATTGGCGTGCCGGTACTCTCCGGTGTGTTTCAGGAAGATCAGACGCTTACGGCCAACGTGGCGGGAATCTCTGACATCGAAGGGTTGGGCGCGTTCAATTATCAGTGGCTGCGAGATGGTTCTGCAATCTCCGGGGCGACATCGGCAAACTACTCGACAACAGACGCGGATGTCGGAACTCGGATCAGTCTGCGAGTCTCTTTCGTGGATGGTCTGGGCACAACTGAGACTTTGACGTCGTCACAGTCGTCGATGATTGCCGCGATCAATGATGCTCCGACTGGACTGCCGACAATCTCCGGCACTCCTCAGGAAGATCAGCCACTCACCATCAACGTCTCCGGAATTTCCGACGCGGATGGACTGAATGCATTCAGCTATCAATGGCTCCGAAATGGTGCTGTAATCAGCGGTGCGAATGCAGCCAACTACACTCCACGTGATGCGGACGTGGAAACTCAGTTAAGCGTACGAGTTTCCTGGACTGACGATCAGGGATTTCAAGAGTCGCTGACTTCGGCCGTAAGTTCGCCAGTTGCTAACATCAACGACACTCCAACCGGTCGTCCGACAATCTCCGGATCAGCTCTGGAAGGTCAGACGCTCAATGCTGTCACCGGCAGCATTACGGACATTGATGGACTTGGGACATTCCAATACCAGTGGCTGCGCGACGGTGTAAGTGTCGTCGGAGCGAACTCTGCAAACTATCAACTGGTTGACGCCGATGTCGACGCACGAATCAGTGTGCGAGTTTCCTGGACGGACAACTATGGCACCGCGGAATCACTGACGTCACAGACTTCCTCAAAGGTTGTGAATACCAACGACACACCGGTCGGTGAACCAGTGATCGTTGGTGTTGCCACGGAGGATCAGATTCTTACGGCCGATGTCTCAGGCATCTCGGACAACGACGGGCTTGGCACATTCCGCTATCAATGGCTTCGCGATGGAGTCAACATCTCCGGCGCGACGTCTTCAACGTATCGACCGACGGACGCCGATGTTGGCAATCGGGTTTCTGTCGCAGTCAGCTACACCGATGGTCATGGACTGGACGAAGTTCTGACCTCGAACGAAACCAACACAATTGCTGCGATCAACGATACTCCTGTTGGTCTTCCGGCAATTTCCGGGGCAGCCGTTGAAGGTCAGACGCTGACGGCGCGAGTCAATGCGGTTTCTGATGACGATGGACTGGGAAGCATTCGGTATCAGTGGCTGCGGAATGGTTCGGCAATTTCCGGAGCCACGTCAGCGACTTATGCAACGGGTGATTCCGACGTCGGCACGCAACTCAGCGTGGAGATTCAATACCTTGACGGTCAGGGAACTCAGGAAACTCTGACATCTGCCCCCACAACTGCGATTGCCAACGTCAACGATGTGGCCTCAGGACGTCCCGAGATTCAGGGCAATGTGGTCGAAGATCAGCTGTTAACGGCCGACACATCTTCGCTCGCGGATAATGATGGTCTCGGAGCTTTTCAATATCAATGGCTGCGAGACGGCGTTGAAATCTCCGGGGCGACGAACGACTCTTATCGGCTTAGCGACGCCGATGTTGACGCGCAGATCCGTCTCCGGGTCACATATACGGATGCATTGGGTTCAACCGAGGTGATCACATCCAGTGCGACGGATGCTATTGCGAACATCAATGATGCGTTGACGGGGCAGGTCTTTCTGGTGGGCAATGCCGAACAGAATTCGACTTTGACTGTCGATAGTTCAGGACTGCGGGATGATGACGGGCTGGGGACGCTTCAATATCGATGGTACCGTGACGGCGAAGAAATCGCGGGAGCCACATCGGCGAATTACACACTTGTCGAGAACGACGTCAACGCACGAATCAGCGCCAAGGTCGAATACACAGACGATCATGGCACGGATGAGTCAGCAAACTCTGATTCGACCGGACGGGTTCTGAATGTGAACGACAATCCCGTGGGATTACCATCGATTACCGGCGTAACGACCGAAGATCAATCGCTGACAGCCAACACGGACGGGATCAGAGATGATGACGAAACAGGAGAGTATCGCTTTCAGTGGTTGCGAGACGGCGTCGCTGTCGACGGGGCCGAGGACGCAACCTATCGGCTGAGAGATGAAGACGTTGGTTCCATGATCAGCCTGCGAGTCACCTACACAGACGGGCACGGACAGATCGAGCAACTGGATTCGGTTGCAACGGCTGCTATCGCCAATGTCGAAGACGCTCCGCCAGTCACCATCGTCAGCAATCAGCAGATCGACCAGTTGCGTGGAACCGGTTCCCTGCAGTTTCAGGTCTCCGACGTGGATACCCAGTCCCGGTTTCTGATCGTCACTGCAACGTCCAGCGATCTACATGTTGTTCCGATCGAGAATATTATTCTCGGAGGAATCGGCCAGTTCCGCACAATCGAGATTCTGCCAACATCAACGGATACTCAGGCTCAGACGGTGATCACCGTGACCGTATCTGACGGAACCACATCGACCACGATGTCATTCACTGTCACGGCACGAGGTGTTCTGACCCCGAACAATAACAATGGAAACGGAAGTGGGAACTCTGGCAAAGGGAATGGAAATGGTCCGAACTACGCTCGCGGCAACGAAGGAAATCAGGATGAAGTCGACGCACTGATCCATGCCAACTCCATCAAAGACCAGAAAAAGTCGTCAGCCGACGACAGTGTGCAAGAGCAAAAGGTAGAGTCCGAGCGAGACAAGAACTTCTCCGAACGGCCCAAAGAGACGACCGTACAAACAGGCAAAAGTAATCGTGACGAAGCAGCGGCACCTGGCCAGCAGCTTGATGCCGAGTCACAGAATGAAACCGTGATCAGAACCGAAGATTCGGCAACACCTCCCGCTGCTCCTCGTGAAACTGGTTCACAGTCGCCTGACGTGATACTGACAGGCGTCGATGAGCTTTCACTTGTCCCCAACGAAGTTCACTCGGCAGCTCCCACCGATGTGGAAATCGCAGTGGAACAATCACTGACCGCAGACTCCATCGAAGATGCGTCTTCAGCAGTGCTGACCAGCGTCGTCGCCGTAGGAGCCATGTCCGCGATCGGCAAAGGCTCGGCCGTCGGAGTTCTGGGCACGAGCACCACCACGAATACTTATCTTTACGTGACCTCCAAAGGACAACTTGCGGCCGCAAAGACGTTCGAAACAATCGTGGGCCATATGTCGAACCTCGGAGGCACCACGTCCAGCGGCGCTCTAATGGCTCAGCAAATCCAATCGTCCGGTGCAATCAGTTCCGGAGTGGTTACCGGCAGCAGCGCGGCTCTGGCGACAATCGCGTCGACAATTCCCATCTGGTACTCATTCGATCCGATCGTGATTCTCGACCGTTTCGCCACCGAGTACGCCCCTCTCGACGCCGCAGAGAACAGTGGACTGCTCTCCCTGTTAAAAAAGCCAGTTTAGGGTCCGTGCCAAAACACTCTCCACTTGATCCGGCCTGCGTTCATCAGATGATCACAGTGAGACTTCAGGCCGCTCGGCGAATCTGTGATCGCTGGCGAGCAACAAAGGCGGCGTAGTCTTCCGGCGTGTCAATTCCCACGGCCGCATGATTCACCACGGCCACCGCCATTGATGCACCGGACTGCAGAGCTCGCAACTGTTCGAGTTTCTCAAGCTGCTCCAGCGGAGAAGGCGGCATGGTGGTCAGCTTCAGAAGAAAGTCACGACGGAAGGCATAGAGCCCGACGTGCAACAGCCACGGCGAAGGTTCACCTTCTCGAAAGTGATCTTCAATCGCGAGATCTCGACTGAACGGAATTGGCGAACGGCTGAAATACATGGCTCGGCCATTCACATCCATCACGACTTTGACGCAACTGGGATCACGCACAACGGCTGGAGAAGTAATCGGAGCAGCAACGGTCGCCATTTGACAGCCAGAAGTTCGCATCTCACGAACCAAAGCCGCGACAACCTGTGGATCCAGTTCGGGCTCATCACCCTGCAAATTGACAATGACATCGGCATCGGAAAAACAGCGGCGAGTCACCTCGGCAATTCGATCGGTTCCGCTGTTATGTGGCCCGGTCATCTCGGCACGACCACCGAACGAATGGACCACGCGAGCAATTTCTTCACTGTCGGTCGCAATCACCACGTCATGGAACTCAGGGCATTCGCAGGCCGTTTCCCAGACGTATTGAATCAGTGGCTTCCCGGTGACGTTCAGCAGCAGCTTGCGAGGTAGTCGAGTGGACTGGAGACGAGCAGGAATAATGCCGACAGTTTTCATTTCTCACATCCTTGCTGAGCGACGGATTCGATTAAACCGCCGATTGACGAGCCACTAACGGTGACCGGTAAACTGCGGCAAATCCCCCGCCGCGCGACGCAGTCTAGACCGAATCATGGTTTCATGTCAAAATGAACTGCAGGCAAGACATGGAGGCCGTCAGTGGGAGGCCAAACTGTTGAATTGCTCGTCTAACGGCAAGCCGCAGGCGACGTGGCCCCATTTCGCCACGCCTGCGGCTCGCCGTTAACCGAGAATGCTCAGTTTTCCACAAGACCGATAGACCACTAGCACCTCTGGCTCAGATAGTGTTCTTGTGTTTTTCATTCGTCTGACCGCGCGTCTTCGTTGATTGACGACATCAGAAACGGATTTCTTCGATGAGAATTTTCTTTTCCGCCGGTGAACCCAGTGGCGACCAACATAGCGCTCGATTGATTCGCGAACTGCAGTCGCGGCATCCCGAGTTCCAGGCGGAGGGCTTTGGCGGTCCGAACATGCAAGACGCCGGGTGTCAGTTGCATTTTGAACTGACCGAACTGGCCGTGATGGGGTTTTTGCGAGTCGTCCCGTTGCTGGCTAAGTTTCGCCGCTTAGTGAAGCAGGCCGAAGCGTATTTTGACACCAATCCGCCTGATGCCGTAGTGCTCGTGGATTTCCCCGGGTTCAACTGGTGGATCGCTCGCGCGGCAAAGACGCGAGGTATTCCGGTTTACTATTATCTGCCACCACAACTTTGGGGCTGGGCTGGTTGGCGCATTAAACGTGTTCGCAAGTGGGTGGACCATGTGCTCTGTGCTCTGCCGTTCGAGTATGACTGGTATAAAGCTCGCGGTGTGAATGCGACGTGGGTCGGACATCCGTTCTTTGATCAGGTCGCTGAACGCCAGATCGATACAGAGGCCATCACTGAAATGCGAGGAACTGCGAAGCAGACCGTCGTGACTCTGTTGCCAGGTTCTCGAAATCATGAGATCGAAAAGAACTGGCCAGTGATGCTGGAAGTTGTGCGCCGAGTTCAGTCTGTGGTTTCCAACGTTCGCTGGGTGGTTGGAAGTTATCGCGAGCGTCAGATGCAGCGGTGCCGGGAACTACAGGCTGCGGCTGGTCTGTCCACGCCTTTGCATTACTTTGTGAACCAGACTCCCGAAGCGATTGAAGCGGGCGATTGCTGTTACATGGTCAGCGGGTCGATCAGCCTCGAACTGCTGGGACGTCGCAAGCCCGGCATGGTGATCTATCGAGTGCCCACGATCGGCCGGTTCTTCTCGAAGTTTCTGATGAAGTGCCGATTTATCACGCTGCCAAACCTGATCGCTGACGACGAAGTAATGCCCGAGTTTATCTCCAACGGCGATCCGGAGAATGACATTCAGAAGATGACAGCAACACTCACTGACTGGCTGCAAAACCCGCAATCTCTGGCGCAACGTCGAGCCGTGATGAGTGACTTGGCCGACAAAGCCACCGAAACCGGGGCAACTCGGCGCGCGGCCGATTTCCTGATGAATGCGATCGTTGGTAAGGGGACCGCCAACAAGGCTGGTCGCAAAGCTGCGTAAGTCACTTGTTTAACCGCGAGCTACAGCCGACTGCGATACTTAAAAGTGTCGCCTGCGGCTTGCCGTTAAACGAAAACGCGACTTGAGAAACCTGAACGGACCGATTGCATGGCGACGGTTTTTAAAATCGTCGCAACTGCAATTCAGCTCTTAATCTTTTTCAGCAGGCTGATCATCTCAATCGCCGCCAGCGTCGCTTCGTGGCCTTTGTTGCCGACCTTGCCACCAGCACGGTCGAGAGCCTGGTCCATGGATTCACAGGTGATTACGCCAAAAGTCACCGGGATCCCTGTTTCCCGAGTAATGCTCATGATGCCGGCCGCGACCTGACTGTTGATGTATTCGTGATGGCTCGTGGAACCCTGAATCACGGCTCCCAAGCAGATCACCGCACTGTACTTGCCGGTCTTCGCGAGCGTTGATGCGGCGAGCGGAATCTCAAATGAACCGGGAACCCAAGCCACCGTCACTTTGTCGGCACTTCCGCCATGACGGACGACGGTATCAATCGCACCTTCAAGCAGTCGCTTTGTGATCAGGTCGTTGAAGCGACTGACAACAATAGCAAAGGACGCATCAGCAGCGGTGAGCTGGCCATGGAGTTCGGTGGGCATGGAAAAGCCTGAATTCAAAAGTCTGCAGGAAAGATCGCAATCAGCCAAGATTCATCGATAGCAAAAACTCTTCGTTTGATTTGGTGCGTTTCATTC
>CAIXQV010001222.1 GCA_903921605.1 uncultured Planctomycetaceae bacterium | reverse complement strand
TGCTCAGCGGAATGCCTCGCAATTGGACACATTGGCCCAGGCCGCGCGAGCACAACAGGCGGCTCAGGCGGCTGCGAGACTTCGCAATCAGCAGGAGACCATGGCGGCTCTGGGATTGGGGGGAACTCAGTCTTCCGATTCGGCATCGACGGAGCCGCGAGTTGCAGATTTTGAAGTGACGCCTGTGAATCGCAATGATGGCAAGAACTGGGGCAAACTTCGCAGCCAGTCGGCAGAGGATCTGACAAAAGGCAAATCGGAAGTTGTTTCCGAGGAGTATCGCAAGAGCGTTGAGACCTACTTCAGGGTCCTGGCGGAACGTGCGAAGAAGAAGTAACTGTGGGAAGGTTATTTCTTTGGGTCTTATGTGCTGGTTTCTGACTGGTAATCGAATGCGAGCAAAAATGCGGTTCTCTTTCCTCCTGTTGATGATGGTCGGTTTACTGTTGCAGAGCAAATCCGTCTCCGCGCAGGAAGCGGTGAAGCCAGTTGCCGATTCTCCGCAAGCCCCATCGGTCTTTCAGAAAGACGAAACCGATCTCGCGCTGGACCGAGCGATTGCTTATCTCATCAGCAAACAGCGTGAAGATGGTGCGATTCTGGATAAGGGAATCGATACGACGATGACGTCGCTGTCGATCATGGCCATGGCCAGCGTTGGGATCCAGCCTTCGGATGTTTCACCGGAAGGTCAGGCGATGCAAAAGGCTCTGGCGTTTGTGCTGAAGGAAGATCGAGTCGACCCGAAGGGATATTTTGGAGCCAAAGATGGTTCTCGGATGTACGGACACGGCATCATTACTTTGATGTTGACCGAAATGCTGGGGATGGGGACAACGATCGAACAGGATCAATTGATTCATGATCGATGTCAGAAAGCAATTGATGTAATTCTGGCGTCTCAGAAGCAGAAGAAGCCAACTCACTATCGCGGTGGCTGGCGCTATGAGCCGCAATCAGCGGACTCGGATCTCTCCGCAACCGTCTGGCAGTTGATGGCTCTTCGATCCGCGAAGAATGATGGACTGCAGGTTCCGGCCGGGGCGATTGAAGACGCGGTCGAATACTTGAAGCGATCATACGCCTCGCCGCTTGACGAAAATGGCTTGCCTGACAAGAAGGCCAGTGGGTTCACTTATGAGCCCAATCAGAACAATCCCACGTTCACAATGACGGCTGCGGGATTATTGGCGATGCAGGTTTGTGGCGAATATGAATCGCCACTGGTCGCCGGAGCGGCTGATTGGCTGTTGGAACATCCACCGAAATGGGAGGAACGATTCTGCTTTTATGGAACGTACTACTACGCTCAGGGGATGTATCAACGCGGCGGGAATCACTCGGAGACTGCTCAGAAACTTGTGCAGGAAATGCTGCTGCCGAAACAGGCGGGTGATGGTTCGTGGACCGCAGCCAACGGCGAAGAGAAAAACCACGGAGCTGTCTATTCCACGTCGATGGCCGTTTTGAGCCTGTCCGTGAAATACCATTATCTGCCGATTTATCAGAAGTAAAGGGTGCTGTTTTGCTGCTGATACTGGCGCGCGAAACCGTAAGGTGACGCGTTTCAGGGTGGTTGGGAATTTAAGGAAACTGGAATCCGGCAGACTTTTTGCTGTCCCATTGGCCCGTTAAACTTGCCCACAATACCCCATTATTTCAGTTTTGGGGCGAAAGGAATTGTCGACCGAGTGTCGTCGGCGTTGGGTTTGAATAATGGATCAGAGGGAGGCTTTCACAATGTTGCGTCATTTCATGAGCTGTTTCATCGCAGTGGCCGCGGTGTCTGCTGCTGCTCAGGCCGGTGATCACTACTACTTTCCGGGTTATGCTTTCGCCGCTCCGCCAGTGGTTTATGCGGCACCGGTTGTCAGCTATCAGCCGGCTTATGTGGTTCCATCAATGTCGGTCGTTTCCGTTCATTCGTATCCGGTCAGTACTGTCGGTTACTCAACATCGTACTATGCACCGATGGTGCCAACGGTTGCGGTTGCACCGTCACCATTTGCTGCTTACTACGGAGCACCGGCTGTCGTCGCTCCAGCGGCCTACGCGGTTCCCGGTTACTATCGTCGCCACGGTCACTTCCGTCGTTACCGCGGCGTGGAAATTGAGATTGAACGCGATGGCGACATCGAGATTGATTACCGATAGTCGGTCAGTCAGTTTTTAATTCATCAAAAGGTTTGAGCTGTCTCTTGATGGCTCAAGCCTTTTTTCTTGCGCCAGAGTTTTTTTGGACTGCGGCAGCCTGCCGCCGCTTTCGGTGCAGGCAGCCTGCTGCCAAACTATTATCGTGAGTCTTTTACGAATCGAGCAGTGCAGGAAAAGTTGAGCCACAGCAGGCTGTGGATCGGAAAGCTGCAGCGGGCTGCAGCAGTCCAGGCAAGAATAGGCCAGGTTGCGGGAGAGTTTGATGTCGCGAATCGTCTGGATGCTGCAGATTGTTGCATCTTTGCTTCTGATGAATCCCGGGGCTGCTAAGGGAGAATCGTTTGTCTTCGTGAGTCTGTTGCAGGAGCGGAAGATTGTTACGTTTCAACGTACGGTTGATTCCGGGGAACTGCGGCGAACTGAGGTTACGGAATGCAGTGCTGAGCCCGCGTATCTGACAGCCTCGAAGGACGGGCGAGTTTTGTTTGTGTCTTATCGAAGTTCCGGGCAACTGGCCTCGTTCAGAATTGATGCTGCGACAGGAAAACTGAATCTCATCAATGTGGTTGAAGGCGGGGAGGATCCGGCGTTTCTTGTGCCGGATCGAACCGGACGGT